>CAZWOB010000003.1:40852-94752 GCA_964635295.1 uncultured bacterium
GCGATCCATTTTGACGTTGAAAAATTCGTGGATGATGAATCCGTTGCTCTTCCTGCAATTGCTGAGTCCCACCTGGATCGCATTAGGGTAAAGCTCAAAGATTGGATAAAGGAAAATTATCCTCAATATTTGTCTGATCTTAAGTCCGAAATTCGTACATCATAATTTTCTCGATTTTTCAATTAGTTTGCGCGTATAGTCCTATCCCAATGAAGAAAACCAAATTCGTCCTCTACTTCTTGATCTTTGGGATCGGCGTTTTTGTCGCTGCCAGATGTTATTACGCCATCACAGACGATTTCCGCATCAGTAATATTACTTACGAACTTCCCTATAATCCTGATTGGAGTGTGTCTCCTCCAGAAGACCCGGTATTGGTTGAAGATATTCTTGAGCAGGAGCTGAGATATATTGGTAAAGGGGCTCAGAGCTATGTCTTTGGGACTGTAGACGGGAACTATGTCGTCAAATTTATCAAGTTCAAACATCACAAAGTGGAAAAATATGATAAATGGAAGCTTCTTCCTTTTATGCAGCATAATATTGATAGGAGGATCGCCAAACATCAACGCAAGCTCAACGCTGTATTTGACGGTTACTCTCTTGCTTACCGCAAGCATCGCGATTCCACTGGTTTGATCACCCTCCATTTAAACCGCACCAACGGGATAGGAGAACCAATTATTGTGATTGATAAGGTCGGGATAAAACGGAAAATTGATCGCAATGCTGTCGCATACATTGTCCAAAAACGTGCAACGGTGACAAAAGAAATTGTCGATTCCGCCATTGCCAATAACGATTGGGATTTGGTTGAGAAAACGTTCATTCAGTTGTTTGATTTTTATGTGGAGGAGTTTCGGGAAGGGTTGTACGATCGGGACCGCTCGATCCTGACCAATACCGGATTTATCGATAGAAAGCCGGTTCGCATTGATGCAGGAAAATTTACTGAAAGCAGCGAGTTGAAAGATCCTCAAAGGCAATATCAGGAATTTCAAGAGATCCTTGCCCGCCTGCAACGATGGGTGGACAGAAATCGTCCTTATGTGAAACAGGATTTTCATTACCTGATCGACAACCGTCTGCAACCCTATGTTCTTTCCATTACTGGAAACTGATTTTTAGGCGGGGACGCTTCCTGTTTTTGAATATTTTGTGACCTTTATCCATATTTTGTGTATACTCTTATCCTAATTATCAACAGAAGAAAGGGAGAAGACAACATGAGTTTCCGCGAAAGGTTATTTGAACTAACGACACCTGAAGACGTAGACGCATTCCTAACGCAACATCCGAATTGCGCCTTGTTCAAGGCTGGCGGGTGTCATAAGACGATGCAAGGCTTCGGTGTTGTCGAACAGCTGATGGGGCCGAGGGAAGGGCTTCCTGTTGGCCTGGTCAAGGTGATCGATAATCGCCCGGCATCGAACCATATTGCTGAATTGACAGGGATCGTTCATGAGTCGCCGCAATTTATCCTGATCAAAGAAGGCAAGCCCGTCTATGATGTCGATAACTGGGATATTGTCCCCGAGGCTCTGGAAGCCGGGCTGCTCCAACATTTTGGCACTGTGTCCTCAAGTAGCGAAAATGGACCATCTACCTCAGGTGAAATTGCACATTATGTCCGTCTTTTGGAGGATTATATCGAAGAGAGAATGGATGAGCAGAGCTTCACCCAGCAATGGCTGGAAACGTTCCGCATGGACAGCAGCTTGAGGTCTACCGAGGAATTCAATCTCTTGAACAGCCTCTTCGGTGATGTCGACATGGCTTATACCTCTATGCTAAATGGGGAAGAAGCTGTATCTAACACATTGAAAATCAGAGCTGAAAACCTACTTCATCAGATCTCTTCACGTTGAGTGAAGAATGTGTTATGATAAGCACTAAGAGTGAAAATTCATGGTTTTGGAAGATCAAAAAGTGAGTAAACATCAATTTTATTCTAGCGATGATGAAAAGGTGAGTAAACAGCTTGGAAAAGAAGCGTTGCTTGCCGCTTTGCAGAAAATGGTGAGGATCCGCAATTTCGAAGTGCGGGCTGAGTCTGCATATTTGCAGGGGAAAATCGGCGGTTTCTTCCACTCCTATATGGGACAGGAAGCGATCCAGACAGCAGCTGTCGACGCTATTGGTCCCGATAACTGGTGGATTACATCTTATCGCTGTCATGCCTTAGCACTGCTTTTAGGCGCCACAACTGATGAATTGATGGCCGAGCTTTTCGGTCGGGCCAACGGAAACGCCTTGGGAAGAGGCGGATCGATGCACTTTTACACCGACCGCATGCTTGGCGGATTCGGTATCGTGACCGGACAAGTGCCAACCGCAACCGGGGCGGCTTTTGCCCTGAAATACAAAGAGATCAAAGACCAGGTCGCGATCTGCTTTTTAGGGGATGGAGCCGTTGCCCAAGGAGCTTTTCACGAGTCCCTGAATCTCGCTTCCCTTTGGAACCTACCCATCATCTATGTCATTGAGAACAACCTTTGGGGAATGGGGACAGCGGTCAGTCGGGCGATCAGCATCGATCGCCTTGCCGAAGATACCGCGCCTGCCTACAATATGAAAGGGTACACCGTCAATGGAATGAATTATCTGGACTGTTACGCGCTTTTCGAGGAACTGAAAGAAGAGGTGTTGAAAACCTCGCGCCCGGTACTCGTCGAAGCCGTTGCTGAAAGATTTAGAGGCCACTCGATTTCGGATCCCGGTCTTTACAGGACAAAAGAGGCATTGAAAGAAGGGATGGAAAAAGACCCGATCCTGAGGTTAAAAGGGATACTGGAAGAAAAGGGATGGATCGATGAAGAGGCGTACAAAGAGATGGACAAAGAGCAGAAAGAGATCATGATCGCCTCATTGAAACATGCCGACGAGAGTCCCTGGCCAGATCCTGTGACATTAGAAGAGGACGTTTACGCACCATGAGCACGCAAACGATTGAAGTTAGAGAAGCGCTGAGACAGGCGCTCGATGAAGAGATGGAACGCGATCCCAATGTCTTTGTGATGGGTGAAGAGGTCGCTGAATACAATGGCGCATACAAAGTCACAAAAGGGATGCTCGATAAGTGGGGGCCGAAACGCATTATCGATACTCCGATCTCTGAACTTGGGTTTGCGGGATTAGGCATAGGCGCAGCGCTGTGCGGTCTTCGGCCGGTTGTGGAGTTTATGAGCTTTAATTTCTCTTTTGTCGCCGCAGACCAGTTGATTTCGACCGCGCCGAAAATGTACTACATGTCGGGCAATCGTTTTTCCTGTCCGATCGTTTTTCGCGGGCCAAACGGAGCTGCGGCCCAGGTGTCGAGCCAGCACTCCCATTGCGTCGAATCGATCTACAGCAATATTCCAGGCCTCATCATCATTTCTCCCAGCACGGCTTATGACTACAAAGGGTTGTTAAAATCAGCAATACGCAACAACAATCCCGTGCTTTTTTTAGAGAATGAACTTTCTTACGGTGATAAGATGGATATTCCTACAGAGGAGTATCTTGTTCCTATTGGAAAGGCTAAAGTTGTTAAAGAAGGGACTGATCTTACTCTGGTTACTCACAGCCGGATGGTCCAGTTGTGCGAAAAGGCGGTCAAAGAGCTGGCCAAGCAGGGGATCAATGTTGAGTTGATCGATCTACGTACGATCAAGCCGCTCGATATTGCCACAGTCGCCCAATCAGTACGGAAGACGAACCATTGCGTTACCGTAGAGGAGGGGCACATTTTTGCAGGAATCGGAGCAGAACTGGGATTTCAGATCATGGAGCATTGTTTTGATTATCTGGACGCTCCGGTTGAACGCGTTGCGCAAAAGGAAACTCCGATGCCCTATTCCAAAGTGCTGGAAAGGGAGACGCTTCCAACTGTCGACCGTGTCATCTATTCGTGTAAAAAAGCCTTAAACCTGTAGGAGACAGCTCAATGCCTTTCACATTCACCATGCCAAAACTATCGCCGACAATGGAAGCGGGGACAATTGCAAAGTGGCATAAAAAAGAGGGAGAGTTTGTCGAGGCCGGGGAATTGATCATCGAGGTGGCAACCGATAAAGCGACAGTTGAGCACAATGCGCTAGATGAGGGATGGCTTCGCAAAATTCTTGTCCAGGATGGGGAGGAAGCTGTCGTTAATCAGGCGATCGCCATTTTCACAGAAGAGGAAAATGAAAGTATCGAAGGGTATGAGCCTGAAGGACCCATCGCAGAAGAAGAGCCCGAACCTGAACAGGAAGTTGATTCGGAAGAGAAGCCTGCTAAACCTAAGCCTGCTGCCTCAAAGTCAGCTGGGGGATTAAGCCAGCCGGCATTTGTCCCGGAAGAGCCGCTCGAACATTATGAATTTGAAGCGCCGACGGCATTGTTGACCGAGCGTGTCAAGGCAACTCCGCTGGCGAAAAAGCTCGCGAAAGAGAAAGGTCTGGATCTGACGACGGTTAAAGGAACCGGCCCAGGCGGGAGGATCGTCAGCGAAGACTTGTCCAGTGCGCAACCCTCAGGACCGGTCGTCTTTGGAAAACGGGAGCGCCCTTCTCTTCCTCCAGGGAGTTACGAAGAAGAAAAACTCTCGCCAATGCGGCAGGTCATTGGACAACGGCTACAGGAAGCGAAAACTTTTATTCCTCATTTTTATATCACTCAGGCGATCAATGTGGAGCCGATGTATCAGATCCGCGAACAGTTGCGCTCTTCTGGTATTAAAGTCTCCTATAACGATTTCGTAATGCGGGCTTGCGCGTTAGCGCTGCGGGAGCACCCCAATGTCAACAGCGGTTTTAACAGTGTCAATCAGACGATCATCCGGTTCAAGACAATTGATCTGGCATTTGCTGTCAGTGTTGATGGGGGATTGATCACCCCGATCATTCGCCATGCAGACTATAAAAATCTTGGGGAAATTTCAGTGGAGGTGCGCCATCTGGCTAAAAAAGCGCGTGATGGAAAGCTTGAAATGGAAGAGTTTAAGGGAGGCTCGTTTACCATCTCTAATTTAGGGATGTATGGGGTCACGGACTTTCAAGCGATCATCAATCCGCCGCAAGCGGCTATTCTTTCCGTGAGCGGCATCCACAATGAACCTGTCGTCAGAAATGGTTCAATTGTTCCAGGAAAGGTAATGAATATCAGCGTCTCTTGTGATCACCGCGTCATTGACGGTGTTGCTGGAGCGGAATTTATTAAGACAGTTCAGAAGTACTTAGAAAACCCAGCCTTATTGCTGGTCTGAGAAGAGAGGCCCTTCCCGAAGGAAGGGCCAGGAAATTATGCTAGTGTTCCGTTCACCGCAGTTTCTAAAATGGCATCGCCGCCTTCACCACCCATCATTGTATAGAAAAGTGTTGAAATAGCAGCTACACCGACTGCTCCTGCAGCAGCAGCTGTTTTGCGGATATTTTCAGGAGAAGTTGCTGTGCTGTAGGCACTTTGGCAACCTTCTTTGATTTTTCCACCTGCCCATGCGGCATTTTCTTTGTTGCAAGCACCATAGGCTTGAGATACAGCACTTTTTGCCTGATTAGCATATTCACCTCGTTTACTCCAGTGGTGTGCAATAAAGTCTCCAGCTCCATACATTTGAGGTTCTTCGTCATCAGCAGGAGGTACATGTGGAACAGGAGCTGGTGCTGGCTGATCGGCAGGCGCACTGACTCTTCTTACAGGTGCTGCTACAGTGGCGGGTGCTGTGTTATCGCCCGATACGTCATCGTCAGTAGCGACAGTTGCCATTGGTTGATTGTCATCTTCCAACACTTCAACCTTTTTTCCGCCGAACACTTTGCGGTATTCATCGTGGATCGCTGGGATAAAGTTAATAAAACCGAAAGTGACGATATTAGCGAAAATTAATACAACACCTTCGATGACACGTAAGAAAACATTCATTGTTTTTTCGGTACATTCAGGAGCTTTATTCTTTGTCTCTAAAGGCTTGTTTTCGGGTTGAAGGGCTGCTGCGTCAGCATTGACAGGAGCAGTTGTTGGAATGGCCATATAAACACCTCTTTTTTTAGGTATGTGATTAATAGATGGCCAAAAGTCTAGTTAAATTGTAAAGTGATGTCAATATCGTTTTTTTTTAAAATAATAATTTTGTTTTAAAAAAAATGACTCAGTTCAAAAGAGAACTGAGTCATTAGAATCACTGTGACCGATTGGTCGATTGGATGATTAAGCTTTAAGAGCTTTTCCAACAAAAACTGCAGTTCCAGTCAAGGCAGCAGCTCCTAACGCATACAAACCAGCATGTTGCTCAACGTGCTGAGCAGCATTAGCAACAACTTCTTTAGCTTCGTTAGCAACGCGAGCAGCTTGCTCTTTAGCTTCGTTAGCAACGCGAGCAGCTTGATCTAATACTGTTGGTTCAACACCACCTTTAGAATTAAGTTTATAAGCTTTTTGTCTAACTTCAGCAGCGTCAACCGGTATTTTTTTGCCAGCGCCACTTGCAATCTTACTGTTGTTACTCAAATCTATTCTTGTTGTTTCGAAAGATTCTTCATGTTTAGCAAGAAACTGAGCTTTTCTCTTAGCTTCTTTTTCTGGTTTGTATGTTGTTGGTCTGTCTTGTACGCCGAAGAAAAGATCTTCAGAAAAATTTCTTACAGTTTTAGAAATTAAAGGAAGACCAAGCGTTAGAGCCAATCCAAGAGCAACGAATACTTTTAAAGCTACGTTTGCAACTTTATACATAATCTTGCTTGCTGAAATGCTGCTTGAAGCTTTTGGCTTAGCTGCCATTGTCGCTTCTATATTCATTTGATCTACAGGGTTTGAACCTAATGGTGTAGTCATATTATTATCTCCATTGTTATGGTTAGTTTTGTTTGTAATGAAAATAAACTTTAACATAACATTTTATTTTATGCAAGCAATTTAATTAATAAATTCTAAATTTTATAAATAAATACCCTATATCTAAAAATTTAATATTACAGATAAAAATGAAAGAAAAATACTATTAAAAAATACCATTAAAATGTATTTTTTACGGAAAAGTGAAAGGAATTCAGATGATCAATATCTATTGTTTACATGGATTTTTAGGTGAACCGGCTGATTGGTCTTTCTTAAGAAACGGGATTAAAGGGGTTAATTTACATTTTATTAATCTCTATAAGGACTTTGATCCCTCTGAAGGAATAGAAGCGTTTGCCTCTCAATTCAGTTCTATGATTTCTCCGAAAGAAGACAATTATTTAATCGGGTACTCCATGGGCGGTCGATTAGCTCTGCAAACGCTGACCGATCATCCAGGCCTTTTTAAAAAAGCGGTGTTTGTTTCCACGCATCCTGGTTTAAGTCATGAAGGGGAGAGGGGTGGTCGAATTTTGAAAGATGGTGCATTGGCGATGCGTTTTTTAACAGAAGAATGGCAGATATTGATGGAAAAATGGAATGCTCAACCAGTTTTTGCCTATAGCACCCAAATCAATAGGGATGAAAAGAAGTTTAACAGGGAAAAACTCGCAGATGCCTTGACTCATTGGGGATTAGGGCAGCAAGAAGATTTAACAGGCCCATTAAGCAAGATTTCTATTCCAACTCTTTGGATATCTGGTAAAAATGACCCTAAATTTTGTGAAATCGCTAAATCCATAGAACTCAACCATTCCGAATCGAAGAACATTCAGATCGATCAAGCAGGACACCGCGTACCATGGGACAATCAAGATGCCTTTATTCAGCAGTTAAACGATTTCTTTTCATTCTCTCATTAATTTTATTTCCCTCGCCGATTTTTGCGTCATTTGAACAGCAGGTGGGGCAATTATTTATTGTGGGCGCCTATTCGAATCAATTGGACGCGTCCAAAGAAGGGCTCGATGACCATCCAACGCAATATGTTGAGGAAATGATCGAGAGATACCATGTGGGCGGCGTGTTGTTCAAAATGCGTTGGAATCCGGAGCAGTTAAAATCTCTTGCAGCCCACTATCAATCTCTCAGTCAAACCCCTTTATTTATCTGCTTAGATGCGGAGTGGGGGCTAGGACAGCGAATGGTGGAAGGAGACCGGTTCCCTAAAAACTACGCGCTTGGCCAGTTATCGAATTTGAAAGACATTTATAGAACAGGATTGGAAATTGGCAGACAGTGCCGTGCGATTGGGATCAATGTTAATTTCGCGCCTGTTGTCGATATCAATACGAACCCATTGAACCCGATTATCAATCATCGGTCTTTTGGATCAGATCCTGAGAGGGTGGCCGATTGCGGAGTTGAAATGATGAGAGGACTGCAAGAGGGAGGGGTTTTGGCATGCGCGAAACATTTTCCCGGCCACGGTGACACTATCGTCGACTCTCACACGGGGCTTCCCAAGGTCGATCACTCCTTGCGGCGATTACACGACGTGGAGCTTATCCCATTTAAACGATTGATTGATCGACGTGTCGATATGGTGATGGGCGCGCATCTGCTGATGCCTGCTGTCGACACCTTGTACCCAACCAGCCTTTCCAACCCCGCGATCACTGGTTTATTAAAAGATGAGATGGGCTTTGAAGGATTGACGATTACCGATGACTTGATCATGGGAGCTGTCGTCAATCACTATTCTTTAGAAAGGGCGGTAGTCCTTGCGTTTCTGGCAGGGAATGATCTTATTTTGCTTTCGAGGGATGTTGAGAAGGGGATCAAGGCGATCATGGACAGTATAGAAAAAGGAGAGATCTCACGGAAAGAGGTGATCAGGCGAGTAGAAAAAATTACAGCAGTCAAACAGCAGCTTGCCGAAAGGAAGGATCTCAAGCCTGATCCTTCTCTAATTGGAGAGCTTTACAGTGAGCTTGTACAGATCGTGAGAGGGCCTTTTCATCAGCAACCTGTTGATGCTTTTATTCAGGTTGGAGGAAGTGGAGATTCGGAATTTTTTCTTTTTGATCTTAATGGCGCTTATTGTTCAAAGGCACCAACGGAAAAAGAGGTTCGTTTTCATATCAATACAATGAAAGAACACGATCATGTCGCTGTGATTATTTTTGATATGCAGCCGACGGTACGCACTGAATTTGGTGTATCAAAGGAAGAGAGGTTGTTGGTTCAACAATTGATCGAGCAGGGGAATAAGGTGACGGTGATTTTAATGGGTGATCCGCATGCAAAATCACTGTTCTCTGATGAAGCTCGAGTCATTGGCGCGTATGATGACAGCCGTGAAGCGCAGAAAGCAAGCCTAAGTATCATTCAGGAGGGGCGTTGAATAATTCGTTATTTAAGGTGAAGACAGCGTAGGAAGCGAAGATATTCTGAAGTCAGACTTTGTGTCTTTGATCCTTTGTGTTTCATATTATCTATAGTGTCTAGAGACAAAGTGAAATTGTAAAAACACAAAGGATCAAAGACACAAAGATTTTACATCATGTTAAATCGTCTGATGTAAGATCTGAGAGGTGATTAACCTGCTTGTAGTTTTAGAAATTGCAATGCTTAAAACTACAGGAAGATCAGTTTAGCTTTTTCTTCAGCTCTTTGATCTGAGTGATATATTTATCGAGGTTGCGGATGTGAACGTTCGTCCGATTGTGCTGGTCAAGGGGCTGCACAGGGATTCCACCGTATCTTCCCGTCGGAAGGGATTTAGCGACCCCGCTTTTTGCTGTGATGATCACTCCGTCATCGAGTTTGATATGCCCATCGATGCCGCATTGGCCTGCGATCACGACATGACTTCCTGTTTGGCTGGATCCGGCGATGGCCGATTGACCACAGACGATATTGTGCCGGCCGATCTTGACGTTATGCCCGATCACAACGAGATTGTCGATTTTTGTGCCTTTGGCGATCACGGTGCTGGTAAACCTGGCGCGGTCCACAGTGGTATTTGCCCCGATCTCAACATCGTCTTCAATCACGACATTGCCGATATGCGCAAGACGCTCATGGACGCCCTGATCATTTGTCGTGTAGCCAAACCCGCAGGAACCGATCACAACACCTCCCTGCAATACGACACGATTTCCAATGACGCAGGACTCTCTGATCACGACATTGGGATGGATGCGGCAATGGTTGCCAATGGTTGTCTGCGGACCAATGAATGTTCCTGCACCAATATAGCAATGATTGCCGATAACCGCCTCTTCATCAATGACAGCGTTCGGGCCGATGATTGTTTCAGGACCGATCTGAGCTGTCGGGTGGATGACTGCTGAGGGGTGTATTTGATCAAAGCCCGTTTGTTTGACCTTTCCCCTAAATGCTTCGATCGTTGTTTGAAAAGCACGGGAGGGGTCTTCGTGGACGAGATAGTTTTTGCCTGATTCCCTTGCTACATGAGGAGCGACAAAGACCACGCCCGCACGAGAGGTTTTCATCATCCCCTTGTAACGGGTGTTCGTATATTTAGGATTAGACAGGAAAGAGACTTCATGCGGCCCGGCATTCTCAAGATCTGCAAAGCCTGTGACAATCTGTTCGGCATTGCCGATCAGATCGGCCCCAGTTAACTTGGACAGTTCCGCTAATGTGAAGGACTCTTTCCCTGCCATCGTTTTCTCCTTACGACTTTTTCGCTTCTTTTTCGTACATTTTGTCCATCTCTTTGATGATGTCCTGCGACACATCCAAAGAAGCGGAATGGAAAAAGGTGCTCTCATCGTTAACGATCAGGTCAAGACCTTTCTGTTTCGCAACGATTTCAGCCGCTTCGTTCACTTTTTCTGTAATCCCTTGAATGATCTTGAAGTTCGTCTGCTGAAGAATTTGCATGTACTGCTGTTGATGCTGCTGCAACTCTCCATTCAACGTGCGGAATTTGTGCTTGAGCTCCGCTTCCGCTTCATTTGAAAGGCTGTCCAGATAGTCAGGATCGTTGAACTTGTTTGAGATCTCAGTCAACGCTTTCTCTTTCTCTTCGAGAACGCTTTCCATTTGTTTTTTCAGATCGTCAAAGTTCTTTTGCTCCTGGACGCCGAATTTTGATTTTTCAACGCATGTGCGGAAGGTGACAGTGCCCATCTTTGCAGCAGCTGCTTCCAGTTGCGGCGTGGATGCGCAAAAAAGAAGCGCTGCCAGTCCGCTAATGATAATTTTCGTTAGTGATTTCATAGGATAACTCCTTGATTATTGTTTAAAACTTTCCACCTACTGTGATGAAGAACCGTTTGATCTGGCTGTCGTCTTTTGGGTTGATCGGCCAGCCATAGCCGACCATCAATGGAGGAGACCCGTTTCCGAATACCTGCAGCCTCGCGCCTAACCCGTAGGACGAATAAAAACGACCGAAATTCCATCTTCTGGATGAAAGCGCGCCGGTGTCAAAGAAGACAAAAGCATCGCCGCATCCCATAATAGGTCTGCTCAATTCCAGCGAGAACAGTTGCATCGAGATCCCTCCCTTCGGATCATCATAGTCGGGCTCTGTTTTTCCTGTATTGACGTCCACCTCTTCATAAACCGGTCCTAGTCGATAGGCGTGGTATCCTCTGACGAGGTTGTCGCCACCGAGAAAAAAGCGTTCGTCAAGAGGCAAAGTGTCTACGCTTTGTCCACGCATCGGCTGGATAAACCGCAGGTCTCCCCGCGCTTTAAAGATCAGCTTGTTCCATAAATTGTAGTACCAGGAATTGAGATAGGCAAACGAGAGAAAATGCGCGTCACCGCCCAGGCCGACCACTTCAAACTGTGCTGTCGATCTGAGGCCGCGCGTCGGGCATATCGGGTGGTTCGTCGTATTATATTGCCAAGTGTAGCCAAGGGCTGAGATCATTCCGTCGCTGTCTTCTGCATCTATAATGGATTGCTTTGTCGGAATTTTGCAATCTTTATCGTGGATCTTGCGACCTTCGCTGTCGATATCGCAGTCGCATGTCAGGTCATCATCGACATCGACATAGGTGTAGCGGATTCTGTAATGAGACCCGATACGCATAAACGCATTGCATTCGTAGGTTGCGTGCAGGGCTAATCCAACGGCCTTAATGCAGTAATCGTCGGAAATATAAGACTTCGTACTTCTGTCGATATCGAATCCAACGCTCCACGGGGTGTCCATAAAGTAAGGTTTTGTCCATGAGATGGCATACCTGGAGCTTTTCGCGCCGAAAGATAAGGAAAGGCTCGCGAATTCCCCGCCGCCTCTGAGTCCGCACAAACCATTTTCTGAAAAGCAGCGCAATCCCTCAATGTTGAAATTGCATTCAGTGATCGAAATCGATGCAAACACATCCTCTGCCGTACTGAATCCAAGGGAAGCTCCAATATTTCCTGTACTGCCTTCTTCCACTTCGATGTGGACATCGCGGTAACAGCCGGGCAGGACGCTGTCTTCAGACGACTTGACGGCATAGACATTGACGTTGTCGAAGTAGCCGATGTTGCACAGTCTAAGCTCGGTAATTTTCAGTTTTTCAAGGTTGAACACTTCTCCGGGGACAAGAAGGGTTTCGTGAAGGATCACTTTAGTTCTCGTACACTTGTTGCCGATCACTTTGATCATTCCAACCCTGTACTGATCTCCCTCTTCAACGATCATTTTGACCTTGTATGAGCAGCCGTCATCGTCCAGCTTCGGAATATAGTTGACAAAAGCGTCGATGTAACCGTTTCTTCCGTAATAGTTCGTGATCACCTGTACGCTGTCGATCAACTTCTCCGGGGAATAGGGGGTTCCTTTCTTGATCGGAATACAGTCCATCAGCTCTGCATCGCTATAAAGCTTATTTCCTTCGATTTCGATCTCGTCGAAATAGTAGAGGTTCCCCTTATCAACAGTGATCGAGATGATGATCCGGTCGTCCTGTTTCGCTTCGATCACCTCAAGATCGACTTTAGCGTCCGCGTAGCCGAGGTTCTGAATATAGTTCAGGATCTGGAACTTGTCGTGGAGGATCATGTCATCGTTATAAATGCCGGTCCCCATCAGCCAACTGAGGAAGAAGTTGTACTTTTTGGTCACCATCATATTGAGGATGCATTTTTGTTCATCGTCGGTGAAATTGTGAAAAACGATGTCTTTGATCTTTCCTGCGCGCCCTTCTTTGATACAGATATTGATCACTACTGTATTGGCTTCGTCGTCATGCTCGACGGTATAATCCAGCTCGGCCTCGAAAAACCCTTTCTTTACGTAGTAGGCTTTGACGTTGTGGAATCCCTCATTGAACTTTTGCCTGTCGTAGATGGAACCGTCTGAAATACCCAGCTCGCTTTGCAGCTTGTTTGTTCTGATCCGTGAATTTCCTTCCCAGCGGATCCTTTGGATCACAGGGTTCGGCCAGATATTCAGCCTGATATGGATTTTCCCATCATGAATTTCGACAATGGGCTCGATACGGTCATAGTCCTGGACCAGCATTTTCAGGTCGGCATCGAATGCCGCTTGAGAAAACGATTCGCCTTGCTTGGTTTTCATCCGGTTGCGGATCGTCGTGATCAGCTGCTCTTTGGAATCGTTTGTCTTACCCGAAATGTTGACCTCGATCCATCCGACGCGCATCTCTTCGAATTGCGGAGCGCGCGCGCTTAGTGTGGAGGAGAATAGTGTGAGGATAAATAAGACGCTGAGACTGACTAATTTGTACATATCAATAATATTCCCAATTACTATGTCCAAAGCTGGCGCTGTTCTCTAAACCCCAGATTGAAGCATTTCATGATAGGTTGATGAAACAAAACACGCAAGTGAAATGTCGTAGGCAAATAATCTGCTCCCGGATACAATGTCGCTAATGAATTACCCAAAGCATCTCTTACAACTCATCGAAGCCTTAAAGCAGTTGCCGGGCGTTGGAAACAAAACCGCTGAAAGGTACGCCTTTCATATGATGGAATGGGATTCCAGACGCCTGGAAAAGACGGCAGAGCTGATCAGTGAAATCCCCGATAAACTGAAACAGTGCGGTAATTGCGGCTGCTTAGTTGATGATGAACGCTGCGCTTTTTGCAACTCTGCGCGTAAAGAACGAGGGATAATGTGTGTGATCGCATCGGCTAAAGATGTTTTCGCGATTGAGCAGACCCATCAGTTCCAGGGTGTCTATCAGGTATTGGGCTCGTTGATCTCTCCATTGGAGGGAAAAGGCCCTGACCTCCTTCCAATGGATAAAATGAAGGAAAGGATAAGGGCTTTATCGATCAATGAGGTAGTGATCGCCCTTGATTCAACCTTGGAAGGGGATGCAACCTCTCTTTATCTAAAACGAGAACTTGAGCCTCTTCAGGTCGAGATTTCCCGGCTGGCTTTGGGGCTGCCAATGGGAAGTTCGCTTGATTATGTCGATGGAGGGACCTTGGCTCGAGCTTTTTCCGGCAGAGCAGCTTTTTAATCATAAGCAAGCTTTTCGGTTTCCTATTTTTTTCTAATATGTTAAAATTTATGTCCTTATTAATAACGAAAAACTTAAACGGAAAACGATGCCAAAAGCACGCATCACAGGGATTGGGTCCTATCAACCTGAAAAGGTTCTTTCCAATGCCGACTTAGAAAAATTAGTTGATACTTCAGACGAGTGGATCTCGAGCCGGACCGGGATGAAGGAAAGGCGAATTGCCGCTCCGGAAGAAGCTTCATCCGATATGGGGGCAAAAGCAGCAGAAAAAGCGCTGGCCTCAGCCGCTATTCCACCGAGCGAAATAGACCTTGTCCTGGTTGCGACATCGACCCCTGACCATTTAATGCCCAGCACAGCGGCTATCATACAATCTTCTATAGGTGCTGATCGTGCTGCCGCGTTCGACATTTTGGCCGCTTGCACAGGTTTCCTATATGGTCTTTCTACAGCAAAAGCGTATGTTGAATCGGGAATGTACCGCAATGTCCTGCTTGTTGCCAGCGAGAAGATCTCTTCCTATATTGATTATCAGGACCGGACAACCTGCGTGCTTTTCGGAGATGGTGCATCAGCTGCGGTAATCAGCTGCGAAGGGGAGGGGTATTCCATCGACAGTGTTTGCCTCGGTGCAGACGGTTCATTGGCAGACTTGATCATCATTCCGGGGGGCGGTTCTCGACTTCCGCTGAATGAAAAAGCCTTAAGCGAAAGACAGCAGTATTTTAAAATGTCCGGAAAAGAAGTTTTTAAGCACGCAGTGAGAAGAATGTCGGCAGCGGCTTTTGAATGTTTGGAAAAGGCCGGCCTGGAAGAGGAGCAGATTTCCTGGCTTGTCCCTCATCAGGCAAACGAAAGAATTATCGATGCATTGGCGAAGAAGTTTCAGATCCCTCTTGAAAAAGTCGGAAAGACTGTTCACAAGTATGGGAACACCTCGGCCCCAAGCGTTGCGATGACGTTGGACGAGTTGATCACTGAGAACGATATCCAGTTTGGCGAACACCTATTACTTGTGGCATTCGGGTCTGGTTTGACCTGGGGGGCTTCCGTGATTACAAAACAACAAGGTGACAGATGAAAAAGATCGCATTTCTCTTTCCCGGCCAAGGAGCCCAATATCCCGGTATGGGAAAGGACTTTTATGAAAGTTATCCAATAGCAAGAGCGACATTTGAAGAAGCGAATGACCGACTAGGCAGAGATCTGACTTCGGTTATCCTTAATGGTCCTGTGGAGGTTCTGACTGAAACGCGCAACAGTCAAACCGGAATCTATGTCGTCAGCATTGCCATATTGCGAGTGCTTTCCGATCTTTTTCCAGAGCTTGCCCCTTTGATTTGCGCAGGTTTAAGCTTGGGGGAGTACACAGCGGCGACGGCAGCCGGTTATCTGTCATTTTCAGATGGGCTTCCTCTGGTTCAAAACCGCGGTCAATTCATGAACGATGCTTGTGAAGCAACAGATGGAACGATGGCAGTCGTTCTAGGGCTTTCTCCTGAACAGGTGGAAGAGATTGTTCAAGCAGTTGCGATGCCAAACGATTTATGGGCGGCGAACTTCAATTGTCCCGGACAAGTTGTGGTTTCTGGAACGAAGAAGGGGATTGAAGCGGCAACGATTGCTGCAAAAGAGCGAGGCGCAAAACGGGTGCTTCCTCTACAAGTGCACGGGGCTTTCCATAGCGGGTTGATGCTTGAGGCGCAAGAACGCCTGGCTGAGCATGTTGAGCAAGCAGCTCTTGGTGAGCCAAAAGCTAAGTTGGTCATGAATGTGACCGGAGGCTTTGTACATCATGAAGATCAGGTGCGTGAAATGCTCATTCGCCAGGTGACAAGCCCAGTTCGCTGGCAGCAAGGAATTGAAGCGATTGAAAACGAAGGAACCGAGCTCTACCTTGAAATGGGCCCGGGTAAGACGTTGGCAGGATTTAATAAAAGGATTGGCGTTCAGGCGCCGACAGTAAGCATAGAAAAAATTGAAGATATCAAACAGTTGGAAGAGGCGTTGACATGCAGCAACTACTAAAAGATCAAACAGCCATTGTAACTGGGGGAAGCGCTGGCATCGGCCGAGCAGTCGCGCATACATTCGCCCTTCAAGGCGCCAAAGTGGCCATTTTTGGTACGAATGCAGAACGGGGTCAATCGACTGCCGATCAGATCAATAAAGAGCTAAGCAGTGATGTCATCACTTTCTATCAGGTTGACGTGTCCAAAAAAGATGAGGTTTCACAAGCGATCAAGGAAGTTCTTACAAAATTTGAGAAAGTGGATATCCTCGTCAACAATGCCGGAGTCACTAGAGATCAGTTATTAATCAAAATGACGGAAGATGATTGGGACGACGTCATGGCGATTAATGCGAAATCCTGCTACAATACCTGCCAAGCTCTTGTTCGGCCGATGATGAAGGCTAGACGTGGAAAAATTATCAATATGAGTTCAGTTGTTGGAATGACTGGAAACGCTGGACAGGCCAATTATGCGGCTTCCAAGTCGGCCATTATCGGATTTTCGAAAGCGATGGCCAAAGAGCTTGCGACAAGAAATATTTGTGTTAACTGTGTAGCTCCCGGATTTATTCAAACGCGTATGACTGAAGCGCTTGGTGAGCAGCAGAAAGAGGGCATCTTATCGCAAATCCCATTTGGAAAGATGGGGTCCGCTGAAGATGTTGCGAATGCAGTGTTATTTTTAGCGAGTCCGTTATCGGACTACATTACCGGTCAAGTGATTACAGTTGACGGTGGAATGATTTTATAACCCTTTCAATAGAGGAAGAAGAAATGGCTACAGAACAAGAAGTGATCGACATTGTTGTCGAGCAGCTGGGTGTAGATAAAAGTGATGTCTCAATGGAAAAGTCTTTTGTTGAAGACCTCAATGCAGACTCATTGGATCTGACCGAGTTGATCATGACTTTCGAAGAGCGTTTTGGTATTGAGATTTCCGAAGAAGAAGCAGAAAAGCTGAAAACTGTCGGAGACGTCATTAATTATCTGGATAAAGCCAAAGCATAATCTTGCCAGAGCGTGTCATCTCTGATTGATTGACACGCTCTTCTTTTTTGATCTCCCCAATACTTGAACAATAGCATCTATAAAAGAAAGGGTACTGGATTTCCTTTTCAATGAAGTCAATTTAAAGAGATTTTCCACCGCCGAGATCACGGAGAACACCGAGATTAATAATTGTACTATACAATCTCTATGATCTTTGGGGGCTCTGTGGTAGTCGTATTTGCTCTACAATGCTTTCTCAGAGTCAAGTAGTTGTTGAAATAGAAATTACAAATTTTTGAAGTTATTTTGAGTTTTCGACAATGGCGACGGATGTCGCGTATTTTTTCGAATGACTGATCGAAATGTGGATGACCGGATCGGAAAAATGAGTTCTCACTTCAGGAGAAAGATATACCTGAGGCTTCCCCTGAGAGTCATTTAAAATTTCAATATCTGTCCATGAGACCGCTTTCCGGATCCCTGTTCCGAGAGCTTTTACAATCGCTTCTTTTGCAGCAAATCTTCCTGCATAGTGTTGGATGGGATTGCGGTATTTTAAACAATATTCTTGCTCGGAAGGCGTGAATAATCGATCTAAAAATTGTTGACCGTACCGATTGACAACTTTCTCGATACGGTCAATTTCTATGATATCAGTTCCTAATCCTCGAAGCATGAGCGCTTACAGGGCAAAGTACTTTTTAGCTGACGGATCGTGGGTCGGCATCGGCATGTCGTCAGCCGGATTCCCTTCTTCGTCTTCAAGCGCATTGCAGAAAATCATTCTTCCAGATGAGGTGTGTTTAACAGATAGCACTTGAGCTTTGATCATTTCCCCAATGAACTCTGCTCCTCCATTAATGACGACCATGGTCCCATCATCGAGGTAACCTACCCCTTGACGCGCCTCTTTTCCATAACGCTGCACTTTGATCGTGATGAACTCACCAGCTTGAGTAAGCGGTTTCAAAGCCTTAGCGAGGCTGTGCATATTGATGATCCTAATCCCCTCAATGCTTGACTGCTCGATCTGATTGGCCTCCGCTGTCAGCATGTAGGCGTCACGAAGCCTTGCTAAACGAACGAGTTTACCCTGGATATCCTTGATTTCGGGGAAATCGGTTTCAACAGTCTTCAAGTGAAGTTTCGGAAGCTCTTCAAGCTTTTTAATGACTTCAAGCGCGCGCCTTGCCTTCGAGTTTGAGGGATTTTCCTGAGACTCCGCTTTTTCATAGATGTCCTTTAAAACGAAGCGAGGAAGAACGAGGTGGTTGTCAAGAAGACCGGCCGCTGCAAGGTCGATCAGTCGGGTATCGCACAATGCCGTAAAATCGAGGATGTAATCTTTTTTCTTCTGAGTGGAAGGCTTGAATTTAATAAAAGGGATGCTTGTGTGGATCTCTTCTGCAGCCTTGGCTGTGAAGGAAATGCCGAAATACACGCTGAAGAGAAAAATCCCGACTTTAATTAGATTCACAGTTTCCGGCCAGATCGCCAGTGCCGCCAAATCAATCACTGATGTCAAAACAAGACTAAGGGACTGACCAAGCAGGTATCCGAATAAAAGTCCCAGCGTCAGGGTGTTCATCTGCTTTAATGATACGCGCTTAAAAATAATGTCGGATAGAAAGACAAACCCGCTGAAGGCAATACCGCAGATGATTCCGACGAAAGCGCTATAAGGCGTAAATCCATAAGAGAATGTCGTTGCGGTGAACAGGGTAAAGAAAAGTACCGATAAAACGGTAAAAATTAATTTAAAAAAGACTGCATATCCATTCATCATTCATATTCCCAAATTTGTAGAGTGAGACTTGATCCTTAAAAAAGCGCTTGAAACTTACCCGCACGCCTGTAAAAAGCCTCAATTAATCTTTATCATCGATTTATTTCGATTAAGCTTCTTTGACTCCTGTAGAAGTCTAAAAAAAGTAAGCTACATTCCGCGCTTCTTTTTATCAACAAGGAAATTTCTGAACCTGTATTCAACGACCGTTAACAGACATTCTCTGAACTGGTTGAGGATTGTACTTCAGAATAAATATTTATATATGAATAGACGTTTTTTGTCCACCTTTGCTATGCTATACATTTTGCTTTAAACAAAGTGGACATATGTTAACTTTTAAACACAAAACTTTAATTATCACAGCTGGAATGGTCTGGTTTGTGATAGGTGTATTTCTTTTGCAACTGGGGTTGCGGTTGCTGACCGGCCTGTTATTGCCTGAGGCGAATTACAGTTCGATGTTCTCATCGATGGCGAATATGTTCGGTAGTTATGAAAACAGCGTGATCGTTCTCATTCTTGCCGGTTTGATGATCGGTTTTTGGAAAGGCAGGGTCGTCCTCGCGAAATCTGTCAATCGCGTTGTCAATCGTATACGATCTTTTGAAGAGCCCACATCAATTGCCAAGATGTACAGCCTGCCGTATTACTTATTGCTGCTTTCCATGATCGGACTGGGGATGGCGATCAAGTTTTTCCAGGTACCGATGGATATCAGGGGAGCGATCGATGTTGCCATAGGCGCAGCTTTGATCAACGGCTCAATGCTGTATTTCCGTCAAGCCCGATGATAATCGGAGCCTTTGTCGATTTCAAGGGCGCGATAGATCTGTTCAATAAGGATTAGCCGGCTCATTTGATGGGTAAAGGTCAGCGGAGACAAGCTGATTTTTTGCCCATCGGCCAGCAAACTTTTTGGAATCCCGTCCGCCCCTCCGATGACAAAGGTCAATTTTGAACCTCCACGTTCAAGAGATTCGACTAAGAAGCTAGAGAATTGTTCGCTTGTATGGAGGGAGCCTTTGGGGTCGAGGAGAATTGTATTTTTCTCCTTAGCTGCAAGCTCCTCCAGCTGATGATCATTCTTTGCCCATTGATACGTGAAGCTTACCGTAGACCTTAACCGCTTAGCATATTCGTCGATGGCGTCGAGGAGCCACTGTTCTTTTGTTTTTCCGACAGACAGGATTTTAATGTGATACATCGCGTTTCATGGCTTGCTGAATGCGTCTCTTCTCATCTCTGTCTTTCAAAGATTTTCTCTTGTCCAGACCTGTTTTTCCTCGAGCGGTCGCCAGGCTGACTTTGATCCTTCCACTTTTCAGATAGATAGCGAGCGGAACGATCGTCAGCCCTTTTTCCTGAGCGGCGGACTTAAGGCGCTGGATCTCTTTCTTGTGCATGAGAAGCTTGCGTTCCCTTGTCTCTTCATGGTTATGGATGTTGCCATGTTTCCAGTGGGCGATATGGCACTTGAGAAGCCAGAGCTCGCTTTCTTTTACGCGGATGTACGCTTCCTGCAAAGAGCCGCCATTGTCCCTGAGGGACTTGACCTCTGTGCCGGTCAGGACAATCCCTGCTTCGTAGGTGTCCAGTATTTCATATTGATGCCGCGCCTTTCTGTTCGAGACTAATTCAGACGACGATGTTTTTTTTCCCATTTCTAATGATTGCAGTGTTGTATTTTGTGCTTTAAGTATAACGCAATGCGCGGATAAAAACACAGTCTCTATTGCTTGACTTTCACTTTTTTAATCGGTTAATCTTTACCCCTACACGATCACAAAAGGAATCTGTTATGAAGTTCGTCATTTCCACACAAGAGTTCAACTATTTAATCAGCAAATGTCAACATGTCGTTCCCCCGAATCCTACGATGCCGATCCTTTCTAATATCCTGATAGAAGCGAAAAATGGAGAACTGACCTTGACTGCGACTGATCTGACCGTCGGCGTCCGGTGTTTTACCGAAGCCAAAGTGCTTGAAGAAGGTTCCACCACGCTTCCGGCCAAAAAGCTGTCCTCATTGATCCGTGAGCTGACTTCGATGAATGTCGAAGTGACGACAAACGATCATCACGTCACTGAGATTATTGCAGACTCCTCAAAATTCAAACTGCACGGGATGGCAGGGAGCAACTTCCCCGACCTTCCTTCTTTCGGAGATGCGACACCGGTCAAGCTGACACAAGAACAGCTTAAAGAGATGTTTTTCCGCACGTCCTTTGCCGTCTCTAAAGATGATACGCGTTATGCCCTGACAGGGGTGTTCCTGCATATTGAAAACGGAAAGGCAAGCTTTGTCGGAACTGACGGGAAGCGCCTGGCCAGAACCCATCTGGATATGCAGGTCGACCCTTCCTTTTCAGGCAGCTATATTGTCCCAATCAAGGCTGTTGACGAGATCCTCAAAAATCTCAAAGAAGAAGGGGATGCAACCCTTTATCTCTTAAACGATAAAATCGCCGTTGAAACGGAAAACAGCCTCCATGTCTCCAAGCTGCTCTCCGGAGACTATCCTGACGTCAATCGGGTCATTCCTGAGCAGTCCGCTCAGGTCGTGACCCTGCACAGGGAGGAACTGCTGACTCTGTTGAGGCAAGTGTCGCTTTTTACAGCAGAGGGGTATCACTCGGTACGTTTCTCTTTTGGGAATGGCGAAGTCAAACTGTCCGCTAACACAAAGGATATCGGTGAGGGCAATGTTTCCATGCCGGTCAATTACCACGCCGAACAGATCGATATTGCGTTCGATCCAACGTTTTTCATGGACATTCTTAAGCATACAAGAGGGGAACGGGTCACGCTCGGGGTCACAGACTCTTTCAATCCAGGCGTCATCACAGACTCTGAAGAAGGGACGACGGCGACTGCCGGAAATTCGCCTCTATTTGTCTTAATGCCGATGCGATTGAGTGAGAATGTGGGTTAAGGCGCTGCTGCTGCGCAATTTCCGATCATATGGAGATGCGCAGTTTCAGTTCAGCCCTCAAAACAACCTGATCATTGGACCAAACGCTCGTGGTAAAACGACGATCCTGGAGGCGATCTATCTTTTGATCACCGGGCGTTCGTTCCGTTCCAATAATCTTGATGAGCTCGTCAAAGAAGGAGAGGATGGATTTTACGTCGAACTCCACTACGAGAATCAGGGTATCGATCATTCGATCCGGTATATTTATGAAAAAAAGCAGAGGCGCATTTTTGCAAACCGCCATCCCTGCAAATCCCTTTCCGATCTGCTTGGGCTTCTGCAGGGGGCATTATTACTGCCTGATGATATTCAACTGATCAAAGGCGCGCCTAAACAGCGAAGAAAATACCTCGATCTGCAGCTTGCGCAGATGAACCCTCTCTATGTGCATCATCTGACGCGCTATTTTCGCGCGATGCGCCAACGGAACGCATTGTTAAAAATGCACAGCGAGCGGGCAATAGAACTATTTGAAACTGAGATGGCAAGCTCCGGTGCATATCTGATTGAAGAACGGGAGAGGATTGTAGCTCTTCTTACGCAAGATTGCACAGAGGTTCAGGAAGCGCTTTCATGCGGAAAGGAAGCTGTTTCATTAAAATATGTCCCAAAATACCAGCCAAAAGACCTTCTTGAACAGTATCGAAAAATGAGGTCGAGAGAGATGAAAACGGGGTCGTCAATGGTCGGCCCGCATTTAGACGACTTGTCTCTTAAACTGGGCAATCAAGAAGCGAAGCTCTATGCAAGCGAAGGGCAAAAAAAGAGTTTGACCACGGCGTTAAAGTTTGCAGAGTGGAATCAGTTGAAAGCGCACTCTGATACAACTCCTTTGATGTTGATCGATGATGTCGGAGTTAGTCTCGATGCAAGCAGGCGGGAGAAATTGATTTCTTTATTGGACGGCTTTTCTCAGGTATTCGTTACAAGCACAGAGCCGCTGCAATTTTCTTCCAGCTCGCGTGATACGGAGCAGGTCAAACTGTAGTTTTTAATCCATTGTCATGCGGCCGAAAGGCGTGATGCTAAAGCACTCTCTTCCTTGATGGGTGCCGGTCGCGACCAGCCCTGCCGAGAAGAGCGTTTGGAAGATGTACTGATGGATGGTTTTAATATCATTTTCAGAATAGGAGGGAAATTCGTATTTCCACCGTCTTCCTTTTTTAACGAGCATGACTGGATGATTATCGCCTATCGGCGCACAGGATGCTTTTATAAAATCATCGAAATAGATCCAGCCTTTGCTCATCAGTCTCTTGAGGCAGTTTTCTATTTCCCGCAAGTCCCTGTCGATATATCCGCCTGGAATTGCAGTGCCTTGATGAGCGCCGTAGCGATAGACAGCGATCGCCTGTTCCTGCAGATGCTTTTCCAGCCATGCCTTTGCAACGGTTCTCGGAATAATCTCATGATCCGTCACTTCGACAAGCTTTAACTTTGTCAGCATCTTTACTAAGAGCTCGCTAAATTGGAGACTGATAGGGCGTGCGAGAAGCTGTTCTGCGGATTCCAACGGAAGTGATAATTTCCCTTCGACTTCTTGAACAGGAACCGGCGTTTGCAAAGAGCTTGAGATAATGGTCGACATGTCCATGACGAAGCCAAAGTCGTGGGGATGCGTGCGTTCGATTTCCAATGGCTGGTCGACTTGAACAGGCATATTTTTCTGGCGGAATCTGAGAAGTTGCCGCCATTCGTAAAATGGAGTGATCACTTCGACCCAATGGTCGTTGGACTCGTTGTAGCTGAGACAGCAAATGAGATTAAATTCAAGATGAAGCATGTACTCTTCAAATTGCTCTCGCGTCAGATTATATTTCTCAATGACCTCGCTCGCATGAATTTTATAGTCGGGCTTGCTGTAAACGTCGTTCATGATCGCGTTTAATATCGGCTCGTCAAAAGAGATCTCATCCAGGTATCTTTGATAAATTTTTGGAGTGAGCAAGTACTTTTCGACAATGGAACCGAAGATATCGTCAGAAGTGCGGGGAATGGAATACCAGGTTGGGAGGACATGAATCGGAACCTTGCTTAGCAGACCTCTGACAAATTCCATGTCGGCGCGAAAGTCATCGTCAAATTTTGGGATTTGAGATTCATAGTATTTACGCATCTCTTTGTCGACAATGATCTGATCACCGTCCAAATGAAAAAGTTTCAACGTTAACAATTTCTCAAGCGCCGAGCTAAGCTCATCTTCCGTTGAGTCCAAATATTCGGCAATTTGCTGAATAGTGGACTTCAAGGATCCATGGATGATCTCTGTGAGGACATTGACTTCAAAGACGGACAGGTCCGCCATCAATTTCCTGCATTCGATATCCTTTCCAAAATTGTAGTCTGAAAGGTTGATCTTGTTCTTTCTTAAAGGATTTACTAGCATGTCCTAACCGAATTTAAAAAAAATCTTGTGATTTTATTTAATTATTTTTGAGTAGTTCCTTTTTTTATCAGGATCATTTTAACAATTTCTTAAAATGATAGCAAGATCAGTTTGTTATTTGTAAATTAACACTGAAATAACTTGTGTTTTTAAAATATTGATTTTATAATGAGGTAAGACGATGAGTATACCGAACATGTTTCCAAATCCGATTTTCAGACGATGAAGTATGAAACTGAATTTTGAAACATGATCGGTATAACCTAAGGAGGGACTATGCCTAACCCAATTCAAGGTCCTCAAGGAGGATCTCCGATCGACCCGAACATCGGTAAAGAATGGTCTCAAGGTGATGAAGGTGAGCAACTGTCGCTTTCTGAAACTGGAGGGAGTCCTGTTTCCAGCGAAGACGTGAAGAAGAATTGTGAAACTTTGAGGTCTTTTGGCCCTCTGCCTGACCAATTAAAGCCGATCGTCGATGCCGCTTCGGAGAACGGGAGTATGCCGATCGGCCCGCTTTTAGCAAGCGCACGGGATTCGGCTGGTGCTGTCGCGGCGATCATAGCGTCCACGAGGAAGCAGGACTGACCTGGAGGAGAAAGATGAACAAGAAAAAAACTTCATCTGAAACAGGGGCGTTGGTTGAAGATCCTGTCTTTAAAAAGACTGTGGAAGACCTTACTGAAGCGATTATTCAAAACCTAGAGGAGTTGATGCAAGAGGATTTAGAACCTTATGAAGCGTACGCGAACCACATAAGGCATCAGGTGCATCATAATCTTGATCAATTTCGCGAAAGGTTCACTTCGGGATATCAAGCATTGTTGGATGAGATGAAAGAGGAGCAATAATGGAAGAGATGGAAAACGCTGAGGAATATAAAATTCCTCAAGAGGCTATTGAGAAGTTAAAGGATCCCGAAGTTGTGAGACGTCAGGTTAAAGAGGGAAAGACTTTTCAGGAGATCATTGGTTATTCATCAGAAACAATGGAGAAGTTCTACACCATTGCCAGAAGCTTATTTGAAAGGCAGGAATACAATAAAGCTGCCGACGCGTTTGTTTTTTTAACAACGCTTAATCCGTATGTTCACAACTATTGGTTGGGCCTTGGCATGGCAGAACAGTTGAATGGAGGTTTTCAGGGAGCACTGCTTGCTTATGCGATGGCTATTTTGACAAATCCCGAAAATCCAGCGGCACACTACCAGTCCGCAAGCTGTTACAGAGCCTTGAACGATACAAAGAATGCAATCATGTCATTTGAGCTTGCAGCCAGGTGCTGCGGTGAGGAGGAAGAGTACACGACATTAAAATCACAGGCGGAATCTGCGATTGAGACTTTAAAAAAATCATAATTTTTCGCCGCCATACCCCTATTTTTTGAGTAAGGGTTCGAATTCATATCTTATAGAGAGAACGAACCTAATAAGGCTCTGTATCGATGCCTAGGGTGTGTGGCGGCTATCTCATGTATACCCAATACTGCATTTTGGGATATTGCTCTTTTATATTTTCCAGCCAGGATTCCGCCTCTTCCCTCGATTGAAACAGCATAGCAGCTGTTGCCAGGGTATCGGCAATCAAACAACTGGATGCCGTCACTGTGACGCTGCATATCGATCGATTTGTCATTTTGATCGGCTGGCCTGTCCGGCAGTTGAATATGTGGCTGTATGAGACACCATCTACTGTCCAGTTCTGCAAATAATCGCCGCTTGAGGCGATCGCCATATTATGAAGCTCAACAACGATATCCGTATCCCCGGGAATACCCCATTTGGTCACAAGGATCCGCCAGGGCCTTTGATCGGGATGCTCTCCTTTTGCCGCGATTTCACCACCCCATTCAACATAGAGGTTTTCATATCCGGCTTCGTGAAGCCTTTGCAGGATGAGGTCGATCGCATATCCTTTGGCAATTCCCCCTAAGTCCAGGGACGTATTTCCCTGCTCTTTCCAGATCTCTCTATCAGTGAAATGCACGCTGCTCCAGCCAACGCTGGCAAGCTGTTTATCGATCTCTTCTTGTTTGGGCAAGCGGTTCTTTTCCAGCGCAGATTTCCATAGTTGCTGAACAGGTTCAACAGTGGGGTCAAAGCGCTTGTCGGTCAAGGTATAAAAAGCGTCGACTTCGATTAGAAAACGGTACAGTTCTGGGGAGATAGGAAGTTTTACGTTGGCTTTTGCACGGTTGATCGCGCTGATTTCAGAGGCTGGATTCCATTTGTTGTAAATGCGGTCAATTTCATCAAATGTTTGGCTGATGATTGTACGGACGTTCTCTTCTTCGGATGAACTCAACGAGTGCCCGACGGTGATGTGGTAGGGGATGGTCATGGCAATCCCATGAAAGTGGCCGAGGCGATTTTCAGATGATTGGCCGCAGCTGCATAACAGAATCAGGAGTAGAAGAGTGTTAATGACGCGCACGGTAGCTCTTGAGCGTGTTGTGCAGGAGCATAGCGATCGTCATGGGGCCGACGCCTCCAGGAACAGGGGTGATCATACGGCAATGGTCTTTGACATTCTCGTAGTCGACATCGCCGACAAGCGAGTTGTCTTCAAGCCTGTTGATCCCAACATCAATGATGACCGCATCCTCTTTGATCATCGCTTTCGTTACGAATTTCGGCTTGCCGATCGCTGCGACCACAATATCCGCTTGTCTGACGACCTCTTCAAGGTTTTTTGTCCTGCTATGCGCAATTGTGACAGTGGCATTGCCAGTTGGGGAGCGTTGCATGAGAAGTCCTGCCATCGGCTTTCCGACGATATTGCTGCGTCCAATGATCACCGCATGCATACCTGCGGTTTCGATTTTGAAGTGTTCGATCAGTTTGATGATCCCCAAGGGGGTGCAAGGGATAAATCCATCATCTTCACCGAGGAAAAGTTTACCGAGGTTGATTGGATGAAATCCGTCCACATCCTTTTCAGGATGAACTGTGCGGGCGATCAAATCCGGGTCGATCTGAGGTGGGAGGGGGAGCTGCACAAGGATACCATCGACATCAGGCGCTGTGTTCAGCTCTTTAATCAAGTTGATCAGTTCTTCTTGAGAAGTGGTATCGGGAAGTTGGATCAGTTTTGATTCCATACCCGCTTGCTTGCACGCTTTTACTTTTCGTCCGGTATAGACCTGAGAGGCTGGATCCTCTCCGACAAGGATAACGACAAGCGAAGGTTTGCGGCCGCTGATGAGATCGACCTCCTTCTTTATTTCGTCCCGGATTTGTTGAGAAACCGCTTTTCCGTTGATCTCCATGCCGAGATCATCGTAAAACAGCTAATTACTTGCCAGTTTTTTTCAGATCGTTTAGTGTAATTTTTTTTGAATCATAGAAATTTTATAGAAGGAGCCCAGGATCCATGGCAAATAAACGACTCGCTCTTATGATTTTATGCGGTGTATGCACACTCTTCTCGCCAGTGGCAGTTTCGGCCTACTCCGAAGATGCCGATATGTCTCAGGACGAGATGATGACATATTTTCCGTCTAAATTTGTCGCAAATACACTTGAACAGTATAAAGTACCTCAAGGTCAAAGGCTTGCAATACAAAATGCATTGTCCGACAAAGATCAGGAGGTGATCAATCTGGTTGAAGAAAAAGCGGCGAAGATGAACCCGAATCCTTTAAGGGATCCGCAAATGAGGCAGGAAGCGATCAAAATTTTCCGCGACTCTCTTTATGAAGTCTTCAGCAAGGTAATGCAGGCTCATGGAGTCACAGATAAAGAAGAGCTGCATTCGATGCTGGACGATATTCAACGTCAAAAAGCAGAGTATTTTGCTCGCATGATCGAACAGGAAAAAGAAGAAGCCAGACGGCGAAGAGAACCTTCACGTCAATCACTGCCCAGACAGCCTCAACAAGGCATGGAGCAGGATTACCGCCATTCCAACTAATGGTATACGAAGCTATCCAACTAAAATTTAATTTTATTTCGGTATAAAGAGCGCGTTCTGCGCTCTTTACTTTACCTTTATAATATTTTTTTTGATTTTTTATTAGGTTTTTATTATAATTACCCTAGTAGGGGGAATTATAATGGACGCTAATAATATCATAAATAAGCTTTCCTTAGAATTAAACATTCCCGATTTAAGGTTCAGCGATGAAGGAGTCGTCACTTTATCAATTAATGATGAGTTTACGACGAATATTGAAAAGACAGCTGATGACCGTTCGATCATTGTCTATGGTGTCGTTGGCGAGTTGCCGCCGCTTGATCGGGAAGCACATCTGATGGAGCTGCTCACGGGTAATATGTTCGGGCTTCATACTGAAGGGGCGACGCTTGCAGTCGATCCAAATACCGATGAGATCATTTTATTTAAGGTTTATGATGTTCATCATTTACATTTTGAGGATTTTTATCGGGACCTGCAAATCTTTTTCTCCGTGCAAAAGGAATGGATGAACAAGGTTGAGGCTCGGGAGTATGTTTATGTCCCGATGCGCCTGCATCCATACTAGTTATATCGAAAGGAGTAAATGAATGAGCGCAGATTATTTACCACCGATGGGGGCTGACCCACTGCGTCAGATGATGCCGCTCACTGGAGACATTGGCCGTTTGACGATCATGATGACAAATGCATCCGCTTCCAGGATAACTGAGTCCGCCATCTCAACGCCTCACGCTCATGCAGGAGACGTTCAGATTCGTGAAGCAAGACAATCGGCTCCAGCGCGCTTGCGCGCTCAACCCACGAACACGAATCCAAAGGCAAAAGCAAGTAGTTTAACTGCTCTCCATGCATTGGTACGTACAAGAAATGATTTCACAAAATTCAATAAGGTCGTCGATTCCTTAAAAGCTCAAGAGGGCTGGGAGTCTGCATTATCGGAGATGACAGGCAGGCTCAGGCCAGAGCATCAGGCAAAATTGATGAGAATGACCCCATTGGAACTCAGGGGATTCGATCGTCAGGCGATGACGATCATCTTAAAAGAAGTAAAGGCCCTGGCTGAAGCGGGTCGGATCAATGCTTCCAGTGCCGATTTGGAGCTCCTGGAAGAGACAATTGCAAGTTTAGAAACATTGGTCCTGACGGTCTCAGATGACGATATGACCTATCTTGGCGGTGGAGCGGTTAATTCGGTTTATATGGTCAAATATACGGATTCAGAAGGAGATGTCACAGAAGCTGTGTTTAAACCGGATCCTGCAGACCTTGATGGGATGACAAAGTTTAAGGAGGCGCATTTTGGAACTGCGGCCGCTTCCGGAATTCCTCCTGGAACGGAGGGGCATTTACCTTCGAGAGCTGTCGCGAGTTCAAAGGTTGACCACATGCTTTATGGAAACCGCCACATCTCGGTCAATACGCAATTTGTGATTGTCAATGGCAGGCGCGGCATATTGATGCAGAAGGCAAAAGGCAAAAGCCCTAAACCTACAGGTGATTTGATACAGGAAACAATTGATTTAAATGAGGATGCAGGGGTGCGCAGAGCGTTGCTTCCTGATTTGCGACAAGGGAGAGCGCCTTCCAAAGCAACGTTGAGAATGATTGCTGTTTCAAAAGGGTATGAACAGGTGACTTATCAAAATGGAGTCATGAAGGGACAGCGAAAAGAGGTCAGACAGTTAGACCCTGTCAGACCAAATACAGCCGCAGGACTCATCCGGCTGCAGATTAAAGATGTGATCAATGGGGAGTGCGACAGGCATCCGGAAAACTACTTTATCGATGATGAGGGGAATGTCACAGGGATTGACGAGGATTGTTGCTTTGGCGTCAGGGCTCTGCCGGAGGGAGATGTCCGTGGACAACCACCTATTCCTATTGTTGGAAGTTTGATTGAAATCCCTAACCAGGCATCCTTAATGTTACGTTTGCCTCCTGTTGTGACAGAAGAAATGAAGCAGGAGGTTGCGGCTTTATACGAGAATCAGGGAAATCTGGCCAGAATGCTTTTCGATCACATATCAAAAGAAGAAGTTTCAGCGACGCTGCACCGCCTTAAGACGCTGCACGATCATATCAATTCCGATCAATGCATGGTTGTTGAACGCGATGAAGATTTACTTTCCAGCGATGCCATGGCACAATACGATACAAATAACAGCTTATTGATGAGAGAGCTGTATGTTCACAGGCCCGATGGTGAAAAGGGGTGGAACTTTTTAAGAGCGCATCGGGATAAATAAAAGGAAAACATCATGAGTGCACAAATCCCAAAAGGAATGTCAGAAGCAAGGCAATATTTTGAAGAACAACAGTTGGATTTCCCTTTTATTCCTTCTGATCGTCAAGCAGAGATCAAATGTCTACAGTCAGATGTCTATGCTACAATTGAGACAGATGATTCGCCTTATGATCTGCCGGCGTTTTTGAATAAAGCCCTATCAGAAAAAGTGAACGATTATTTTCTATTCGGATTCGCCGGACATGGGGTAAGCAGCAGAGTGATGCACTATTACGCAGTCTCCGACCACCTGGTTCTGTTATTTCAGAAAGGGTTTGGCAATGGACAGAAGAATACAACCAAAGAAAGAGATGAAATCAATGGAGTTTTTCATTCTGCAAAGATTTTCTTTGAAGCAATGAAGGAAGCTGTCGATAAAGGAAAAATTCCTGAGGGGCGTCGTCTTGTTGTCATCGTCAGCGACATCAAAGGAAGCGGTTGGGGCTGGGTCGATGGGACTCCTGGAAAAATTCCAGAAAGCGACTGGCATGTGACAAAAGACTTTTTACAAGCATTAGATACTATTCCTGATCCGTAAAATAGTCCTTGCCCCTCAATCGACGCTTCCCGAAAATCCAAAAAGGTAAAATGTAGAGGCTGAACGCGTAAGTCGCGTCCAATAACGGCATCAGCAAAAGATCTGTCCGGATCCAGTCTGCTGTCATGGGGAGCTTTTGTTCAAAGACAAAGAGCAAAGGGACTTGAATGATTGTCGAGATGACAGAGAACAGATAGACCATGATCGGCAGCGTTGTGGGGCTGTCGGCAAAGAAATGGCGCCGTTGTTGATAAAGAACTGCAATTGTAAGAACGTAATTGACCGCATGCAGTCCGAGATGATGGTATGAGGATAGCAGGTCGATGATCAAACCACAGGCTAGTGCCCCCCATAGGCACCTGATCAAAGGGCGTTTATATAGAAGGATGATCAGGTAGGGGGCAAAAAAGTAGAGCCTAAGCTGAGGCAGGATTGTCGGCATCCAAATCGTCAGAAAAAAGGAAATGAGAAAGACAGTCCACAGACTTTTCTTGTCGAGGTTCATGGCGGTTTAGTATGCCCCGCGGGCAAAAAGCATGCAGGGGATTGTCTTGATGATCAACTTGAGATCGAGCCAAAATGATCGCGTATCAACATAGGTTTCATCCAGATGGACGCGGTGTGCATAGCTTGTATTGTTGCGTCCGGATACTTGCCAGATTCCGGTCAATCCCGGGCGGATGGACAAGATTTTATACGCTTTGACGCCAAAATATTCGTTGATCTCTTCCTGAACGACAGGACGGGGCCCAACGATACTCAGATTTCCTTTTAAGACATTATAAAATTGTGGTAGTTCATCAAGGGAAGTTTTACGCAGGAGTTTTCCGATCCGCGTCACCCGGGGATCTTTTTTGAGCTTCCGTTGTTCAATCCATTCTTTTCTCATCTCTTCGGATTCGTCAAGCATTGACTGTAACCGCCGGTCGGCGTCTTTGTACATTGTACGGAACTTGTAACATTTAAAGGTTTTTCCCCCTCTCCCGACTCGTGTCTGGTAATAGATGACTTTACCTTTCGACGTGCATTTGATCAAAAGCGCGATCAAGAGGAACAGGGGAGACCCTAAAGTCAGGACCAGAACGCTGAAAAGAATGTCAAAAATTCTTTTCACAGGAAGATGGCGTACTCTTAACCGTGGAATGGGCAGTGTCAGAGGTTTCGTTTGCGATAATGCTTGAGTCAAAGGAATCACCAAATCATCTTATTACTGACATCTCTTATATCTAACCCGTTCGATAATTTTCAAGCGGCTTCTTTTCAGAGGGTGTCTTCAAATTACTGAAGACACCCTGTTATATACGTACTTTTTATTGCTGACATTAATCTTGAAAAACAATAATATATATAAATATTGAATATATTTAATATCAGCGTTTTATTTTTATAGAGGTTTTTTAATGTCAGTTCAAAGTTTTATAGATAGATTTCAATACACAGAACAAGAAAGGCTTCTAAGACTTCATGAAAGTTATCCAGAATGCAATGAAAAGCTATTCAGAGCCTTTCAAATTCTTTATATGAACGGAGCTAGACTGGCCATTTATCAAGGAGCTGACCTTAATGGTTGCTTTGTGCGTCTAGTCCACAATGCGGCTAGCGAGGCAATGATACATATGGCTTTGAATCTTGGAGCCGACCCGGGTATTCTAGAATTACGTAAAGAAAAAAAAGACCACAATGTTCAACCTGTCGAAAAATATCATTCATTAAGATCAAACGAAAAGCATTCTTTTTTAAATGGAAGAATATTTGCCCTGGCGATTGTTGTCCTTGGGGTAATATTGGTGAATAAATATGGTTAATCCGAGTACCTCGATTTGAGACCGTTTTCAAATTAAGATGTTTTAACAATAGAGCAGAGGTGGTGAAACCTATACTTACACACGTCATGCTCAATATCTTTCTCTGAGTTCTCGGAGATCTCTTGTGGTGGAATTCTCTGTTTCAATGGTCCCGTTTAATGATAAAATAGGCAAGCTCCTTCAGAAATCCCGTATCCTGAGGAAGTTGGTCAAGCGATTTCATCGCCTCTTCGAAGAGCTTGTCCGCTGTCGATTTAGCTTCTTCGATCCCCAATAGGCTAACATAGGTGCTTTTATCATTTGTGAGATCAGAAGAGATCCCGCCACCTCGCTTCTTTTCACCAGCAGTAATATCAAGCACGTCATCAACGACTTGAAATGCTAATCCGATCCGTTCGGCAAATTGTATGACAGCCTGTCTTTGGTCATCTGGAACAGAGGAGATAATACAGCCGCACTCAACAGCAGCGCGGATCAACGCCCCTGTTTTTTTTGAGTGCAGCTCCTGCAGGGTTTGCAGGTCGATGGCTTTGCCTTCTGACTGGATATCCATCATCTGGCCCCCGATCATCCCTTGACCGCCGGAAGCCTTCGCAATGACTGCAATAAGGTCAGCTCGCTGATTTTTTTGAAGTGGGCCGGCTTCTGCGATCACTTCAAACGCCCGGGTAAGAAGAAAATCTCCGGCTAATACGGCTGTCGCCTCATCATACTCTTTATGCAAAGAGGGCTTTCCTCTTCGAAAATCATCATCGTCCATGCAGGGCAGGTCGTCATGGATCATCGAATAGGTATGGATCATTTCGATCGCGCATGCAGGGACTACTGCTTCTTCCAGGGACCCGACGAATAGCTCAGTGGTTGCTAGCGTCAGGGTCGGGCGTATTCTTTTTCCCCCTCCAAGAAGGGCATACCGCACAGCTTCGGATAGACTATCTTCTTCAACAGGAACAAACTGATCAAGAGTCTGTTCAATGAAAGATGTATAGGATTTAAGCTGATGATCAAGAGTGTTCAATTAATGTCTCCGATGCATAGTGGGGAGTGATGCCTATCCCGTGATAGTCAAAGCCTAATTGGGCCATTTCTTCCGGGTGATATTGATTGCGTCCGTCAAACAGACCCTTCCCTCTCATCGCTAGTTGGATTTTTTTGAAATCAAGGAATCTAAATTGCTTCCATTCTGTGACGAAAGAGAGAGCGTCCGCATCTTTTGCGCATGTATACTCATCCTCGCACCAGATTAGGTTCGGGTTGTCGGGGAGGAGCGACTTTGCGTTCTCCATTGCGACCGGATCGAACGCTTTGACAGTGACGCCATCACTGAGCAATTGCTTGATCAATACCAATGATGTGGCCTCACGCATGTCATCGGTATCAGGCTTGAATGCAAGCCCTAATACAGCGATCGTTTTACCCGCTAATCCGCCTTTGTCGCTAAAATAGGCGATAATTTTTTGTCCGAGCACCAACTTTTGCCGAGCGTTGACTTCATGCACTGCTTCCAATAGGTCCATGGGATGACCGAGGTTTTTCCCATGAGATTTAAGGGCTGTAATATCTTTAGGAAGACACGAACCTCCATATCCCGCTCCTGCATAGAGATAACTGTATCCAATCCTTTCATCAGCTCCCATTCCAATACGGACCTTGTTAATGTCGGCTTCCGTCTTCTCGCACAATCCGGCTAATTCATTCATAAAGGAGATTCGGGTCGCCAGCATCGCGTTTGAGGCGTACTTGGTCATTTCCGCCGAAACAGTGTCCATTAAAATCAGTCTTTCCCTGCTCAACATGAACGGCGAGTAGATCTCTTTCATTGTTTGGGTCGCGCGGGAATTGTCGATGCCGATGACCACCCTGTCAGGTTTCATAAAATCAGTGACGGCGTTGCCCTCTTTGAGGAATTCGGGGTTCGCAACGATATCGAAGTTTTCAGCTGATCCTCTTTGATCGAGCACTTCCTGGACCCATCCATGGATTTGACGTGCGGTACCGGGAGGAACTGTGGACTTGTTCACGATGATCTTATAGGAGTTCATCTGTTCTGCGATGCTTTTCGCACAGCTTTTAACAGCATTTAAATTTGCAAATCCTTCTTGATTGACAGGAGTGTCCACGCAGATAAAGCAAACGTTGCTTCCATTGACTCCCGTTTCATAATCAGTTGTAAAATGGATGCGTTTAGCTGATACGTTGCGTTTGACCATTTCCTCAAGTCCCGGTTCGTAGATCGGGATGATCCCATCGTTCAGCCGTTGAATTTTTTCTTTGTCAATATCCAGACAGGTGACGTGATGTCCCATCTCTGCCAGGCATGTCGCGGTGACCAGACCGACATAACCGATGCCTACAACTAATAATTCCATGTGAATTCCTTTTTTTATCGCTTATTTTAGTTGATTAAGGGTCAAAATTCAAGACAGGGAACGCGGCACGCGTTATAGTCATAACAAGGCCGCTTGAGACCGACGGAGAAATGAATGGAGAACCTGTCGTCTTTTTCTCTGTGCTTATAGGCTATTTTCACATTCCATGAGGACCTGAAGGTTCCCAATATTGAAACCTGATACTCCAAATATCCCGCCTCGTCCTCACGATTCCAGCCATTTCTCGATTGAAATGCTAACGCCCAGGTAGGATGGAACCTCCAAAAAAAATTGTAGAGAAACGTATCTCTTTTATCTGAAAGCAGGGTGTCTTCCAGATCTTCGACAGACCTGAAAGAATCCAGGATAAAATTTGTCCTGTCCACTTTTCTCCAGGCATAAGGGCTTCGGTGCCTGTACTCCAACGCGACGGCGGTGTCTTCATTGACCGTCCATTCGAGCATGGTATTGAACTGATCGACCACTTGATGCTCAAAATCCCAAACAAAGAGGTTTGTGTGCCTCAGGCGCTGAGTAAAATTATAGACGGCCCTGACATACGTTTTGGGAATTGTTTCATCAATGGTTTCCGTATCAAAAAAAGCGTAAGAGTATAGGTCGAGATAAAACGATCGGTAGATGCAGCAGGGGGATGACTTGTAGTAGAAGTTGTTCAGCAGTCCAAATCTCAGGGCATTTAAGCGGTACCATCCGTCTTCGATGTCAAAAATGAAATGATCGTCTGGAGATGTTGTGGGAAATGTATAGTATTGATAACGTGCGTAAGGGGTGAGCACATGCTTGCACCGGCCGTAGAATCGGTAAAGGTCGGCATGTGCATCGATCTCAAACTGTCCGATCACCATCCAGCGGTCGGCCTGTTTGACGCTGTTCCCATAATAGATAGCAGTCGTTCCGATCTCCGGAGTTATCGTCAGTTGACCAAGCTTGAAGGGTCTCCAGAAGGACTGGGACACTTCATACCTAGGAGAATTATAGTCGCTGATATCGGGTTCGCTATTGTTCGTATATTCCAGCTCCAAATAGGAAGCTTCAAACTTTCCTCCTGAAATGATCCCTGTCGACCCGATTTCAAATGGCCGGTAGGTTCCGTACAGTGTAGGAAGTTCCTGTTTCAATGTCTGAAACTGATTGACGCGGACACGGGTGAGCATGGAAGCGATCCAGTTCGGCTCCTGGTGGCGGATGTAGAGCTCCGTGGGGTTGGCTAGAACAAGATAGAGGTCTGCATCGTCATAATCTGAGGCCATTTCATAGTCGCTGAGCTTGTCCCAGGTAGCGTCGATGGTCGTTTTCCCATAATTCAGCTGTGTGTGGTAGCTGCCTTCAAGCCGGTATCGTGTGCGTGTTTTGCTATCGAAGCGTGTCTTATCTTCCGAAATGTAGTTGATTGTGCTGAACGATGTGCATTTACACGGAGATTGATAATAGGACTCAAATCCTCCTCCGAACCCGCTCTTCACTCTATAATCTAACTTGAGGTTTGTCTGCCAATAGGGGGTGGAGTACAACGTGTAGATAAATCCGACTTTAGAACCTCGGGTTCCGCCAACTTTGACATTGAACCGGACAGGCGGGTCGAATAACGCGTTCAGATCAAGACGGATTTTGGGCATCCAAAAAAGGGGAAGCGCAATGAAGCGGACCTTCACGTTGTTCGCTGTCAGCATGTGGTGGTTTTGCAGGCGGGCATCGCTTGTTTCCAGCTGCCAGTCCATCATATAGTTCTCAGAAGTAGTTGCGAAGCCGTCTTTGATGTAAAAACTGCCGTCCGCGCATAAATGAATTTCGTGTCCGCCCACATACCATTCATCAATTGCCGTTCTGCCGTTATAGAGTACGCCTGTTCTGGTCGTAAAATCGTAGACGAGCCTGTAACCTACGAAAAGGTAGTCGCCAAATTCAAGGATGATCTCTTGTTCTGCTTCCAGAAGTGATTGCGCATCGGCTGAGGTATAGCGGATTTTCATGGCCTGCACACGAAAATTCGGGGCAGAGATCACCCCGCCTTCCTCTGTAGTCAGAACGCCATTTTCATAGGTGGGATTTTCAATATTGATCTCGATTCCCTGAAGAAGCGCTAGTGGAGTTAGAAAAAGGAGGAGGAGCTTTTTCATTTAGTTTGTTGCTCTTATCAATAGACCCGCCAAAGCATAACGGTTTTTCCTGTTGCCGCTTTTGATGGCATCCAGGATCAACCCGATCCCATCTTCATCTTGCTGCTGTACCAGAGTTTCGTAACTTTCGACCAAAAGTCTGGATGTTTCCTGGGGGGTCAGTTGGTACTGCGGGGTGCAGATGGAACGCATTTTCCACGGGAGCATTGGGCGAAATTGGATCATGTCGTGATATTGATAATCTTTGACCCAGGCTTTTAACGTTTCCGAATAAGGGCCTTCTTCTCTCATGCGATAAAGGGCAAGGTTGCACCAATAGCGGATCAATGGAACTCCCAATTGCTCGCGGTTGCTTTTTAGGGTCTCTACAGCGGCAGGAGAGCGAGTGGACTCCAATAAACGGGTTACAGTGGGAACTAGGTCCAATTGCTGTTTTTCCAGCAAAAGTTGCGCGAATTGAATAAAGTCTTTCTCAGGCAGTTCAAGCGTTTTTTGGAGGGCGGCCTCTTTCAAATTCAACGTCTGTTCGTATAGCAGTGGCGCCGATTCAAAATTCTGCTGGGCCGAGGGGACAATTTTATAAGCAGCCAGCCCCTTGCCGACGGATTGGATTTGAGAGAGGGCCAGGTCGCGGGGATCTCTCACAAATAATTCAAGGAGAGTGGGGAGGGAGCGGGGGTCGCGTCTTTCCAGCAGGGCTAAGGCTGCATTGACCCGGATGTTGATATCGCCGATGCAGCAAAGCTCGTAAAGGGTATCCTCGGAATGGTTGACTTCAGCCAGCGCTGAAATGGCAAAAAGATCGCCTTTCATTGCCAGCTCGATCAGGGGGCGGGCTGCTTCTTCCCTCCCTAAGCGATTCAATGCTTGCAAGGAAGCAATTTGAACGTTTCGAGTTCCCGAACTTGTTAAGTGTTGAAGCCGTTTGACCGATTGCTCATCTTTCAACAGTCCAATAGCCACAGCAGTAGCCTCTTGCTCTTCCACCTGATGATGAGAAGAGATCCCGCGGATCTCCTGAAGCAGGTCGTCCCTTCCATATCTACCGGCGCTGAGGATAGCTTCGAGACGTACAGGTAGGAGTTGATGGCTCATCATCCGCTTTAACATGATGATCGCGTCCTTATCTCCCGACATCCCGAGCAGTTGAGGGAATACCGGAAGGGCTTGTGGGGGGACTTTGTACATCAACGATTCGATTTGATAGGCTGCTTTCGGGTGTTGACGCTGTGCCATGTGATATGCGGCCTCGAGCCTGATCGGAAGAAAAGGCGACCGCATGGCAAGATTCAGAAATCTGGAGGAATCGTCGGTATAGTTTTTAGACAGGAAGTTAAGCGCAACTAACTGAAAGCGAGGTTCATCTGATTTGATGGCGTCCTCAAGCAGATATTGAGCCTGGTCGTGTGTGCTGATGCCGGCTCCAAATAACGATAGAAGCTTGATCTCGGCATCATTGCATTTCCATCCCAGTTCGATTAATGTGAGACCGATCTGCTGCAGGAGCTGGTAATCATGTACATTGGTTTCTTTGACCTTGTCTTCATAGATCTCTATTGCTGATTGGAAATGTCCTTGTCTGAGCAAATAGAGAATGCGGTTTGGCTCTGCGGAGAAAAGCGTACTGAACAATAGCAGAAGAGATGCGCTCAGTTTAAATAATCCCATAGGTCGATTCCAATTGTCTTGAGGAGTTCTCGCAGCGTGTTGATGGGAAGGCCCATTGTATTGTAATAGCAGCCCTTGATCTTCCGAACGACGATCCCGCCTCCCATTTGAATTGCGTAGGCACCTGCTTTGTCCTGCCATTGAATCGATTGATGATAGCGCCGGATCTGATCCTCCGTTAACGGATTGAACAGGACTTCGGTTGATTCGCTTGTGGTTTTGCAAACATTGTCGTGGTACAAGGCCAGGCTGGAAATGACAGTATGCCATTCACCCGAAAGCGTTTGGAGCATTTCAAATGCATGCTGCTCATCTTTGGGTTTGCCGTAAACGGCCCCATCTTTATAAACGACCGTGTCGGCTGTTAGAATGGGGTAGCTTCCATAGTCGGAGATGAGCGATTCTGCCTTTCCTTTAGCAATTTGGCAGGCGTAGTCGATCGGGTCTCCCTCAAATGGAATGGAGTCCTCATCAAAGTTCGGAGAGACGGATTGATGGGGGAGCGAAAAAAGGTTGATAATTTCGCGTCGTCTTGGTGATTGTGAACCGAGGATGATCATGAGACAAAAACTTGGGGAAAAACTTGAATTTTCAATTTAGAGAGATCCATTTCGGGGCAGAATTTTTGAAGTTCTTCGCGTACTTTTGCTGAAACGTCCTGCAGCAACTGCATGGTCGTCATCCCGTGTGTGAGAAATACGCCGATATAATCCTGATCCTGATAGAGAATTTCCCTCAGGTCGGTTGTTTTTGAAACTTTCGCCTCTTTCCAGGCGCTGTTTTGGTTCAGGGCGATCTTGATGTCGGCTTTTTGTTCGAAACCGACAAAGATTTTTACTTTCACACGGTTTTCAGTTCCGGTATCCATAAACAACTTGTCCATTGAGTAAAACGATATGGAAGGATAGCATAGTTCACCTTCGTAAGTAAATAAAAGTTGGTGTAATTATGAACCTATCCCGATATTCAAATTTGATATCTGTTTCATATTTTTGGCTCTTTTTTCCGATCTCTTCTTACAAAGCTTTACTAAGATTCGTTGCGAAGCGATCGAAAAAAATATCTCAAAAAGAAGAAAAATCTGCACAAATAGCAATATTAGGATAGGTTCATGTGGTTTCAACAATGGTTTAACGATGATTATCTCAAGCTATATTCTCACAGGACAATGCGGGAAGCTGAAGAACAGGTGCAGTTCATCCGACAAGCTGTCGGTCTGAAGGGGAGTGAATCTGTTCTGGACCTTGCCTGCGGAACGGGAAGACATTCACTTGCATTCGGGACGAAAGGAAATCGCGTCGTCGGTATTGACCTCTCTAAGTCCCTGATTGATAAGGCAAAGCAAAGGCTTATCGAGTATAAGGGACTGGATATCACATTCCTTGTTGCTGACATGTTTCATCTGCCGGATATCGGTCAATTTGATCTGATCGTCAATTTGTTCACTTCATTTGGGTATTTTGAAGAAGATAGTCAAAATCAAAAGGTTTTTGAAGTAGTCGATCGACATTTGACAAAAGAGGGGGTGTTCTTTTTAGATTACTTGCATCCCTATTCAGTCAAACAGTCGCTTGTTCCAGAGGAAAATCAGCTAATTGAAGGGGAGCGGGTTGTAATTTCCCGGTTTCTGGACAAGGATACGGTCATCAAACGAATCGAATTTCCCGGTCGTGCATACGAGGAAAGGGTCAAGCTATATGAAAAAGACAAGATCGAGGAGATGCTTGAAAACGAGGGGCTTACCATTGTGAAGTCGTGGAATGATTATTTAGGAAACGAATGGAAGGAAGAGGGAGATCGACAACTGTTTATGTGCAAAAAAAGGGCGGGTGAACGAGTCACCCGCCGCTTTAGCTATCGCTAGTTAAACCTGAAAGGTTTAGTTCACGATTGTGCTTTCCTGTTGTACGATCGGAGTAGTGATAGAGTCAGATGTGACTTCTACCAATACACGTCCGTCACCGGAACGATTTGCTCTGGCGTCAACACGGTATTTCAGTGTTTGACGTGGGCCAAAGTTATCGTATGGTGCGAAAGTGACCGTATTACCGTTCACTGTTCCATTCGCATCGCCAGAAGCGCTTACAGGAACAATTTCAGGTGGGAATCTCACAACAACGCGAACATTGTCGTCTGGCTCAGATCCTTGGTTAACTACTGTGATGCAGTAGCTTGTAGGATCACCAACACAGACTGGATCCTCTGTATCGCAGATGCAGACGTTAAGAGCAGGACGTCCTCTCCATCGAGTGACGAAGTCGTCGCAGCACTTGCAGCCTTGGCAGTTGTCGACAGATACGCGGTTTGTGAAGCATCCTGGTGTGCAGGTAGTCAATGTGATATTGAATGATACCTTTTCACCTGGCTTCAGCTCGCGAAGTCTCCAAACAGCCTGGTTGCCGTTGATCATTGCACCATTTGCAGATACAATAGAAGTTGCGTTTGGCGCGCAGTCAGATACGACTACGTCAGTCAAAGGCTTGTCACCAGTATTTGTAACAGTGATCTGGTAATCAGCATTTTTGCCAATTTGAACTTCTTTAGGTCCAACCTTAACAACTTCACAGTCACAGCAGCAGATGCATGTGCACCATTGGCAAGAAACTGAGTCTGCATTACAAGCTGAGATAACAGCTGTGTTGCAAACTTCGCCTCTTGTGCAGGCTGTTGTGCAAATGTTGACCTTTTTCGTTTCGCATGGTGCCAGGCAGCCAAGCTTATACGTCAGAGTTCTCAAGCCACTGGAGTGCTGGACTCCGTCAGGAAGATTGTCTGTCAAGACAACATCTTCAGCTGTGCAGCTTCCTCTGTTGGTCACTGTGATTGTGTAGTTTATTGGATCGCCAGGGCAAACCTCTTCAGGACCGCACTTGTGGCAAGTCAGGATAGGTTTAGCGCAAAGCAGTGAGCAGAATCTTACAGGTGTTGCGGAAGCGCAGAAACATGCGCACAGCTCACCTTCACATTCGCACTCTACCCATACACTGGCTGGGCGGCATTCGCCCTTTCTCATAGAACCGAAGTCCCATGTCAGTTTGCGGCCTTCAACTTTCGCTTGAGGCTCGCTGCGAACATAGTTAACCCCCTCGGGAAGATGTGTATTGACTGTTACATCGCACACATCATCACAAGCTTCAACTGTGAAGTCTAGTGAATATTGGTCTCCCAACATGCACATTTTAGGGTTTCTTGCTTTTACCGTGATACCATCCAAGCATTTCAGTGTGTTACTGCTAGGATAGCAGCACTTCACTGGAGGCTTGCAAGCTGGCTCACAGCATGGGTCAGGGCAGACCTCTTCACATACCGGACCGCATGGGTCACATGATGCATTACGGTTGGAGCACCCCGTCCATAACAACGTTGTAGCACTCAATAATAGAATTGAGGCTAAAATTCCTAGTTGTTTTCTCATTTAGCGACTCCTTATTTAAAAAGTCATATAAAAAAAAGGTTAGTTTTTCCCCTCAGTCCGCTTTTCCCTATTCGGAAATTGAAAAAAGCGGGGTAGCTCCTTCTAAAGGGAACAGATGTTTACAACCTTAGCTGCAAACGTCAGCACCCGCCACAAGGGCAACAAGGTGCTGCACAACTCGCAAGCATCCCCATTCGCACAGCTGATGCGATTTTGCATCCGCTGTATGAAAAGGGATACTTAGAGTAGGAGTGCAGCACCTCTTTCATCAGCTTAGCTCCTGATTAGTAGCAGCCGCGCTCGCATGGATCACATGGCTTTGGACATGGATCACAGCAAGGATCACAGCATGGATCGCAGCATCCGCAGCTAGATAAAGCGAAAGCAGTTACAGCAAGAGCTAACATTGAACCTAGGAATTTCATAATAAGCCTCCTAAAAAGTGCTTTTGGTTGGTTAAAGAAAAATATTTAAGTCCAGTTAAACCTTTATTGACCGAACCTGTCCTTCTACTGCAGTCGAGCGGTTGCATTAGCGGCAACTCCCTCCATTGCAAGGAGACGGACATGGGCTTGGGCAATGAGGCTTTGGTGGACATGGCTTAGGGCAGCAAGGCTTGGGGCACGGCCGTGGACAAGGATCACAGCAAGGATCGCAAGGATCACTGCAGCAACCTGCCAACAACATGGCCGATGTCAAAACTGCTACCATAACTTGAAAAACTTTCATCTACTTCCCTTAATAGACTCACAAAGTGTTCATACTGTGTTCTGAACGACTTTTGAAATCCACTCAGTCTTTCCTGAGTTAAAATGTTTTAACTTCTTTTGATAAGGATTCTCAAATAAATCTTCCAGTAGAAATTTAATTTTTTTTGATAAAAATCAACGTTCTTTTCACAAGATACATAGAATCAGTCGGATGTGATAGAAAAAACTTTTTCTTACACATTCATCTCAAAAGTATTGATTGCTGGAGGTTTGAAGCGATCGGCAAAGTTATCTTTTCCCCATCCTTTTTAAAGATTTTATTACAAAATTATAATACGTTTTGTTTTGGAAACAGTGGGAGTATCGACCATTCAGGTTGAATGGTTCCATGATCGGTATAACCTCTGCGTCACTGCGTCTGAGACGCAAAGAATTAGATAAAATATCCTACCTACATTATGAGGCTCGGTAAATTAGAATATGATCAGATGAGATCAGGGGCGAAGCTTTCCGCTCCACCCAAGCTTTGTCCTTAGAGTTGAGTAGTAATCGTTTTGCGGAAGGCAAACGATGCGAAAGGAGCGTTTTGAACGTTTGATATGAAACACTTCGCCCGATTTCAACTGGTGATTGTAAAGTCCGTCGGCGTTCACTTCGATCGGTTTCAATTCGCTAATGTACTGTACCTGTATTTCTTTATTGGGCATTAGGACAATTGGACGGTTTGAGATCGTATGTGGACTGATCGGGGTGAGAACAAATGCTTCTAATTCAGGAGTGATGATCGGACCTCCTGCTGCAAGCGAGTAAGCGGTTGAACCGCATGGCGTTGATAAAATGACGCCGTCGGCGGCAAAGGTATTCAAATAGACCCCATCGACATGGATAGCCAAATCGACCAGGCTGGAATTGTCCGCACGGTGGAATGTGATCTCATTGACAGCTAAACAGGTTTCATTATCCAGCGTCGATCCTTCCATCATGATCCTCTCCTGCACTCGATAGTTCTTTTTCAAGACCTCTTGCAGAGAGGGATAGATTTCAGTGATGGGGATATCGGCCATAAAACCAAGGCTCCCGAGGTTGACGCCTAAAATCGGGGCCATCAGCTCAGGGAATTTGTGTATCGCACGCAAGATAGTCCCGTCACCTCCCAACGTGATAGTAAAATCGATCTTCTTCGGATCAACTTCCGACACAGGGGAGGCATTGAAGATCTTAGCATCTTCGGCGTCCATCACGACATTGACCCCATGGGAATTGAGATATTCCATAATGCCAAAGGCAATGTTCTTCGATTCGGACTTCAGACGGTTCCTGTAGATAAAAACGTTCATACCGTTCACTCAAAGTGTTCTGTGGACGGCGTGCCGTCTTCGCTTAATGCCAGCTCGCCATCCCGGTCTTTGATCAGTTTTTCAATTGTCTGCTCGGCATCGTTCAGCCTTTTTCCGCAACTGATAATCAATTGATTGGCTTCTTCGTACAATTTAAGCGATTGGTCGAGACCGGCTTCGCCGGAGTTCATTGTTTCCAAAATTTCTTCCAATCTTTGGAAGCTTTTTTCAAAATCAGGTTCTTTCTTTGTCATGGGCTTTCACTTCGGTTACTTGGGTTATTGCTTCCCCATCGGACAGGAGGATTTTGAGGTTGTCCCCCTTGTTCACGGCCCTGACTGTGGTTATAGCCGAACCGGTTTTTTCGGAGAAGAGGATACTGTATCCTTTTTTTAGCAGGTTTTTAGGGTCGATCGATTGAAGGGCGGAAACGACGCGCTTCAACCGCTCCTTTCTTTGTGAAAGAAGCTGGGAAAGGTTCAGATCGCACTGTTTGGCAAGACTTGTCAGCCTCTGCCTGTAATGAAGGATCTTCGTCGTCGGCTTTAACGATTGAAGCAGTTGAAACCGCGATTTGATCATTAATTTTTGATTTCTAAGAGTTTGCCTCATTGCACGGTCAGCGCCTTGACGCATTTCATCAAGAGACTGAAGCCATGGGCCCAATAGCGCATAAGGGGACGAAATGACCGGGGACTTCAGGATCTGGGCGTGTCTTTTCCTCCAATGGGAGATTTGCTGTTTCAGCTGGATTGTCAAACGTTGGTGCGTCTGGGCAAGAAAAGCGATCTGTTGGTTTTTCTCGCCTCCTACGATCTCCGCTGCTGCCGAAGGGGTAGGGGCCCTGACGTCTGCGACATATTCGGCAATGCAATGGTCGGTCTCGTGGCCGACGGATCCAATAATGGGAATCTCGCTTTCAAAGATAGCCTTAGCGACAACTTCCTCATTGAATGCCCAGAGATCTTCAATACTGCCCCCGCCTCTGCCGACAATGATCACATCGACTAATTTGTATTCGTTGAACTGCTCAATTGCCCGGGCAATTTCTTGCGCGGCCCCTTCTCCCTGAACTTTAACGGGGTTAAGAATAATCTGATAACCGCCATGCCTTCTGTTGAGGACGTTGAGCATGTCTCTGATCGCTGCGCCTGTCGGGCTTGTGACGATCCCGATTCTTTTGGGGAATTTTGGCAGCGGTTTTTTCGATTCCTGGCTGAACCAGCCTCTTTTATGAAGCTCTTTTTTTAATTCTTCCAATTTCAACAAAAGTTCGCCTACGCCGGCCAACCGAAGGGTCTGCACATTGATCTGGTATTTTCCGCTTGGAGGAAAGACATTGAGCCCTCCGTGAACGACCACCTGATCCCCGTCTTTAGGGAGGGTCTTCAAGGATTGGGCATTTCCCCGGAACATGACTGCTGCGATCTGCGCCTGCCCGTCTTTCAAGGAAAAATAGAGGTGTCCGGAAGAGTGTTTTTTAAAATTGCTCACCTCACCTTGCAGCCAGACAGAGGGGAAAGTGGACTCAAGCTGTTGTTTCACAGCATTAGTCAGCTGGGTTACTGTCAGAATAGGAAGGTCTTGAGATACTTTGGTTGTCATCTTTCTACTTGAATTTGGTGACAAAAGAGTATATCATTATTTCCTCAAAAACAAGGAGTTTCAGATGCCGCGGGAAGTGATCATCGCTGGAAACTGGAAAATGCATAAAAATCGTACGGAAGGCGAGACGTTCGTGTCGCAATTGTCCGCTATGGTTTCCGACACCTCTCATACCGTATATCTTGCAGTTCCGTTCCCGTTGGTCCCTTTTTTGAGCCCGATGGTCGAGGGGTCAGCAATCCTTATCGGCGCACAAAATATGCATGACGCAGAATCTGGCGCCTTTACTGGAGAGATATCGGCCGATATGCTTCTTGACTCTGGTGCAGAGTTTGTCCTTTTGGGACATTCGGAAAGGCGGCATCTGTTTGGCGAAGATGACGCGTTTGTGAACAGAAAGATCAAGCGGGCCCTCTCAAGCGGGATTCGCCCGATCCTTTGTGTTGGAGAAACGCAGTCGGAGAGAGAAGAGGGGAAAACTGAAGTGGTCCTGCACCGTCAGCTTACAAACAGCCTTTACGGGCTTTCTGCAAGCGAGATCGCACGGGCAGTCATCGCATATGAACCTGTCTGGGCTATTGGAACCGGATTGACGGCAAGCCCTGAACAAGCGCAGGAAGCGCATGCGTTTTGCCGGACTGTGTTAGAGAAATTGTCGGACAAGGAAACTGCTGAAAATCTGTCGATCCTTTATGGCGGTTCGGTCAAACCGGACAATGCAAGAGCGATCATGGAACAGCCCGATGTGGATGGAGTCCTTGTTGGCGGGGCATCGCTTAAAGCTGATGTGTTCGCGCAAATTGTTAATTATCAGACGATGAAGGTATAGTCACATGACATTTATCTATATAATCTCATTAATCCTTTTCATGATCTTATGTGCAGTGTTGTGCTTTGTGATCTTGATTCAGGAAAGTAAATCATCCGGCCTGGGCGCTTCTTTCGGAGGCGATTCCAGCGATTCGCTTTTCGGGACATCGACAGCAGATGTTTTGAAAAAATTTACGGGCTGGCTTGCAGTTGTTTTTTTGGCATCATGCGTCCTGCTTTCCTTGTGGACCTCGGCAATGGGAAGAGCTCCCGTTCAAGAGGTTGAACGCTCGACTATTGAAGAATCTGCTTAATCCAGATTTTTCCTCCATAGACACAGATTTCTATCGAAATCTGTGTCTATGCAATCTGCAGAGGAGATTTATGAATATTTTTTCTTGATTTCCCGCAACTTGGGATCGAGAGTCTTGCGTTCCTTGCCTTTCATGCGGTCAATGTATAGTACGCCGTTAATATGATCGTTTTCGTGAAGGCAGCATCTTGCCTGCAAACCTTCGAATTCACGTTCAAATTCTTTCCCGTTGATATCAGTCGCGCGAATCACGATGCTGACGGGTCGGTTTACCGTTCCATACAATTTCGGGATGGATAAACAGCCCTCCTGCCGGTCGTCGGTTTCTTCACTATAGGAAATGATTTCAGGATTGATGAAGACCAGAAGCTCTCCTTGCTCCCAATTTCCATCGGGAAGCTCGTGAGGCACTGCGGTGATAAATAAACGCAGGTCCCTTTTCACTTGAGGAGCTGCGAGTCCGATACCGTTATTTTCGATTAATGTTTCGACCATATTTTCCACGAGTTCGCGGACTTCATCATTGATCTCTTCAACTGGTTTGCACTTTTTTCTTAGAAAAGGATTGCCGTAATATGCGAGTTCAAGTTTCATAAGTCCTATACTATCATCGGCTTCAATTCTTTTCTATTAAAATTTACGTACGGTTAACGTCCATTTCAGTCGAGACCTTCTTTTGTTCGAAAGGCTCAGCGGCGGTGACAGCATATCGATTGATCTGATTTGGGAGAAACTGCAGGATGCGAAGAAATCCATCGGTGGGATATAGCAGCCGGTGCAATCTCCCGGACTGGTTGGATATCGTGCCTTCGAGACTGCTGATTGATTTTTCTTCGATATCGATCGTATTTGAATGAGAAAGTAGTGGGGATTCAGATTTTAGGTCCCACACTTTGATCTTCCTGTCCCTGCCCGCGCTGAGCAGGTATCGGTCCCTGCCAGCTATGTTTAGCGCAGCGACCCCTTCTCTATGCCCTTCAAAAATCGCCTGGCAATGGAAATTGATGGAACTTCTTTTCCCGTATACCAATATTTTTCCCGATTCGGTTCCTAATAAAAGCGTTGGTTGAAAATGACAATAGACAGCAGATGTGATGACCTCGCCTTCAATTTTGAACTGGTCGCGGCAGATCAATTTTTTTCCATGGTCGATCGACCAGAATTTAATCGAGTTTCCTTTTCCAACAGTGATAAATTGTTGGATATGGGCTGCACCTTCCAAAATGTTTATTCCTTGAGAGTCAAGCTCAATATTCATTTGAATAGCGCTGAACTGTCGGTCTTGTGTCTTGTAGCTCCATAAGCAACCTTTACCTTCAGAAGTTGCGCTTAAAATGTAATGACTGAAACAGGCAATCCTTGTAATACATGACGTGTGACCCCTGAGTGTTTGTAATTCATGATACTCGAGATTGTGCGGGGAAGAGGTATGCACTTTTAAGGTTGTATCTGCGGAGCCCGTGATCACAAGATGAGTCAATCCGATTTGCCTTAAAGCGAAGCAGGTGATTGTGCCAGTGTGTGATGTTGTCGTTTGCTTACATTCATAGGTATGGGGTAACACAGGATGACGTTGCCAAACAGTGATCGTTTTTCCCCAGGCGCTGATGGCCTCGCCTCTAACGACTTTTACCGATCGAAATTTCAGCCCTCTGGCATTTTTGCTGTAATGCTCCCAAAAAGGGGTTGCAAGAGGTTTTGGTATATGGATCAGTTCTTTTTGGGTGAAAGGCTTCCAAAGGGTGAAATCGCGTGTGACGTTCCTCCATCTAAGACAAACTCCGGAAGCGGCAGCTAAATCGCGCTGAGAAAGCCATTGAAAAATACAACATAAGTGTACGTCGTCAAAATTATTGATATTAGGCGCTGCATTCATTGGAATAATCCCTTGCCTTTGATAACATTCAATAAGTCGATCAAGATTAATATTCAAAGAATATATTTACATGAATTGTTTGCTTTGCTCACAGGAATTGTCCGACCAACGTTTTGTTGATGAAGATCAGGCGTTCTGCTGCGCAGGATGCCAGGCTGTTTATCGCATCTTAGCCGCGAAGGAACAACTTGATAACTATATTGAATCGCCTGTTTTTAAACAGGCGCTTGCAACAGGTCTTATATCCAACCCGGCCCTCCTTGATCAATTAAGAAAGAACCGCATCGACGTGTCTGAAACGGAAAGGCAAAGGCTCTACCTGGAAGTTTCCGACATGTGGTGTCCTGCCTGCGCTGAAGTGATCCGCTTGATCCTGCTGCAGAAGAAAGGGGTGATCAACTGCGTGGTCGATTACACGACCGATCTTGCGTCGATCGAGTATGCTCCCCAGTATGTTTCAAAACAGTCTATTCAATCCGCTATAGAGCGGCTGGGGTATGAAACATCTACGGTCGAGTCATCGGGGAAAAATGAGGTAGGCGGGTGGTTATACCTTAGGCTGATTGTCGCGGTCTTTTTCAGTCTCAATGTCATGATGTTTTCTTATCCCGTCTACGCTTCTTACTGGACTAGTGACGAGACAGGAATGACTGGACTGTTTGTGTGGTTGTCCTTCCTTTCATCGCTTCCTGTGCTTACCTTCAGCGCATGGCCGATTTTCAGAAGGTGCCTGACAGCTCTTTCTGTCGGCGTTGTTGGAATGGAAACATTGATCGTTATTGGGGTTTCTTCAGCATTTGGTCTTTCATTGTTTGAAATGTCAGCTGGAGGCAAGCATGTCTACTTTGATTCCATGTGCGTGATCATTGCATTTGTCCTGATTGGCAAAGTGATTGAAACCCGAGCAAAATTCTCGGCAAAGGATTCCCTTCTTCGTCTTGCAAGGGCAACACCAAAAAAGGGGAGGAAGCGGTTTGACAATGGAAAAGAGTTGTTTGTCCCTTTAAAGGAAGTGAAGATTGGCGACTACATGATCGCACATACCGGTGAAAAAGTTGTCCTAGACGGCATATTGGTGTCCGGCAGGGGAGCGTGCGATGAATCCTTAATGACAGGTGAATCGCTGCCTGTACCTAAAGAACCTGGGGACAGCGTTTTGGGCGGAACGGTTGTCGTTCATGGATCAGTGACTTATCAAGTGACATCAACAGAAGAACAAACAGCCCTTCAACGCATTATACAAATGGTCGAAACAGATATCGGGCACAAGAGCATCTACACCCGTGCAGTCGATCCTATTGTGAACTGGTTCATTCCATTTGTGATCATTTTCGCTATTGGCACTCTGTTTGGTTGTTGGATGAGCGGCTGTTCTTTGGAAACGGCAACTCTTAGAGCGATTTCCATATTGCTTATCTCCTGTCCCTGTGCAATTGGGATCGCCGCTCCATTGGCAGAGTCTTATATTCTCAATCGCATGGCTACGGTCGGCGCGATCGTCCGCAACCGAGGTTGCCTTCCTGATGTCGGCAGGGAAACGGTGATGGTATTTGACAAGACGGGAACCATCACGCATGGAAAGTTTGAAGTGCTGGGCGGTTTGAAAGAAATGTCAGATTTCAACCTTCCGGTTCTAAAAGGGATGGTCTCGCGCTCAAATCATCCGATCTCTGTTGCTATCGATCAGGCAATCGATTGCAGACCGGCAGAACTGGATGATTTCCAGGAATTGGCGGGAAAAGGAATCGAAGCGCTTTTCGATGGAAAGATTTATCGACTTGGTCATTCCGAATGGCTTGACTGTAAGATCGACAACACGGGAACAAATACGCGCGTTTGTTTTGTGTCCGAAGATGAATTTCTTGGAGCTATCGCTCTTGGTGATCGATTGAGAGAGGAAGCGTGCGATGTTGTTTCAGCGATGAGGCCTGCAAAAACTCTGCTGCTATCGGGAGATAGCCGCGATGTTGTGGAAAAGATGGCGCGCGTGTGCGGTTTTGATGAGTGGCGGTCAAGGTGCGACCCTCTGGAAAAGCGAGACATTATTGAGCAGCTGCGCTCGGAAGGAAACATTGTTGGAATGATCGGCGATGGAATCAATGATGCGCCTTCTTTAACGGGAGCGCATGTCGGCATTTCGGTTGTCAGCGCTTCCGACCTCTCTATACAGGTTTCTGATATTTTATTGACGACTGACCAGTTAAAGGTCCTGCCAAAAATCCGTTCAATTGCCATCAAAGGACAGAGGGTGATCAAACAGAACCTTTTCTGGGCATTCTTCTACAATGTGATTGGAATTGGACTGGCGGCTTCAGGTTACTTAAATCCTCTTTTTTCCGCCGGGGCGATGGTGCTCAGCAGTTTAATGGTATTGTTCAATGCCCGAAGAATTCGATAGCAGAATTTTTTCCATTCTTATATTTTGGATAGTGTCGTCGTAAGCTTCGATGTTAATCTCATGACGACACTATCTAGGAACAAATAACTAGGAGACAGGATTTTTGGCGATACAGTTTACAGTAAAAGTAACAGATCAACCTGGCGGTATACAAGGACTAGCCCAGATTCTTGGAGATGAGGGGATTAACATCGAGGCGCTTATGGGGCAGTCGTACAGTGGATATGCCATTTTAAGCTTCCTCACTGACGAACCGACAAAGACCCTGGAGATCCTAAAGCGTCATAAGATCCCGTTTGAACATAATGATGTCGTGGTTGTCAAGCTGAGGAATAAACCAGGGCAAACAGCGGTATTTACTAAAGCTCTTAGAGATCAAAGTATCCATATAAACAAATTCTATCTCACCATTAATGGTGAAGAGGTTGTTGATACGGATGATTATTTGAAAACGCGGCAGGTCGCTGATGATTTTGGGATATTCCAACCGATTTAAGGATTCGGAGATGATTTCGATTGTTTCAGATCTGTTGTTTCGAAACTAGCTCCAGGGATCAAGCAGACCTGAAATCTTTAGAATCCGCCCTTTTTTGATCAGGTCTTTTTTATTGAAAACTCCCAATTTATCCTTGACGGCATCCAGATAGTGTTCGACTGTGCGCAATGAAAGACCGAGTTCCTTAGCGGTTTGAGAAGCTGTTAATCCTTCTACGCACGCAAGCAGGACTTGCTGCTGTCTTCTGGAAAGAGAATATCCTGAATTGACCAGATAGTTGTCGACCCCGATATCCTTCAAAAAGGAGCAATTACGTTCGACAAGATGACTCACACTTTCGGAATTAAATCCATGAAACCCGTCAAGTCCTTTAAGTTCGATCAGATTGATTCCTTCATCTTCAATTTCCTTCTCATGTGCACGGTAATCTTTTAAGTAGTATTCGATAAACTGCTCGAACATTGCGAAATTATTGAGATATGTCGAAGGGATCGTATGGCTGAAATTCTTAGAAGCAAAGCAGAATTGGTGGATCTGATCATCAGTGTATTTTTTTTGCACCATAATTGGGTGGTGGAAGGAGTATTTTCCCTGGACTTTCGCCTGGAATTTATAAAAGTTACCGCTGATATCCATGAAAAATCGGGTTTCCCTCAGCAAAGAAGGGCTGATAAATTGGCCCGCTTTCATGTACCATGCTTCCTGATAGAACTCTTCTAATGGCTCTTGAAAAGAAGAAATGGATGTCAGGTGTCCCTCTTCATTGATCGTGTTATGCCAAAATACGTCCACACCGAAGTGCTTTTTTAATGGCTCAATCAATTGATTAAGGCGATTAACGTGCTTCTTATTACTTTCTACGAATTTTGTTAATGTTTTCATGCTATAATATTAACATTTCCCATGTTTTTGGTCAACACTTTTTTTTAAAAATTGAAATTTTTTCTGATTCATAGTAATATATATACAAAATTATTATTATTTAAAATATAAAGGAGAAATAATGAGTTTTGTTAATAATTTAGCTGCTGATTTCAAAGCTGTTGGAACGAATGATCCAGTATTAAAAAATGCAGATAATTTAAGTACTGTTTGTCAATGGGGCAAAGTAGCTTCCGTGGCTTTAGCTGTTGCGGCTCTTGTTGGTGCGATTTTCAGTGGACCGGTGGGTATGTTCGTGCTTGGTTTAACAGCAATAGCGCTGTTCGATACCTATAAGGTATTAGACAATATCCAGTCGATTGCTGATACAAATGGAGCGGGAAGAACTTTAGGATCAATCGCAAGTGCTGCTCTATCTGCCAAGCCACACGCTAAAATCACTAGAGGCACCATTTTCGCAAGACCGATCGCGTCTTTCATTGCTAAATAAATATCTTTTGGAGAAGGGACATTTATACTGATCATGTTGTAATAATGAGATGTGTGTATCCTCCAGAGACGCAGATTGCTACCGAAACCTCATTTAGAACGGATTGAAGGGTGCCAGATACAGTTTTAAGCATCGAAGAGTAAGGGTAATCCCTTACCGAGATGGTTAGAGCTGTAGATGGTGCGTTTCTATTCGTTCTAAATGAGGTTCATTGGACACAAGAATGAGGTGCTATAGGCTATAACAAAGCAAATGATCTTTGTTAAAAATCCCTTCTCCGTACTTGCTTTTATATTTCTTGGAAATAATGTCGTAATTGAGTTGAAAGCAGTTTCGATGATCTGTCTTTTACTGCTGATTGCACCCTCTTATCAATGCGATTTTTTTGACAGTAGGTTACCGGAAAGCTATCGACCGCAAAGT
>CAZWOB010000004.1:0-10822 GCA_964635295.1 uncultured bacterium
CAATGACAATGTGAAACCCAATTCTCTAATTAGGAGCTGAATAATCTTGCTCATTCTGTCGTTTGCGATCCTGCTACTGATTTTGTGAATTGCCGGTTAGGTACTCATTTTCCGGATTAACCTGAAAACTTATGAACCAATCTGAGTATAAGTTCCCGATTAGCTGCTCATTTTCCGGATTAACCAAAAATCTTCAAAATAAAGCATTATATTTTAAAGAAATGATTAATATTTTTTCATTTACAAAAAATTCAATTTATACTATAATTGTTTAAAAGAACGGATTTAAATAAGGTTAATAAATATGAGTGCTACAAGCGGAGCAGGCAATCAACCAGATTTCTCAATGGGCGTACAGCCCGGAAACAACGATTTTACAATCAGCGTGAATGAAACTCAGGCGCGAGATGATGCCACCATTCAAGTTGAAGGTGGACGCCTGATTCCTGCCAACGAAGTTGTCACTCATTTCCCGAATACCGAACATCCGGACGGAAACACGCTGCGCTGCCTGGAACAAGCTTTACTTGATGAGGCTGGACAAGGCAACCTGACAGGTGCAGCCCGAGAAGAAGCGCTTACCAATCTCAAGCAAGGAGTGACAGGCATCCGTGGAAAACTCTTAAAAGAGGGATCAAGGGCGGATTCTCCCATTGTTGCAGATACCCACGTGGATCAAGATACAGGTGAAAAATACTACAAATTCCTTATGACATGGGAAATTGATGTCACCATCAATGGTGAACAGAAGACTATCCGTAAAAGCCAATGGACGATAACAGGCGTCAAACAACCGACAGACTACAGTGATCCCAATATGATCCGCCTGCAGCAGCACAGGGCAATCCTCGCAGTCAAATGTCACAGACATCTCCACAAAGCCGCGCTCAACCCCCAACACAAAGACTATACCTATGTCCGCGACTGCGTTGATCATTTACGCATGGTCAATCTCGTTGGCATACCTTCGTTAAACGGCCCTGAAAGAACAATGATGTTCTCCTCCTGGCAGCTCCATCTTCAATCTAAGGGAGATGACCGCAGCCATCAACTGGAAGAGTCGATTGGTGAAAAGGAAGCAGCAGCATCTTTAGGGATCAGACTTTACAATAAAGAAGGGAAAAGAGTGCATATCTATATCGATCAGTCGCAGGAAGGGCGAAAAGTCGATGAAACAGGTCAGAAATATCTTAAAGAAGCGATCGATATGGAAAATCCCGACCAATCGTTAACCCCCCTCGCCTATAAACGCAAAGAGCAAGGCGACCTCATGATCACAAGAGGCAACCAGGATTTTGTTAAATTTATGAAAGTGCTTCATGCAAAGCCGGACGAAGTTGAAGCGTTAATGGAAGCGGATCGATTTCAAGGAACAAATTCCAGAGGAATGACCTTCGATGAAGTCAAATCTGAACGGATGCAGGCAAGACGCATGCAAGAAAAAATTCACAAGAGAAACGCCAAGTTTTCCGGAAAAAAAATGGATGCGACGCTGATGCAGCTGTATGCCGCTCGAATGGGCGATGATAAGTCAAAGGCTGTGAAGTTCATGTTGAGAAAGGGGTTTACAAGCAAAGCAAGCTTTAGAAAGCATATGATCAAGGAGCTTCAAGGAGAAAACCTCAGCAGGGAAGAACGCCAGAGACTTAATGATGCTATCAAAGAACTCGACAACGCGACCACGGCCTTGAGAGACTGCCAACAAGGCAACGTGATCGCAAGCCACGATCTCTCAAAAGACAGCCTGGATCAAAACCCCTACTTGACCGATGACATGAGGGCGATCGGCCATGCATTCCTGGAAGCCTCAAACCTCGACCCGGATAATCTGCCTGTCAGCAGAGAAGTCACAGATTACCAGGGAATTGTCACCGGCGCCCGTTCGGTAATTGCATCGGCTGCTTGATCGGATATCGCATGATCCTGTAATATCCTACGGGTATGAACATTGCCCACTATTTTACTTTTTTCCGTATCTTTGTCAGCCCAATTTTCCTCTTGGTCTATATCGCGCATGAACAGCTCGGAATCAGCAGCACTCTGCTCCCTTACGTCCTGATCTTTTTGCTGGGAATGTCCGAATTCTCAGACGCTTTTGACGGATACATCGCACGAAAGACAAACCAAGTGACCGATCTGGGAAAAATTCTCGATCCGATGGCAGACAGCATTTACCGGATCTCAGTTTTCCTGACATTTACATTGGACCCCATTCGCGTTCCCATGATCCTCATTTTTGTCTTTATCTATCGTGACTCCGTGATCAGCACATTGCGTACGATCTGCGCATTGCGCGGCTACACGCTGGCCGCCAGGATCAGCGGAAAGATCAAAGCTGTGATCCAGGCGATCGCCGCCTTCAGTATTCTAGGGCTGATGATCCCCCATTCGCTCGGTATGATAACAACGGAAACTTTGCATCTGGCGAGCACATGGATTGTCGGAATCGCCGCGGCCTACGCCTTTCTTTCCGGTGCTGAATATTTGTACGCCAACCGCGACCATATTTCCAAACTCCTGAAAAGCCATGACTAATCAATATGAAATTTTAGGTGTCGGCACCCCTATACTTGATCATTTGCTTCAAGTTTCGCAAGACTACCTGAATACCGTCCCGGGCGATCCGTATGGCATGGAGCTGGTCTCATATCAAGAAATTGTCGATCTGATTGAGAAAAGCGGAACAGTTCCCCAACAAATTGCCGGCGGAAGCTGCTGTAATGCGATCAAAGGACTTACTTCCCTTGGACATTCTTGCGGTTTTGTCGGAAAAGTGGGCAAAGGGCCTACAGGGGAGAAAGTGATCAACGACCTTCAGGATATCGGCGTGAATCCTCTCCTCAGCTACAGCAACTCCCCTACCGCCCATGTCGTCTGCCTGATCACGCCTGATGGCAAACGCACATGCCGCTCTTTCATTGGAGCTGGAGCAGAGTTAACCCCCGATGAACTCGACCCAGAGCTTTTTCAAGGTGTGAAACTGGTTCATATCGAAGGGTACTCTCTTCTTATTCCCGGCCTCACGCACCGGATAATGGAGTATGCCAAAGATGCCGGCGCTGTTATTTCATTTGATATGGGCAGTTTTGAAGTGATCGAGAGCTACCGCGAATTATTAGTCGACCTGATCACTGAATATGTAACCGTGCTTTTTTCCAATGAAGAGGAAACTAAGGCTTTGACCGGAAAGGGTCCGAAAGAAGGTTGTGAAGAGCTCAGAAAACGATGCGAAATAGCTGTCGTGATGATCGGCGACAAAGGATGCTGGGTCGGAAGTTCTGAAGGGTGCACCCACTACCCGGCCTATCCCGTAAAACCAATCGATACGACTGGCGCCGGCGACCTGTTCGCCAGCGGTTTTTTACACGGCTATTTGACTGGCCGTCCATTGGACCTATGTGCGAAATTCGGCGCCCTGACAGGCAGGGCCGTTGTTCAGGTGGTGGGAGCTGAAATCCCCTCTTCACAATGGGCAGAGATATTGGAAGAGATTGAATCTTCCTGAATCGCGTACGAGACCTCTTTGCGCAGGGCCCAGATTCCCCAAGTGTTAATAATCAGAAGAAGCCCACCAGAGATTGCCATCACCGATTGCGCCTGAGATGTATCGACAAACACCGAAAGAACCAAAGCAAGAACAGCATAAATATTGAAAGCCAGCCCGCCCCATTTTTTTGACACATGCTCTGCACATTTCAGACCAACGACAAAGTAGGCCGCGATGGTTGAAAATCCAAGAAGGAACAGGAACAGAGGCATAAAGTAATCCATTCCCGGAAAGTAATCGCGCAGAACTGTTTGAATCAACATTCCCGCTTCCATTGGCTGATTCCAAACGCCGGTTGTCAGAATCATCATCACGCTCATCGTGCAGATGACAAATGTATCGAGAAAAATATCCACAATAACCAATGAGGCTTGTTTCTCTGCAGACTCCACTTCACTCTCACTATGGATCACTGAGGCATAGCCGACTCCAAGGTCGCCTGTATAACAACCTCTCCTGACTCCTTGCGAAATGGTAATCATGATCGCGCTGCCAAAAGCGCCTCCGGTTGCCGCACTTCCGGTGAATGCCTGCGTGAACACTTGTGAAATGACGACAGGGACCTGATCATAATTGTGCCCAAGCACCCATAGCCCCATCCCGATAAATAACACGACAAATACAGGGATCACATAACTTGCAATATGTCCGACCCGGGAAACGCCTCCGCTGCCGGCAAAGATCACACAGGAAATTAATGCTGTCGCAATGAATCCGGGATGAATATTGAAATTTTCCGACAGGCTTTCAGTGATCACGCGGAACTGATAAACCTCCACCCCGTAAATGCAAAGCAGCAAACAGGCGGTGATCGGAACCCATCGCATCGAGGTCATTTGCTTTAAATAATACATCGGACCGCCGGAATAGGTGCCATCGGGATTCTTTTTTCGGTACTTGATCCCCAGATAAACTTCCGCGTATTTTACGACCATACCGATGATCGCCGTCACCCAGATCCAAAACAAGGCTCCTGGTCCTCCAATCTGAACAGCGGTGCAGATACCCACAATGTTTCCAACACCTACACATCCGCCTACGCAAGCAAAAAATGCCTTGATGGGATGGACCCCTTTTCCTTCCATTCTCATAAAAAAGTAGCTGAAGAACCGTTTGAGCACTGTCGGTAGATTGCGCAACTGGAACCCGCGCGATTGGATCGTCAATGAAATCCCCAGGATCACAACTGCCGGCACACCCAAATATTCCCAAATAAAATCTTCTGCAAACTCTAAATATGATAACACGAAACAATAAACTCCAAATTTTAAATTATAAATATTATCATGATTGTGAATTAATTGATATCAACTTTTCATTTTTATAAAAAAACTGATCTTTCCAATAATAATGATCCATTAATCCCTCTGTCGGCAGCCCTAATATATGATAGGCAGCAAAGAGCGCTTCCACTGAAGCAAGACCGCACGCTGGGTCAGGGCAGTCCTCCTGCTTTCTTGGATATGCGGTCTTCCACTCACCCGGCAGGCTCCTTTTCTGAACCTGTTGCCTGCTAGAGACAAAAGTATCCATTTTTTCAGCGTAGCGCCATGTCGCATCTACTAGAAATAGACCCATCTCGCGGTCGTTTACAGTCAAGGGAGGGGCATTAAGAGACAGCTGGACGCAAGAAGACAAGTCAGGAAGTTGATCTGTCGGATAGCGTATAAAGAGCATATCTTCTCGCTTCTCCAGACCTGAAAGGCTGCATTTTTTCAAATTCTCTTTTCGATGACGGAGGATGATCGTTACTGGATGTTTTTCTTGGATAATTGATTGCATCAATTCTACCGGCTCATATAGGATGTCAAAGACAGATTTTTAGTTATGGTCAGAGATAAATGCTCTCTGCTTTGCAACTTTCTGAGACTCAGTTTCTCGCGTGATCCGGCCGCTGGCTAATGGAATTTGTAGGGGTGAAATTACACCCTTACAGCGTCATTCGATTGGCCAGGTTATGAATGTCAGAAAAGATGGGCCAAATAAAATTGCAAAGTATACCGAAATGAACTCAAAATTTGGGAATTTGACAAGGAAACGTCCTGAATTTGAACAGGCGAAGCCGCAGGCGCTGCAGCTCAACCTGAACAGATTGGGCGATGCAGGCGGGATTTAAATTCAGTGGCTGCTGACGAAGTCAAAATCCAAATTTTGAGTTCATTTCGGTATAAAGATAATACAACATTAAGGAGTTTATTTGAAATGAAAGGTTTTGCTTACATAGCCGCTACCCTTGTCTGTGTCTTTTCGCTTTTCCAGGTTAAAATGGAAGCAAGCGAAAAGGGAACCGGGGTTAACTGGCATACCAACTACGAAAAAGCTCTTCAGGAGTCAAAGGCAACATCTAAGCCCATCCTACTGTTCTTTACCGGATCAGATTGGTGCGGTTGGTGCAAAAAATTGGAAAAGGAGGTGTTCGATACACCCGAATTTTCACAATCTGTGGGCGGAAAAATCATCTTCGTCGTCCTGGATTATCCGATGAAAACAAGCCTGGATGCAAAAACATACGAGCAAAACCAGGCTTTGAAAAAACAGTATTCGATCAAGAGCTACCCAACAATCATTCTGATCAACGGCGATGAAGAGTTGATCGGCACTACCGGTTACCGCTCTGGCGGAGGGCAGAAATACGCCCAGCACCTGATCAAGATGGTCCAGGAATTTACCGCCTATAAACAGAAAATGCGGCGGCTCGCTCTGAGAGAATACTCGGGCAAGGAACTAAAAAGGCTTTATCAAAAAGCGCACGAACTTGGACTTGAAGAGGATGCCGATAAACTTGTGCTCATTGGTATGAACTCGGAGCTCTCCCATTTTTTTTTAGCTGAGCGTTACAGAACCCTCATCAAAAATGGAAATATCCACTCAGAAGAAGCCGCAGCTGTCAAGCAGCGGCTTCTTGCCAGCGACCCGCATAACGAACATTTAACACACTATCAAGTTGCAGTTGCCGAATTTGAGTCCCTGAGCGGAGAGCTGGAATCGAAAAAGATCAATGCAGACGCAGCGGTCCTTCCCCTTGTCAATTATGTAAACGAATTTCAACTCGATGATACCGATAATGCCTGGAAGCTAAACATGGTCATTTCACAAGTCTATCTCGATGAGAACCAGCTTGAAAACGCGTTAAAATATGCGCAAAACGCCCAAGCGTCAGCTCCCCCCTCTATAAAGAAAGAAATTTCACAAGCTGTTAATAAGATTCAAACGCAGATTGAAGAAGTGAATTAAGTTCTGCTTTGATTGCCTTAAATTCTGTCGCTTTTACTTTATGACGCGGTTTGATATGCAGGTCGATCCCTGAAACCAGACGCTTTTCGGAAAGCCTGAACGTCTCTCTTATGAGCCGTTTAAACCGATTCCTATCGACTGCTTTTCCGTATTTTTTGGAGACAGTTATTCCCAAACGTGCGTGTTTGGAGCGATTTTGTATAGACTCGATAAATAAAAAATTTCCTACGTGTCTTTTTCCGTAACGGACAACACGTAGGAATTGAAATTTTTTTAAAAGCCTAGACTGTTTAGTGAAACGAGCACTCACACGCGGGTCAATGCTTTCCTTCCCGCCCTTCGGCGTCGGTTAATGATCTTGCGACCACTGGCGGTCTGCATTCTTTTACGAAATCCGTGCTCTGTTTTACGGCGTCTTTTACTAGGCTGGTAAGTGCGCTTGACCATCGATATTCCTTATCCATTTTGATGATTTGAAGCAATGATGTTATCGTATTCATACTTTTAAAGCAACCGGCAAATATGCAGATCATGTTTCAAAATTAAGCTTCATACATCATTCATCAGTGAGTTTGTCAAATATTCGGGTTAATATGACAGGCAAAGACGAAGATGGGAGGCCTCCCCTCCCCGTGAACTCTCGCTTAATGAAGATAGGGGTTGAATTCAAATAGAAGATCGTCTATAAAGTTAGCATCATTTACGATGAACTTTTAAGGAACATTCTATGAAAGTCAAAGCTTCAGTTAAGGCCGACCCTTCCAAAGGCGACAAACTTGTACGCCGCCAAGGTCGTCTTTACGTTATCAACAAAAGAGACCCAAACCGTAAACAACGGCAAAAAGGGCCGGCTCGAAAAAAGTAAAAGGTACCCATGGCTAAAAAATCATCGATAGCAAAACAAAAACGACGCGAAAAAATCGTCAACAGAAACTGGGAAAAACGGCAAGGGCTCAAGAAAAAAGTCAGCGACATTAACTTGCCTGAAGAAGAGCGTCTGGAAGCCAGCATCCAGCTGAACAAAATGAGACGGGACACTTGCCCTGTCCGTCTTCGCAACCGCTGCCAGATCACTGGTCGTTGCCGCGGTTTTCTGAATAAATTCAAAGTCTCAAGACTTGTCTTTAGAGAAATGGCCTCCCACGGAATGATTCCTGGAGTCACTAAATCTAGCTGGTAAACAGCACGCACTCTTCCACAGTTTTCCACTCTTCCATACCCTCGCACCAGACGTAGGTTGTGGAAGAGATTTTTTCATTCTCATATAATTCAGCAAGAATATCAAATGAAACAGGCCCTGCCTGCTCGTTATTGAGATCAAGATAATACCAATCCTTGATTTCCGGATGTTCGATCAAAGGCTCCGGCGCAGGAATGACGACCGAAGAGTTTTCTTCCTCTTTCACGGCGAGATTTGGAAGAATAAACAGCACGGCAATCGCTAGTATCCCAAAGCAAAAGCCCAGAAAAAACCAAACGGTGCTGTCCCGTCCCCGGTTATCGGCCATCACTGAAGCCCAGGCCCCTAGAATTAAACCGACGATGATGGTGAGAATCAAGTATTGTGTTGAAAATTCCATTGTGCAAATTCATTGGCAAGTTTTGAAGACCCATGCTAATATAATTTTCAAGCAGTGTCAAAGTGTTTGATCATTTATCGAACTGATTCAACAACCGTTTTATGAAGCAAGTTCGTATACATTAGATGGAGCTATAGCAATGGAAACAAAACGGAAAAATTACGATTCCAAAGAATTTGAACTCCCTGAAACCGTTTTTATCCGCGATATTGAAAATCGCGTCTTTCAGGGTATTGTCCTGAAATGCCTTTCCGGCATCCAGGGGGTCACGCCGATCGAGGGAAACTTTATTGATAACATTCTCGGCAGGGACAGCCTTGAAGGGATCCGCGGCATCCACATTGAACAGGACGGCAATCAGCAGTGTGTGACCATCAAACTTGAAGTCAACGTCGGGTTCGGCGTTTCCATTCCGGCAAAAGCGGAAGAGATCCAGTCCATGATCTCCAAAGAAGTGACCGAACTGACAGGCCTTCACGTTTCCAATATCCATGTCGTTTTCAAAAATATTGTCCCTGAAGAACAATTAAAGAAGTTCCATATTCCAAATTCTGCTCTGCAAACCCCGGTTTTAATCAGCGCCGAGGAAGAAGATGATTATAACGACGAATTTTAAATGAATGTTGCCAAACTGATCCAGCTCTTCATCACCGCCCTGCTCGCTGTCTGCTTCATCCTTGCCGGCGTAACCTGTCTGCTGACCCCATGGTCGTCCGCCATACGGACGCACATTATCCTTTTCATTATTGAGAACACGGCTCTCATCTCCTCTTTTGGCCTGTTGCTGGTCATACTGGGAATCACCCTGCTCATCAATGTCATCATCTCATCGCAATACCGCTATTACAGCATCAAATCAAAGGCTAACAGCGTTCATGTTGACGAAAACCTGATCCAACAGCTTGTCGACTGCTATTTCAAAGAGCTCTTCCCAAAAAAGGATGTTCCCAGCACAATCTCAATCAAAAACAACACGATCCATATTACAGTCCACTTTCCCTATTTCCCCTCATTTGAGCAAAAGCCTTTCCTTGAATGCGTCGAACACGACCTTGCGGAAACTTTCAGCAAGGTTTTAGGAATGTCGGAAGAATTTCACCTTTCCGCCAGTTTTAAAGAATCGAAAGCTTTAAGAGAGTGTCTACAAAGCGAATGAAACAGCTCATTGAGCGCACTTTCCACCTAGAAGAAAACCAGACCACGGTCAAGACCGAGGTCCTCGCCGGACTGACAACGTTTTCCACGATGATCTATATCATCTTTGTGAATCCACGCATCTTGAGCGAGGCGGGAATGGACTACGGGGCCGTCATGGTCGCCACCATCATCGCGACCTTCCTGGCAAGCCTTTATATGGGCGTCAAGGCCAATTACCCATTCGCTCTTGCACCCGGGATGGGACTGAACGCCTACTTCACTTATGGTATTGTGATCGGCGAAGGGCACCCCTGGGAAGTAGCCTTGGGGGCATGTTTTATTGCCGGTTTGGTCTTTCTGCTACTGAACGTTACCGGCATAAGAGAAAATATCATGAATGCCATTCCCACTGATCTGCGACTTGGGACGGCAGGTGGTATCGGCCTTTTTTTAGCCTTCATCGGGTTCAAAAGCATCAGCCTTGTTGTCCCGGATGAAAAAACCCTGCTGACTCTTGGAAATGTCACCAATCCGGAGATCCTTTTCGCAGGTTTAGGAATTGTGCTGATCACCGCACTGATGGCCATCAACGTCAGAGGCGCTATTTTTATCTGCACTATGGTGCTCTGGGCGCTCGGTCTGCTCCTTGGCTATATTGAGTGGCAGGGACTGTTCAGCCTGCCTCCAAACCCTCTTCCCACATTGTTGAAGCTGGATATCCTGGGAGCGCTGGACCTGTATATGCTTCCTGTCATCCTCTCATTTATTTTTGTTGCTATCTTTGATACCGCAGGAACATTGCTCGGCCTGGCACAACATGGAAAGTTCCTCACCCCCGAGGGTAAAATTCCCCGAACCCGAAAGGCGCTCAATGCTGACGCGATTGGAACAATTGCAGGATCAGTCCTTGGAACAGCCCCGTTCACAACCTATCTTGAATCAGCAACAGGAATCTCTGCAGGCGGACGCACAGGACTGACCGCGACAACTGTTGCAATTCTCTTCCTGCTCACACTCTTTATCGCCCCTCTAGCTTCCTCTGTCCCTCCCTTCGCTACAGCCCCTGCATTGATCGTGATCGGAGCTTTGATGGTCAAACAGACGAGTCAGATCGATTGGGAAGATATGACAGAATTTGTCCCTGGCTTTATCACGCTGATCACCATCCCCATGACCTTTAGCATTGCTACCGGAGTTGCCTTGGGATTCGTCACTTACCCGATAATCAAATTGCTGTCGGGAAAGGTGAAGGAGACGAACTGGATTGTCTGGGTGATCGCATCGCTCTTCTGTACTAAATTCATTTTCCCTTAAATTCTTCAAG
>CAZWOB010000004.1:10922-51730 GCA_964635295.1 uncultured bacterium
ACAACTGCGGAAACGACATTGACCAGCATAAAAAACGCACAGGAACTGATCCTGGACGGTGGTCTGATCAGCGTCACCTGCTACCCTGGCCATGCGGAAGGAAAAAGAGAAGAAGAAAAGATTCTCGACTATTCGACAACACTTGATCCCAAACAGTGGAGCTGTTGCAGCCACCGCTGGTCAAACCGCAAGAACGCCCCTTCCCTCCTCCTTATCCAGAAAAGAATGAAATAAATTAAAATTATCCACAGATTAAGGTTAAAGACGTTCTGTGACAGCTTGATAACACCTAAATAGGTGCTCAACGCCGTTCATGGCCCGATGCGGCTCAGCTTCTTTCTCTATCCCAAATTGTTTGCCGATCGCGTTCTTTGATAAATTAATACTGTCCGGCAAGACCCCGTGATCCCCGTTTGCTTCTTTAAGCAGAAAAGCCCAATACATGGAAGCCAGGTCCAGCCAATGATAAGGCCAATTCAGCGCTTCTTGAGTATAAACGGGAACAATCTGATCAAAAAAAGCTCTGTCAAAGGCAGGGTTCTGGCAGAGAAAAAACGCCTTTCCCCGTTGAATCCCGATTTCTTTGAAATGACCGACGATCTCACGGGAAATATCTTCTACTTTACGCCCTTTTTCCAGGTCCCGATACTCATAGCCATTAATTTCAATGCTGACAGGATCCCCTTGTTCCCACACCTCTTTAGGTTGCCAAATGATTTGTTGATATTTAGCCAAGCGCCGTTCTTTACGTATATCATAGATCAGATAGGCAAGATCAATGGGTCTATGCTGAAAAGGATTCAGTCCTGTCGTCTCAATATCTAAAAAAATTGCGTACATATCTGATTCACCACTACTTGAGCATCTCACGCTTTATACACAAAGAAAAATTTATTGGCACTATTTGAAGAAAAACTGTAAAATGGATGGAACTAATGATATTAATAACCGAGGTCATTAAGACTCACCTATCATATGTGTTTTGTCATTTCACTTCCCCACGGGGAAAACACACAAAACTAACGAATGGGCTATGAAAACATTAGACTGTATTTTTCGATTTTTTATCCGTTTCCGTCACCCCTTTACCCTTCCAGAAGATATCGCTAACTCACTGGGAGTCAATGTCTCAAAATTCGTCACCTTCGACGAGTTCGTGGACAGGATCACAGCTCCTGAATGCTGTCCGACCAGGCTGCATAAGCTGATGGGGAGAAAGGATGCGGAAAACGCCTTTTGCGGGGCTCAAAGAAAAGAGCAATTTCAACGGAATACACTGATTTCCTACTATTTCAATGAAGGATGGCTGGAATTCAATCTGAAATTCGATGAAGACGCCCGCCTGAGAAGGATCTATATCCAGCATAAGAAAATTGAATCAGATCAGGGAGTCGAACTGCACCTCAAAGGGTGTTTACAAAATATAGGAAGTGAAGATTGTGCCAGATTTTTTTGACGTGTGTGAGCGTTACACACAGCGAAAAAACATGGTATAAGATTCTTTTTTAGATTTTTGCAAACAACCTCTCACACCAAACTAAGATAATGGCAGTTCCACAACAAAAAATTCGGGAAGTTGTTTTCCAACTCCTTTATGGAAATCATTGGCATTCCCCTGAAGAGGAAGCTTTTCATCAGCTTTTATCCAAAGAAGCCAAAGTTTCAAAAAAAGTAATTATAGAAGCGCAGGACAAGGTCAACCTTATCCGTGAACGCGGATCCGAAATCGATGAATTGATCGCCCAGTCGGCTGAATCGTATGAGTTCGACCGGATCCCCAGCGCAGAAAAAAATATTTTGCGACTGGGAGTCTATGAGCTCCTCTTCGATGATGAGATCCCCCCCAAAGTAGCCATTGCCGAAGCGATCCGCCTGAGCCGAAAGTTCAGCACGCCGGAATCAGCGACGTTTATCAATGCTGTCATGGATGAGCTATACAAGAAACAATGCACCGAGCGGGTGAACGATGAGTGAACCGCTCAATGTTGTTGCTGAACGCTCATTAAAAGAGCTCTGCACCATCGGAATTGGCGGACCTGCTAAATGGTACTTTGAAGCGCACTCGATTGAGGAGATGCAGGCGGCCCTGCGTTATGCCTCAAAGAATCATCTACGGACATTCATCCTGGGAAAAGGATCAAATACCCTATTCGATGATCGCGGGTTCAACGGACTGGTGATCCACGATAAAATTTCTTTTATCAACGAGACCTCCAAGGGAGTGTTTCATGTCGGCGCCGGGTATAGCTTTTCCAGATTGGGGGCCCAGACGGCCAGACAGGGGTGGTCCGGCTTGGAGTTCGCCTCCGGAATCCCTGGATCTGTTGGAGGGGCCGTTTACATGAATGCCGGTGCCAACGGCAGTGAAACCTGCGGCTGCCTGACCTCTGTCGACTACATCTCTGAATCAGGAACTCTGAGGACTTTCAATCGGGAAGAATTGACATTTGCGTACAGATATTCCTCGTTTCAAGAAATGAAAGGCGCAATTGTCGGGGCAACGTTCGCGTTGACACCTTCATTAGAAGCGCGGGAGAAACAGCGTTCCATTATCAATTACCGGACCAGGACCCAGCCTTATGGAGAAAAATCAGCCGGATGCATGTTCCGGAACCCCACATCCCAGCCTGCAGGCGCCCTGATTGAAACTTGCGGATTGAAAGGGAAAACGTATGGAGAGGCCCAAGTTTCTCCCCTCCACGGAAATTTTTTGATCAATACTAATCACGCGACATCAACGGATGTCCTCCATCTCGTGAATGAAATACAGGAGCAAGTGAAGGCTAAGTATGGAATTGAGTTGGAAAGCGAAGTGAGATATATACCTTACAACGATGACACAGTTTAGAGCAGATCTACATTGCCACTCGACCTGTTCCGACGGAACTTCGTCTCCTCTGGAATTGATCGACCTTGCCATTGAGAATGGGTTGTCAGGCCTATCCATCACAGACCACGACACGATCAATGCCTACTCTACAGCCCTTCCCTACGCAAAAGAAAAAAATTTCCCCCTTCTGCCAGGCGTTGAGTTTTCCTGCATTCATCGCGATGAAAGCGTCCACATCCTGGGGTATGCATTCAATCTGTCAGATGGACCCCTTGCAGCCTTCTGCAACAAACACAAAGAAAGGCGTCAGCAACGTTCTCTGTTAATCTTAGAAAAGCTCGCTCAAAACCAGATGCCGATCTCTATCAACACGGACAACCTGGAGAGCATCGGCCGCCCCCACCTGGCAATGGAAATGATTAAACAAGGGTATGTCAAATCGATGGAAGAGGCGTTCAAAAAACATCTCGGAGAGGGTTGCCCAAGCTATGTCCCAGGAGATGCGTTTTCCGTTGAAGAATCAATTGAAGTGATCCACGCGGCAGGAGGCGTTGCCGTGATCGCGCACCCTCATTTGATCAATCAATCACAAATCGTCACCGATCTCTTGAGCATGCCTTTTGACGGCATCGAAGCGTATTATGCCAAATTCTCTCCCCATCAAGAAAAGCCCTGGGTAAAGATCGGAAAGCACCGGGATTGGACCCTCACTGGGGGATCGGATTTTCACGGAACGGTCAAACCCCACATCCCTCTTGGGTGTTCCTGGGTTGGAGAGGAAACATTTAACCAGCTATTCGACAGATGTCTTACCAACAACTCTTAGACCGCTTATACAATATCAATGCAACGCGCGGAATGAAGCTTGGGCTCGAACAAATGCGCGACCTGTCAAAATCTGTCGGGAGTCCGGAATGTCAATTCCGATCGGTCCATATTGCCGGATCAAATGGAAAAGGATCAGTGGCAGCTAAAATCGCGAGAGGTCTTCAGTCTCAATACTCAAAAGTCGGACTATTCACATCCCCTCATGTATCCACGTTTAGAGAAAGAATTCGAATCAATGGCGAAATGATCGCAGGCTCGGACGTTGAAAGGATTCTCGATAAAATTATCGATCTTCAAGGGACATTTTTTGAGCTCACGACTCTGATGGCCTTTCTCTATTTTGCCGAAAACCAAGTCGACTTCGCGGTGATCGAAACAGGATTGGGCGGTCGGCTGGATGCGACCAATATCCTCAAGCCCGAGCTCTCAGTCATCACTTCGATCAGCCTGGAACACACCGAATTCCTTGGGGAAACACTTGAAGAGATCGCGCAAGAAAAAGCGGGCATTATCAAACCCGGTGTCCCTGTTATCCTGGGGCCGACGGCGCAATGTATCTCGTCTCCGCAAGCGATCCAGGTAAAAGGGGAATTTTCATCAGTCGAAGAGGAAAACAAGGCCGTTGCAAAAATGGCGATGGAACAACTAGGCATTCCCACCACTTCGATACAAAACGCCTTAAACGTCAAACCTACCTGCAGAATGGAAAAAAAAGGCAACGTGGTCCTTGATGTCGCGCACAACCCGGCCGCCCTGGAAAGGTACTTTATAGAAGATCAGCGGCGGCCCTTAAACGTTGTTTGCGCTCTTTCAAAAAATAAAGACCTGAAAAGCTGCCTCGATATCATCGCTCGCCATGCAGAGAACATCTATTTGGTTGAAGCTTCAAACGGACGTTCAGCCAGTGCTGGAGCATTAAAGGAAATTCTTGAAAATACAGGCTTTCCGACACATAACATCTCCAATTTCCCGTTAATTTCAGATGCAGTCTATACAGCTTCCCAAAATGGTGATACCGTGGTGATCGGCTCATTCTTTATCATGAGCGAGGCAAGAAAAGCTCTTGGAATCCATGATGAGACGGATATTTTTGACATGAACGAATCATTTATTAGCAACTAGATAGAAATGATCACACCTACCGATAATCAACATTCCCCAGTCTCTATTCCGGATGGTTCCCCTATTTCAAAAAAGAAAAAGTCTCAATTAAAAAGAATATCCAAATTCGTCACTTCCTCATTCAACAGAAGCCAACACTCCTCCAAAAAGGAAAGGAAAAAATTCAAAGGCAAAAAGACCTCTCAGAGTTTCTCAGTCGCTCATTCGTCATCCTCTAAAGAACAAAGAATTGCATCATTTCAGACCATTTTTTCCTGGAACAATTGCCGTGCCAGTTTTCGACTGGTACCTAAAGCCCTCCACCTATCTAAGGGAGAACTACCGACTTTTGACAATGCATGGCACAAGACAACGCAGACATTATTGGATTTTTTCCAGTCAGCTTCAGAAGATCCACTCACCTATGACCTCCCCATTATCTATTACGCCCACTCGCAAACCTTGCTTCATCGTTTTTTTAAAAAAAACCCGATCTACCTGACAGAAGAATTGCAATCGTATTATCCGGGATTGATGCTGCAGGCTCTGTTCACTGCGTTTAAATATCTGGAGGACGATACTATTTGGAATAGTGATTTTGCTGAACTTCTTCTGCGACATGTCAAACAGAAAAAGATTAGCAAAGACATGATTACAAAAGATCTCAATGCAATGGAACAGTTTTTTCTTGCAGGCATTGGTTTTGAATGCACGATGTCTCTGCCTCCGGATGTCGAAATCCGCACCTTCTTATGCGCCATACCGATCATGGATAAAGATCTTCCGACATTTTTCGCCTCCCTGCCGGTTGGTTCCTATACCGTCCAGAAAAAAGAGGATGCGTATCAGGTCGATATTAAAAAAAGCAATGTGAGTATTGATCGCTATCATTTTACATTTTCAGATACAGGAGAGCCTGTTGAAGTTTGTGAAACGTCAAAAGCCGCTTCGAGCTCTTCTGCGCAACAACCAGCACCTGCCCAAAGCATTTCCCAATTGATCGAAAGCTGGGGCGGTCATCGGCTAGTCCGTTAAAAAATGTTCCTGAAACTTTCTGTGCAGCTCAAAGTCCCCGTAAACATCTTCTCCTGAGAATGTGCGATACCCTGAATAGAGATGGCTGACATTCACTTCTTTGGAGCGTTCGCTGATCTCATAAGCGATCCGCCAACTTTTAAATCCCAGGACATAGCGATGTCCTCCTAACGATTCAATGCGATGAGAAGGATGCGGATATGGCGCTGTTTCCAGCCGATAACTCACATATTGCCTGATATCGAGATCCGAGCGCTCTTTGATCCACTGTATCTGATCAAGGGCGAGTGCAGACCAATGAAGCGTGAAACGCTCGTTTTGCAGTTCATCAATCCATCCGGCAGATGAATCGGGATACGCGTCCGCATAAGGTAGATAGGGCTTTATATCTAAGACAGGCGTCCCGTTAAGCATATCATGGCTGCCGATATGGAGATCGAGCCCCTGTATCCTTAACAATTCCACGCAAGACAGACCGATGGGATTAGGACGATGGGGGCTGCGGGTTGCAAAGACTCCCCGTTTTTTCTTACCCCTGGGAGGCTGAACTTTCGGTTTCCAATGTTGCACTTGATCGAAGAGGAAGATCACCCAGATACGGTCGATTCCTTCAAGGTCTTCCAGAGCTTGTTCGTACAACATACCGGGGTGCAATCTGATCACTCCCTTGACATCTTTCATCAATTCAGGCTGTCTGGCCGCTTGATATTTTTCCAGTGAGCTGCAATAGCACGTTCCTATTGGTTGCATAAATTAAAGGAGCTCTCCACGAGATCTTCCATTTCCTAATGCATCAGCTAAATAGGTATGGGAATACAGTCGGCAGCGGAGCTCGACAAGAGAGCGGAGCCCCCACTCCTGACGTATTTTTTTATAAGGAACTTCGCGGAAGACTTTTACTCCCTTTTTTCCAGTTGCAGCTTCTGCAATCGCAAGCGCAATCTTCCGGTCCATTTCTTTTAACTCCTGCATGTCGTTTGTCTGCCGGACAGCGAGGATTAATGGATTGTTCTGATTAGTGATATCAGATAAATAATCGTTAAAAAATTTTGATAGGATCCGCCCTTTTTTATCCACTGTCTCCGAAGGGATCATCTTGATGATATTCTTAATTCTTTTCCTCACACGGAGCATCAGTTTTTTTTGTCTGGGGACGGAGATCGCATACTCTCCTGTAGCCTTCAATGAATATCCCAGAAAATCGATGCGATTGGACCCTCTCCAGCCACTGTTTGGCCCTTGGTTCCCTGCGGGGGAGAAATAATACTGCAGCGTTTTTTTTTCGCTGGCAGCAAGCCCTCTCTTGTTCAACCCATCCAATAACTGGTTTTTAGCCTGTTCCACCACCTCCATGTCCGGACTGCATAAGACGATATCGTCTCCATAGCGAGCATAAAAAAGGTTTTCCTGCTGTTCCATCTCCATATCGAGATCTGAAATGTAGTAGTTGTAAATCACTTGAGTAATCGGAGATCCTGTAGGAACACCTTTTAAATTGCACTGGAGAGGTCCATCTGCGCTTTGGTAGGCAGGTCGGATTGACTCTTTAAGCAGATACCACTGATAAGGGGTAGGTTCAATATTCAGTTTTTTAAAATAGCTTGTTAACATAGGCCAAAAATGACAGCGGTCCGTCACATTGATCACATCAGAGTAAGAAGCGATGTCCGTCTGAAAAATAAAGAAAGAGCGGTGACCGTTTTCTTTTCGCATCTGTTTGATATAATTTCCCAGAACAATCACCTCGTCCTTATTGCTCACACCAGCCCTATAGGAAAAAACATAGTCGCTTAAGAATGGAGAAAAAAGCTCAGTGATCAGAGAGCTTAATACAGCGATCACTATTTTATCTGCGGGGTGGAACTTGTAGACGATCCGATCTTTATTTTTTGCCTGAATATGGATTCTGCACTCCTCAGGTGGAGTAAGAAAGTAGTTTTCCTTACGCACCTCTTCAGCCAAAGCATAGGCCAAGCTCTGCCTGTCATAGCCAAATGAAAAAATCGGAATGCCTTTGAAATTTTTTTCAAATAACCCTCCAATCCCATAGTTGGTTTTTGTCTTGTCAAAGAGCTTTTGAATTTGCAGCTCATACCGTTTGGGATCGTGAAGGTTATCGAAAGTAAGCTGATGATAACGGTCAAAAATATTCAACATATAAAAAAGCGCACGGATATGGGCTCATGTACGTAATATCCCCGCACTACCCCGAAGGGTCAATGAAGGCGATTATTGGGTTGAACAAGCAAAATGCTTGGAAATATCCGTGCTTCTACCTAAATACCAGAGCGGCGATATATCCGCAAATCATTCCAACTAAAGAACTGAGGAGAATGATCACGGAACGTGAGTAGCTGTAAGGATAGTCCGGTGCCATTGCTTTTCTCAAGACTCTAAGATTTCCCACAGGCTCTTGTAAACGGGCCTCAAAGATCTGAAGTTCCCGGCTGATCTCATCGTAGAGGTGGCCAAACACTTGTAATTTTCTTTCCACGTTCAAATAATCCTGCTCTCTACTGATGGTCTTATGGGTTTCATGGATCAACTCTTTCTTTGCATGCTGATAGGAGGCCAACCGAGCGGCAGTCTGTCTATATTTTGGATGATGAAAGGTCATTGTCTGGCTCAGCTTTTTCAATTCAGAGTCTGCCAATGCGATTTCTGCATCGAGGTTTTGTATTCTGCGTGAGGCTAGCTCGGCATTCACTTCAGAGTTGGTTGTGGGCTGGCCCAAGTCCAGGTGTAATTGAGATAAGGCAATTTCATGACTGTTCAGAACATTTTCCAACTGCATACGCTCGACCTTTAACAGCATCGCAGATGCCTCGGCCTCGCTCCGTTCATCGTCTTTAGATTTCTCAACAGCAACTTCAGAAATTGTGTTGGCAATCAATGCCGCCATCGCTGGATCCATACTGACAGCTGAGACGACAATGAGATTTGTCACTAAATTTTGATCGATGCCTGGGGCTTCAAACATCGTCACCCCATGCAGATCATTGATCGCCTCATAAACAGACTTTTTCTTTAGAACGACCTTATCGCGTCCAGTATCCGACCATTCACTTAAAGTGAGCAGAAAATCGCCCTCTTCAAGTTGATAACGCAGCGGTTCATTCAGTTTTCCTGTGAGCTCGATTGAAAGGCCGCTAATATACAGATCATACCTCTCGTCCTGCTGTCGAACTAAGGAAATTTTTTTATCTTCAAGAGCCCTGGGAATATTTAATTCAGATATCCGGATTGGCGAACTGTTGCAATTATATACTTCACCGTTGACCAACACGTCCAGATGCAACCGACAGACAACTTCTGCCAGCACTTCATCTGACTGGATCAGCTCTAATTCCCTTGGAGCGGCAGTGTCCTTGTCTTCAACTTGAACCCTTTTCTCTTGGGAAGAAGCTGCAGCCCCTAAAGAGTTGAATACCTTGGCGCTCAACATAATTGTCGATCTGTACTTTGGTGTGTAAAAGAACGCGTAATATGCGCCTCCAACTGTAAAAAGTACTGTGGTCACCAAAATCACAAGACGCGTATAGTTGACATAATTCCGGATATCGAAAGCAAAATTGTGACGGGATACAGGGATCTTATTTTTGTTTTTATTGCTCATAATCAATCCTATAGATCGTCATCATCATCATTGCTGTAAAATCTATCGTTCGCTACCTCATCGATATCCCTGACTGCCCGGCTCAAGTCCGCAATCACACGGCTGCTGCTGAGAAAGTTTGTCATGATTCGATTGAGTTTGGCCGGTTGATAAGTACCGACATAGATAATATCCTGCCTTTTTAGCACAAATTCGTTTGCCAGAACCAGTGCCGCTGGCGACTTTGCATCCAAATGATAGGCAACGCGGTCACCATTGTCTTCAACACGGAAAACGAACAACTCTGAAGGCTTGGAAGCAAACGGTTCGACCCCTGCGGCACGAGCAAGAGCTTGACTCAGGGTCAACTCATCGCAATCGATCGTGACAGCCTGAGGGAAGATCACTTCGCCAAGGACATAGACTTGCTGGTTAACTCTCGGTGGCACATAAACCACGTCACCATGCCGCAGTACAGGAAGTTTTCCGAAAGAGGCTGCCAAACCGGGAACAGCATTAATCTCGAGCACAGCCCCCTCTCTTTTAAGCAGGATGTGTTTCAAGTCACCGAATGGTGAGGCACCTCCAGCTCTGCTGACGGCATCAAGCGGAGTCATGGGTACATCCGTCACAGGGATGACGTTTGGCTTAAGCACTTCTCCCATCACATTGACATACTGGCTGCGGAACTCTTCGACAGAAACAGAGACTTGAGGACTCTTGACCATCGGTTCCAGTCCATCTGACACGTCACGCCTAAGCTCGGATTGCGTCTTACCGGAAGCAGTGATCTCGCCAACATAGGGAAAAAAGATTGTCCCATCGCAATCGACGGTATGTTTCACAGGCATATCAAAAAGTTCAGGACTGGCCGGATTATTGAAATCGGGCTGTCCCCAAACAAAGATCGCTATCTTATCACCAGTCCCTATGCGGTACTCACAGCTCTCACCATCGATAAACGAGGAAGGATAGATCCCCATCTGAGCGGCCCGTTCACACCTCAAATGTTCGATTAAGCATGCATCGATTTCGATGATGGGCAGACCGCACATCCCCTTTGCCAACACGTACCTCTGACCTCCTCTGTTGCCATATTTTAAATGCATTCCTGGTGCAAGAGAACTGCACGATGTGAGGACAACAAGGAACAAAACCTTTATAAAACATGAGAAAAGCCGCATACAATCCATTCGATATTTTCTAGGAAAAAATGCAATATATCTATTATCAAGTAATTTGTTCAACAGGAATACTCACTTTTTATGTCATCTTTCGCCCATTGGATTGAAAAGCAACTTCAACGCAAAGATAAATTCGCTTCTTTTAACGACCTGATGTTTGATGAGAACCACATCAAATATCCGCTTTATCGATTAAGCCTGTTCAATTTCCAGGTTCTCTTCCTCTATCTTGTTCATGCGATCACTTTCTATGTGATGGCGAAGTCTTTTTCGACTCGCACGTTTGTCTTTGTGATCTGGGTATCTTCATGGAAACTTATATTGGGAGCCTTTTGGTGGGGAGGCCTTGAGTTGCTCCGTTCAAGAGTCAGACAGCTATACCGAGTCAAAAACACGGATGAGTTAAAAGAAGCGATCGGCTATTGGCTTATTGCAGCTTCCGTTTTTTCCATTCCTTTTATCCTGACCGGAGTGTATTTCACTTGGGAAACGATAACACTATATGATAAGCATGATCCTTTTTTCGGATCCGCTTATCTGGCCATCAGCTGTTTTTCAGTAGCGCTTTATCTCTTTTCCTCAACTTATCATGCAGGGATCTATGCAGTCACACGGATCATTCGGCCCCAATTTTCGATCATCTTGAGCCACGTCCTCTCCCTTGCGGTCTTGTTATTGTGCTGGAAGGTCTGGCAGTACTATGCCATCTTAGCCTCAACTGCAACGTATGGAATCGCGTCCACCTGTCTGACTTTATACTATAGCTCCTACATGTACCGATTGTATGAGCTTCAACCTCATAAGCCGGACGTAAAAACATGCATTGACTACGCCAAGAAGTTCTCTCTTCCTGTATTTGCCTCTGCAGGATTCGCTAATGTTTTTATGAACGTGGACGGATTGCTGATCATTGCTTTCTACTACTTTACAGTCGGTAGCCCGCACTACTTCCTTTACCTCAAGACACTGTTTCTGGTCGCTCCGCTCATTCAGGCTACGTCGGAATGGGCACGATTGTTTTATTTCGATCGAAAAAAGCTTGAACACAGCCAATTAACCCGTTTTATCAATCAATACGAGGATGTCCTGCGAAGAGTTGCCGGCGTGATGGGACTTTGTCTTGGCTGCTATTCGATGATCGCCTGCTATATCCTCATCTCTGAAAAAGCCGGACTGATATTACTTGTTTTCATCCCTGTATTTCTTCTGCGAGCTGTGATCTCAAACTTACAAGTTCATCAATTCTGTTCCTCCCATTATTTCGATGTCATCATTTCAGGGCTATATTTTGTAGCAGGATTTATCCTCGTTACCCGCCTGAAAGAGCCGCTGCAGATCAAAAGCATATTGCTTTCAATCCTCCTTTTGCTTGGAATAAAATTCTTGTCGCGCCCCCGCCTGCCTAAACTTCAGGTACACACTTCAAAAGCATTATATTCCAACTTGTACGAGTGGCTCCACGATATTAAATCGTGTCATGAACTCGTTGAAGTCACCCGTTTGACATTCGACTCCCATGTCCAGTTCAGACACAAAGTGCGCATCATCAAACTTCTCACAGAAAAATTAGAGCTTGAAAGCAGGCAGATCACGATCTATGGAACTCAAGGCATCCTTTTCTATCAACCTGTATCTTCAAGATCACGTACCGTATCCAGCTCTTTTTTCGCAGAGATCAGCTACGGCATGATCAACAGAATCGACCAGGATCTCGTTTTCACCAATGATGAAGCTTTTAGAAAAAGCCACCTGGATTTAAGTTATATTGATTGCGCGACACTCAGAGAAGTAAGGGATAAAGCCTTCACCTACGTTCCTCTCAACAATCAGGTTGTATTGGAAACTGATGTCTATGACAGCTTCTTTGAACTGTTTCCTGAAGGGATTGTCTATTCCCCTAAAAGAATGCTGGGCCGCAAAGCGACTCCTCCTTCTGTAGAATTCTTGAGAAAACTCCCAAGCTATATCTGGCACTTTCTCTACAATCACAAACTTAAATCAAAGAGTGCATACGACGTCTCAGCTTTATTCAAAAACGGCACTGTTTGGGCGGTGTTTCTGGTACCGTTTGAGAACAACGATGAAAATTTCAGTAAACGTTTTGACTTTTGGAAAAAAATGATCCATGCAGTCAATATCAAATACGCGACAGAAGAGGTCCCCGACCAAATGCCACAAGATGACCACTCATATTTAATCGATCTTACGACATTCATTGTCAAAAGGTTGAACGAGAAAAGTCAACGTTGTCAATCGTAAAGGGTGAAAGAGCTCAAGTTTGATTGGATGCGAAGTAAAAACGCCTCCAACTGCTGTTTTTCTTCATCGTTGAACCCTTCAAGAGCAAGGTTTTCTGCCGACTCATGGAGGCTCCATACCTTGGCCAGCAGCTCTTTCCCCATATCTGTAATCTTGACAATCTGGTCTCCTGAGAAATAACCGGCCTCGATCATCCGGTCAACTGAAGAAGCATCCTTAATCCCTGCTGCGGCGATCAGCTCATTCCGCTCCCCTTCTTCATCACAGGAAAGCACCATTAACAGGATCGCCTCCTCAGCCGAGAGCGAAGTGGACCCCTTCAATTTCTCATCGAATGCTTTTCTCAGCCATCGAGAAGTGCAAGAGAGATTGCGTCCAACAGATCCCTTTATCTTTTCATCCAGCAACATCAGAATCACCTTGTATTTTAATTCATATAGACTGATCCCTGCCGCCACGCCGACATTTAATGAATCAAGTGGAGTCGCCATCGGGATCTGGATTTTGAGATCGGCGGCATCCAATACCTCCGTTGAGACCCCGTTGGTCTCATTGCCAAAAACGATTGCTGTCGGCTTGGCCTCTAGTTGCGCAAGCGACTGCAAGGTACTTCCCTCAAGGGCTGTGGCGACAATTTGATACCCTTTTGCCTTCAGCTCCTTGACGGTAGCAGACGGATCGCTGTAGACGTCACAAGTCGATTGGAAGACAGCACCTCTGGACGCATCGATCGTCTTGCGTTGGAATAGATCGAAATCGGGTTGAGTTGAAGCAACGGAGTGGATTCCGAACCCATAGGCGGTGCGAACAATCGTCCCGATATTGCCAAAGTCCTGGACCCCGTCCAAAACAACAACGATCTCTTCAGTGCCTCGATCAGCCTGAGCAGGCAGCGATGCGACACCAATAAACGGGACGAGGTAACTTGTGCCGGTCACTTTTTTCAATACGCCATCAGTGCAGAGGTAATGGGGAATATCGCCAAAACAGGGAGGTTTATCCATCTTGTCATGGATCAGGACGTACTCAAGGCGACAAGGGCTCTTCTTTACCCACTCGATCTGTTTCTCACCCTCGACCAAAAAGCTGTTCGCCTCTACTCTCCCTTTTCTCTGTTGAAGTGAGCGGGCAAAAACGATTTTTTCATGTTTGATGCTGTTAATCCGTTCCATTATTTGCCCCAAGCTGGCCGCAAGCCGCCATCATTTGGTCCCCCTTCGTCTGCCTTAGCAAAGTATGAACTCCCTTCTCTCGCAGTCGATCGGCAAATGCGTCGATCTGCACTGGTTCTGGTGTCGCATAGGGGTCGCTCTCTTGAGGGTTGTAAGGGATCAAGTTCACTTTTGCCTTCAACCCATCGACATATGCCGCCAATTCGTCAGCGAGTTCAAGGGTATCGTTCACCCCCTTGATCAGGACATAGCCGATCAGGACAGAGCGGCGAGGATGTGAGCAGTAGTCGACAAGCGCCTCTTTAATTGTTCCCAGCGAATATTTACGCGTCAATGGCATCAATGTTTTGCGCAGTGTGTCGTTGGGGGCATTGATGGAGACTGCGAGATTGACCGCAGGGTCCACCTCCTGCGCAAACCTCCGAATACCGTCCACCCTTCCAACGGTCGATACTGTGATCCGCCGCATCCCAAACGCTATTCCCCCTTGATCTGAAAGCACTTTGATCGCCTGAATAACCGAATCGAAATTGTCCATCGGCTCCCCCATTCCCATAAAAACGATATTGCGAATGGGAAGGCCGAGCGTATGACGGGCGATGTAGGCTTGAGAGACAATCTCCTCTGGAGTTAGATGACGTTTGAGGCCCATTCGTCCTGTCTGACAAAACGTGCACCCCATGCGACATCCCACTTGAGATGAAACGCAGAGCGACAGCGCAAATTGCATGGGGATCACGACCGACTCCACTTCATTCCCATCCTCGAACCGCACGAGAAGCTTTTGCGTATCGCCCTCAATGAGATGTTTGGAGATGGTGGGCAGACGGAAATCTGTTACTTTAAGAATCTCATCATAGAGCTGAGAAGCGTTTTGGAATGCCGGGTGGGTCGAAGATACGTTTCCCGTCCGCATCCACTCCCGATAGAGCAGCTCTGCATGCTGGTACCCTTTGCCAAGGTGGTCCACAATAGCCTGAGCGTAAGACTGCCTCGTATGGGCCAAGATAGGGATCATGGGCCAACTCCGGTAAACTGTTGAACAAGCAAGCTCTTCATTTCTTTCCTGGCATCAGGAAGTTGCGTTTGTTCGACAAGCCCGGCGCTGTTCGTACGCATGGCATCCAAAACAGATGGCTCCCTGATGAACTTAGAGAGCTCGTCAAAGTCTGGAAGCGCCAGATGGATAGTTCCTTGATGAAGCAGCCCCTCCTTCGTCCGTCTTTGCGCCGCACCTGCGACTTTTTTATCCGTTATCATCACATCGTACTTCGTTGGTTTTCCCATGCAAAAATGACCTGTGGCGGCACTGGACGAGACATCGCGTTCCAAAAGTAGAGGCTTCGATCCGAGAAGCTGGGCAACAGCATTTTCAACGTGCGTGTTGATCACCTTGTAGTTCTGCATGGTATTTGTGGAGTAAAATGGATGCCCGTGAGGAATGATGATGGAAAAGGCCAAATCGGTGAAATGGAAGAGCACTCCCCCTCCAGTCGGCCGTCTGGCAAGCTGGATCCCGTCAGAAAAAACGGCGTTCAGGTCCAACAGCTTTTCAGGCTTGGAAAAGTAGCCGTAGGTGGCAGACATCGTTTCCCAATCATAAAAATGGAGGATTGGCCGTTGACAATCCCCCGCTTGATTCAATAATGTCGCATCAGCAGCCATATTTTCTTTGGCTGTCGCTGACCCTGTATCTAAAATTTTCCACTGCATGGAAAAATGATACACGATTACTCGGCTAAATATCCAGCAGCGATTAAGGCGTTGACGACACCTTTCAATGTCAATTCATACGCCTCTTCAGTTGAATCGATATCTTTGAAGCATTCATGAGTTGCTCTTGCTCCTAATAAAAATGGGAACAGGTCCACGAACTCCTGGTTCAGCTTTTCATGCGCTTGATCCATGCGTTCACGGACAGCCGCTACCCTTTCTGCAAATGGCTTCACCCCAAGCCGCTCTTTTTCCGCCTCGAATTCTTGCTTCAAACGCGCTTCGTTCTCTACTAATTTTGTTAGGGCTGCTGTCTCATCCGCCAGATTTCTTTCAAATCTGTCAATATTTACCTGTTTTAACTGTTTTGATTGAGTCTCACTAGCTCTTTGTCTTTCAAGGAGCTGCCTTGTTTTCTGTTTTTGCTGTCCGGCAGCACTGATCTGACCTTTCAAGGGTGCGAGAGAATCTTGAAGTTCTTGAAGCCTGCCTTCTCGCATTTTTGCAGCGAGTGCTTCTTTCGCGGCTTTTAACTCTATATCAATCGCTTCGATCTCTTCGCGGTTAGGCACTAAATTTTGATTGATCTTGAGAAGAACACGACGCGCGAATTCCTCTGGAGTAAAGTGCTTGTAGAAAATACGCAAGACATCCTCAAGGGAGCGCCCTTTTAATGTCCGATTGATACAACCTGTGTATGCGTCAAAACTGACATCCCAAGGCATACCTACACGTTTTCCAATTAAATTTTTCAAGTATTTACTTGTGTGAACAAATTGACCATCACGATCTGATCCGATCAGTTCCTGGGCCATCGGACCTAAGTTATTATGAGAAAGATACTCGCTGAGCACACCTTCGATCACTGTACCGAGATAAGCTTTACACTTTTCCTCATTTGTCGAAGCCTCGGTCATTGCATGGCTGCGATACTCCGCGGGCAGCTGACTGTAAAAAGCTGCAAATCCTTCACTCTTACCCGTCGAGCAGTTCTGTATCGAAGTGACCATACGGAGCAATGTTTCCTCTTGAGCGGTCAGCCCTGAATCACGTTGGATCTCTTTTGAGCTTTCCATGATGTACTTAATCACGGCGTATATATGCAGGTATCCTGTCGGAACGGCTTGAGTGGCTCCACCCCGTAGATTAAGCGTGTCCCGTATATAGGAACTTCCTAAAAAGGTGCGTTTCATCAAATAGTAGTTTCGCTTCGCTGTCTCTAGGGACGGCCTTCTTCTATTATCAAAATAGTCGTCAATGACCTGGCAATCGCTGACGCCATGTGTATAGGCATAGTTCTGCTCAGCACCTGACAGCCTGTCAAGACGGGACTCGAGATCGGTAAACAATTGGGTAATAGTATCCAAATTGATCGGCGGGTCCAGTTCTCCAAACGTCAACCGCTTAGACTCACGGATCATTTTCTCAAAATGAGGCTGGTTCATTTTAACCGTTAATCCGGCAACCTTTTGAGAACGCATCGCGACCTCAGGAGTTTTCACTTGCCTATCCTGCTGCATAAGCACTCGATAGAGAACATAGGGACTGTCCAAATTATTGTGAGCGATCGGTACAATACCCATAAGCAGAGTAAAGAACTCATCATCAGCTGCTTCATTAATGCCAAAGGTGCGCAAATTATCCCATATTCTACGGGCAATATCGAGAGCAACCTCCTGGTCGGTCTCTGTACGCAACAGCTGATACAAATACTCTTTGGTAGCGATTTGAGCCGGCACATTGTCTGCGAAGGCTGATCGAACAATCGTTAACCAGGAGAACCTCGGCGCTCTTCCCTGGTTCCATTTTTCAATTGCTGCTTTCCGATAATCTGGAGCGATCATTTTGACCCCGCAGACCAGCTCTTTGAATTCTCCAGCAGTTGTCACCCGGCTTAAAACAGGAGATATTGCTGAGAGAATTGACGGTCGCTGATCTTCAGGGATTTTTTGGATCTCTGCCATGATCTGCTGTTTATTAGCAGTATTGCCAAGCTTGCTGATGAACTGGCTCATCAACTTGTTAAGGCGTACCAGTTCCTTCAGTTGGTCAGCATCAACTGTTGTGAGGTCTCCTTCCAATGAACAAAGGGCGCTTAAAATCAAACGACGCTCAATCGGATGCATGGTGCTTCTGATATGTGTCAATGCTGCAGCGACAACGTTTATACGGTCAGCGACAGACAGGGTTGAGATATGTCTCAATATCTGAACAACAGGAAGCAAATTCTCCCCTTCCAGACCATGAAGACATCTGCCGATATTCCCTAGCAGTTGCTCGCTGATCTCATCCGGAACATCTGCCACGCAATCTAAAGTCAGCTTTAAAATTGTTCCATCATCTTCCGAACTTCTTAAACGTTCGACAAAAGGGGTCACAGAGGCTCTTTTCGCATCGGTGAGTGACTGAACTTTAACGAGGCACTCTGGCAAGAGGAATGATGATGAGATAGTGGATAGCAGGGCGGCATTTGTTTCCATCAGTCTGACCCTTTCTCCTTTGGGAAGGTTGACCTGAACTGCCTGTAGACATTTCGCTCTATCGGGGGCTGATGGGAAATTCTGCGCTATTGTCTCAGAAGCCTCGACCACTTCTTCCTCTTCATCTGCAGGGATGGTCAAGAGCGCTTGATGAACCTGCTGAAACTCGCTCGCTTTTGTAAGCCCTGCCCCAAAACGGACAAGTCTATCGATATAATTTTCTCTATCGCTAGGCAATTTGTTTAAAAAACGGATCAACTTGAGAAACTCTTGAGGAGAGTCCATATCGCCGTCCAGTTTTCTGGCATCCTTCAATAGTTCAAAACGTTCCTTAACAGTGCCTACATTAAGGGCTGTCAAAAGGACCCGTCCATTTTTATATTGCTCGAACAGTTGGCCTAAAATGGATCCTAATTCCACTTCATCGACAAGAGCCGGCTCGGCTTCGTTGACAAAAAGGCGCTTCGCTTCTTCAATAAATTGATCTTTGTCCAAGGCATTCAGAGTTCTTTGTCCAGCATCATTCGTCCTTCCGGCTGAACTTCCGGCAGAAGTATCGGGTAAATCTCCGGCATCGTAGGGAACATAACGATTAACGAGGGCGCGAAATGTTGCCAATCCTCCCAACCCAAGGATCGGCAATGAAACCAAAGCGGCCAATGCGGTCAGAGTAATTGTAATTAACTGTTGTTTAAACGTCAGACAGGAATCAAACGTTTCCCAAGCTCCTTCATATTTACTGGTTGAGGGATCAAAATAGCTCAGAAAAGCTTTTGCTTGTTGCATGGAAATACCTTTTTTTTTAAGAAGATAGAATAGGAAACTTGTGTTAAAATTGGATAAAGAACCGATGTATATTATATTAGGAATCCTTATGTCCCTCTCTTTTACAGGCTCCGGAGTTCTCGAGGAGTTAAAAAACGGCAATAAAGAATTTGTTGAAAACCCCAATATTTCAACGAAAGAACGCATTTCTCTCGCAGAAGAACAAAAACCGATGGCAACGGTCCTGGCCTGTTCAGATTCCCGCGTTCCTCCCGAACTTATCTTTAATAAGGATTTAGGAGACCTGTTTATTGTCCGTATTGCCGGAAATACAGTAGATCAGCTCTCATTGGCCAGCCTGGAATACGGAGTCAAGCACCTGGGCACTCCTCTTCTGATCATCCTTGGTCATCAAAATTGCGGTGCTATCAAAGCTGCATTCGAATTGGGAGAGACTGATTTTGGGGCAAATATTGGCACTCTTCTCTCTCAGATCCATCCAGCCATCCGTGAAGCGAAGGAAAAGTATGGAAATGAACCTAAAGACACACAAATTCAACATGCCATCCACTTCAACCTCAATCACACCCACCGGGAAATTCTTTGGAGAAGCCAGGTCATTCGTGAACTGGTCGAAGAGAAAAAATTGATGATACAGGAAGCTGTTTACCAAATAGATTCCGGAAAAGTGGATTGGTATTGAGATGCAGGAAATGATTGAATGGTTCCGGGCCAATCCCGACGTCTTTGGATTTATCGTGGCAACGCTGATCTTTGCGATCACACTTTTGCTTGTCACTTTCCGACGCATCAAGTTTTGGACGACATTGATCCTTCTTGTCTTTTCTCTATTAGTCGGACTTTGCATATCCAATCAAAACCGTTTTTTCAACTGGCTGGAAAAGCCGGTGAAAGAACAATCAGTAGCTAGTTGAGTCCAACCTCACCTTACCTCTGAAAATATAATAGATCGCAATCGTATAGGCAAGAACAACAGGAATGCCGATTGCGGCAATCAGGTGCAGGATCCACAACGTCTTCGATGAAGAAGCCGAGTTCCAGATCGTCATGCTCAAAAGCTCAGGATCGTTAGAGGCGCGGATCACATTCGGGAATGTCCCGATGCCAAAAAGGGCCATTAAACAGGCGATATTCATGCATGAGGATAAAAATGCCCGGCCATCCCTGTTGTGATGGATCTCTCGCGGGATGTTAGCGATGGCAAGCATATTGAGAAATGCAAAAATAAGGAAGACAGGGCGTTCTTTGATCGCATCGGCCATATGGGGAAAATAAATAAGAGTCGTGACTGTTGTGAACGCATACATCATGATGAACAGGATAATGGCAGGATTGACCCACTCCCGCATTTTGTCATGCAATGCGCCTTCCGTTTTCATCAGAACATAAATGACCCCGTGCATTGAGAAAAGGGCGACAACCAAGATCCCGACAAGAAAGGCGTAAGGATGAAGAAGGTCGACGAAATCCCCTGTAAATTCTTTTTGATTGTCCAGCGGGATCCCTTCAATGAGATTTCCCATCACCAACCCAAGCCCAAGCGCAATGACTAATGAAGCTCCGCTGAACAATAGGTCCCACATCCACCTCCACCAGGCCATCGGTTGTTTACTGCGGAACTCGATTGCGACAGCGCGAAAGATCAGGCCTGCGAGCAGGAGCATGATCGGAATATAAAATGCGGAGCACAGGGTTGCGTAAACATCGGGAAATCCGGCGAATAACGCCCCTCCCGCCGTCACAAGCCAGACCTCGTTACCGTCCCAAACGGGACCGATCGTGTTCAACATTAACCGTCTTTCTTCATCGCTTTTGGAAAACAGATGAAAGATGCCAACCCCAAGATCGAACCCGTCCAGGATTGAAAATCCCGTTAATAAGACGACAAATATGAGAAACCAGGAAAATTCAAGGGTATAGATCTCAGTCATTACCAATCCCTCCAACTAATGAATGCAGGCCATGATAAGGAGTTTCCTCTTCGGGCTCATCGGGGCCATGCTTGATTTTTTCGTTAAAGAGGTAAAGAAACATCAGAAACAGAAAAAGATAAACAGTTGTAAACATGATCAAGGACCCTAAAACCTGCTGCGCTGTCACAGATTTCGACAACCCTTCAGAAATTCTAAGCAGATCTTGAACGATCCAGGGATACCTCCCCATTTCCGCGGCAATCCACCCTGTCTGGTTGGCGATCTGAGGAAAAAGGACAGAGACGATCATAAACCTCAACAGCCCTTTACTTTCAAGAAGCGTTCCCTTCTTCCATTTCCACCAGGCTGACGCGACAACAAGGACCATCAGGACCCACATCAACAGCATCAGGCGATAAGTGGTAAAAACAGCCATCACATTGGGCCAGTCCTTTCTTGGCACTTCGTTCAATCCTTTCACTTCAGCATTCAGATCGCGAAATGAAAGAAAGCTTAATAATTTAGGAATAGCAATTTCATTTTTGACTGAAGCGGATTCCGAGTCAGGAATGCCGAACAAGACCAGAGGCGCCCCCTTTTGCGTTTCATAGATTCCCTCCATCGCGGCGAGCTTCATCGGCTGATTTTTCGCGACCCCTCGCGCGCTCATATCTCCAAGTACTGCCTGCAACAACACTGAAACGGCAGCGACGATCAGAGCGATGCGGAGCGAGTTGACAGCAAACGTTTTATGCCTCTTTTTCAAGAGATAGTATGCTGATACGCTGATGACCAGAAAAGCTCCTGTCAGCCAAGCGGCCACAACGGTATGCAACAGCCTTTCAACTGAAGAGGGATTGAAGACCATCGCCCAAAAGTCTGTAATTTCCGCTCGGGCTCCCAATCCCTCGCCTACGATGTGATACCCCGCAGGCGTTTGCATCCAGGAGTTTGCGACAATGATCCAGATCGCGCTGAAATGGGCTCCTAAGCAGACCATGATCGTGGAAAAATAATGAAGGCGGGGGCTGATCCTTTCCCATCCAAACAGCAGCAGTGCGAGAAAACCGGATTCAAGAAAGAAGGCAAACACTCCTTCTGCCGCTAAAGCGCTTCCAAAAACATCCCCCACATACCGGGAATAAGTCGCCCAGTTCGTCCCGAACTCAAACTCCATGACAATCCCTGTAGCGACTCCGATTGCGAAGGTGACTGCAAACATTTTCGTCCAGAACCGGGCCATACGATGGTATGCCTCGTCACCGGTTTTCATATACACACCCTCCATGATAACGAGCAATAGGCCCAGCCCAATGCTCAATGGAGGGTAAATGTAGTGAAACATAATGGTAAACGCGAACTGAATGCGCGCTAGAATTTCAACATCCATGAATAGCTCTTCATTTATTTCGGAAAAATAATTTTACAGCTCCAATAATATTCGTCAAATAATCTCTGGATCAATATAATCCCCTCCTTATAAAAGAGGTTGAAGTCCATGCAAAACCTGAAGACCCAGATCATGGGTGTGCTGAACGTGACTCCTGACTCGTTCTACGACCAGGGACAACATTATTCTCATGAAATCGCAATTGCCCGCGGCATCAAACTGTACAATGACGGTGCCGATATTCTCGATATTGGCGGCGAATCGACCCGTCCATTCGCCAGTGAGGTAAGTGCGGAAGAGGAACTTGAGCGTGTGCTCCCTGTGATCGAAGCTCTTAAAAAACAAATACCCATCCCGATTTCCATCGATACGATGAAAGCGGAAGTCGCACAAGCGGCTATCGACGCTGGAGCCTCCATCGTCAACGATGTCTCTGGTTTTCGCGACCCCGCGATGGTAAAAGTCGCATCCGACACAGGGGTTCGCATCTGCGTCATGCACATGAAAGGAAAGCCAAAGACAATGCAGGAAAACCCTGCTTACCCGCGCGGAGTTGTAGAAGAAGTGATCGACTGGTTCAGGGAAACCCTCGAATCCTTGATGCAATCAGGGATTAAAGAAAACAATATTATTATCGATCCCGGTATTGGGTTTGGAAAAACAGTTGAAGATAATTACAGAATTTTACACAATCTGCAAAAATTTAAGGAATTAGGTTTTCCCGTGCTGCTGGGCCTTTCACGCAAATCATTCATGGGCAAGGTCTTGGATAAGCCTCCAGAAGAACTCTTAGCGCCGACAATCGCTTTAGACGCCCTTGCGATGAGGGAGAATGTGGATTTTATACGCGTTCACGATGTTGAGGAGCACCGCAATGTCGCAGTTATCATGGATAAATATCTCAGCTGCGAAGAAATACCGATCCAACATGTATAATAGAGTATGAAAATATTTCAATTAATGGTCCCAGGTTTAGAGGTCCTGATCATCGCGATCATGGTCTATTACCTGTTGACCTTTTTTTGGAATACGCGCGGAATGGACCTTCTGTTCGGCATCATGGCGTTCGGGTTGATCTATGGAGCGGCCTCGCTTTTTCACCTTCCTGTTCTTCAGAAATTGATGTGGTACTTTGTCAATGTTGCGGTCATCGCTGTTCTGATCATTTTCCAGCCGGAACTTAGGATCGCATTGTCACGCCTGAGCGTCAAAGGTAAAAAATATCGGGAAATCACCGAGTTCGATAAGTTCCTTGAGGGGATCACACACTCGATCTACCGTTTATCGGAAAGGAGAATCGGCGCTCTGATTGCGCTTGAAAACCAGAGCGCTCTTGATGAGTTTGCGAACAAGGCGGTCAGATTGGATGCCGAGTTTACACAAGAGCTTCTGGAGTCGATCTTCAGCACAACGACTCCCCTTCACGATGGCGGAGTGATTATCCGTGGAACAACGATCTTATCTGCGGCAACAATCTTTCCTCTTGCTGATGAGAGTGCCCAGTTGAGCAAGTCGATGGGAACGCGCCATCGCGCCGGTCTTGGAATAAGCCAGATCACAGACGCTCTTGTTATTGTCGTTTCGGAGGAAACGGGAAAAGTCGCCATCGCTCGCGACGGCATCATGACAAGAGGGGTCAAGCCTGACAGATTCAAAGGGATATTGCGCAGTGTCTTTACTCCTCAGAAAACAGCTGTCGAAAGCAGTCTGGACTTTTTGGAAAGGTTTAAGCAATGGAATCAGTAATCTCGCAGCTCCTTTTCCAGAACTGGCAGAGAAAGGGAATCGCTCTGGTCACAGCCGTTGTTGTCTGGATTTTCGTCAATCAATCCATTACCGAAACAAAGACGATTCCGAATGTTCCAGTAAAAGTGATCAACCTTCCTCAGGATAAAACGATCAACGGTTCGCTTCCAAACGGCTACCTCAGCACCCGATTGACGCTGACGCTGAGCGGATCGAAAGATGTAATCAAAGAGCTGGAGCAGGGCGACCTTGAAGTGCTCTTGGACGCCTCAACTGCCGACTCCGACGACTGGGTTGTTCAAGTCACCAAGAAGAACCTTGTCAGCTTGAACCCTTCGCTTGACTTGCGCCACCATATCAACTCCGTTTCTCACGCCGAGTTTGTCATCAAGCTCAGCGACCTGATCACAGACACTGTACCTGTCTGGATCGAATCTCCGACAGGCAGACCGCCTCAAGGGTATGAATTCCTGGACATCTGGCCAGAGAAGCTGTCTCAAACGATCAGCGGACCAAAAGAAGCTGTGCAGGAGTTAAAGATCAAAGGGCTGAACCTGGTGATCAATATGGATAAAATCACCGCATACGATCTGGACCGTGTCAAAGAAACTCAAAAGAAAAACCACGATGACGAAATCAGCTATCTAATCCCTGAAAAGTGGAAAAAGGTTCCTATCCCTTTTAGACATAATGTTCTTCAAGAGATCAATGACCCTGACGCCAGGAATTTAAGAATCGACTTTTTAAAACAGCAGTTGATCCCGATCGGAAAAATGGTACCCATTGTTGTTTTTTATCCGCTCAAATACAGCGAGACGATCAACCCTGCCACCCACACCCTTGAAGAGGGTCCTTATATCGATCTCAAGAATGGAATCACCCTGTTTACCGAGCCCCTATATGTCAAAGACGTCAGCCGTTTGTTCCTCGACATCGTAAGAGAGAATATTGAAATCGTCCTTGTTGCCTCCCCCCGTAGTGAGAGGGAACATTTGCAGTGGACTGTCGAAGTGATCGATCCAAGAGAAATGGAAGACACGTATGTCGCCTATGTGATCGCCGAGCAAAAAGAGCAGGGTGATCAAATCACCAATCCCCTGAAAAGGGAGGAAGTTCTTCGCAAACGGTTTAGAGACTATATGCAGAAGCTGGCCCTATACAGGGAAGACGGTGAAAGAATAGAGCTCTATCCTACCCTTAATGAAAATACCATCACGCTAGACGTTGTAAACTGATGCCAATTGATCGTTTTTACCTTGATGATCCCCTGGAGCCCAGCACGCAAACTGAACTTACCGGGCAGGAACTGCACCATTTGTCTCACGTTACCCGCGCCCGCGCCGGTGGTGAGATCGAGCTGATCAATGGAAAAGGCTCTCTGGCAATTGCGGAGATATTAGAGATTAAAAAAAATGCGGCTCTTTTAAACATTCGATCACGGTTGAGTGAGGAGCCGGTTCCATTTTGCACTGTCATCGCCCAAGCCATTCCAAGACAGAACCGACTCGACACGATCGTTGAAAAATCCACCGAATTAGGAATGGACGAACTGTGGCTGTTTCCGGGAAAATTAAGCGAGAAAAAGGAATTAAAAGAAAACCAGCTGCTTCGGTTAAGGAAAATCGCCATTTCCGCCATGAAGCAATCGGGGCGGCTTTACCTTCCCGCGATCAAGCTGATTCCTCCCATTCGTCAATGGTCGCCACAATCCCTTCCTCTGTATTTTGGAGACATAGACGCGGACGCAGAGCCTTTTTTGAAGGTGTGGGAAGTCTCCCCTGATGAAAAGGGGCTTATCTTTGTCATTGGCCCTGAAAGCGGTCTTCATGAGGATGAAATCCGTCAGTTGAAAGAACTTCAGGCGATTGGAGTTAAGCTTCATCAGCATATTTTAAGAACAGACACCGCGCCGTTGACTGCGCTTTCCCTGATTTCCCACGCCAAACTTTAAGGCTTTTTTTCACCACGGAGCTCAAAGAGATGAATCAAAGTGTTACCCATGTCACCGGTTGTACACATAGTCAAGTTACCAACAGATTTTGGAATGATCGATCATAGAACCATTCCAGCTGTTCTGTGGTAAAATCTATTATGAGTAATAGCCCGAATATTTCGTAAAATCTCGAGACAAGTTGGACAAAATGTTGCGTTAGACTCGTTCACAAATACCCGAGAGCATTATCAAATCGATAAGACAAGGGTATTTGGGGACGAAGATGACGTGACAGATTGTTCAAATTGTCTCGAGATTTTACGAAATATCCGGGCTAGGGCGTCTTCATCTCATCCCAGTCGAGATCGTATGTATAATGAACAGGTATCGAAAGCCCCTTCAGCCGGCTCTTGACCACATACGATGCCAGAACGATCGGCTCCGAAAGAAAGGGACGAAGATCCTTGCTGTTGAACACGACATCTTTAGTCGTCAACATTTTCTTAAGGAAACTCAACAGATTCCTGTCTCTTGCAGCATCTTTCCAACCAAACATCGCCATCCCGACTAAAATCTGCTGCGTATTGCCAATCCCTGCAAAAATACATGAATCCGTCTGGTTGAGAAATGCGTCGGCAAAATTCTCGTACATTTGGAACAAATGGACTCCGCTCGTCGCCCTCGGATTGCACTCGATCGAGTACAACTTACCCTCTGGAGTTTCAATAAAGTCAAAAGCGGCATGCCCTGTCAAATTCAATTTTCCGACAAGGTTTTCCACCCAGTTGAAGATCTCTGGATGATCGATCGACTCAAATGCCAGGCAAGAACTCCCATCCATCGTATGGACAACAGGATAGGCAGTATGCGCTTTGACTTTCCCCTGATGACATACACTATAGGAACAGTATTTCTTTCCATGAATGTACTCCTGCGCAATCCAGGGATTCTCAGGGGAAATATCGATCGCTGGAGGCTTTTCTCCGGGCGCCACTTTGATGATTTTTCTCGATCCCCTTGAATAACATGCCTTCAGGACATATGGCTTATTGTATTCAAGTCGATCAAGTTCATCTTTAGTGCGCAGAAGAAAAGTCTCGGGCGAGAGAATTCCCATCGAACGCAGTTTTTCAATATACAACCACTTGTGATGCAGAAGATGAACAACTTGAAAATTTGAACAAAAGACATTCACGTGATCAGGAAGTCGATTGAGGTAAAGCGCCAGGTACATTACCTCTTCCCAGACGGGAATCACCCAATCGATCTTTTCATCTTCAATAATTTTGTTGATAGAAGAAATAAATTCTTCAGTTCGAAATCGTGGGCTGGGAACCTTTAAAAACTTATCAACGGCATTTGAATACCTGGCAACATGGGTCCTGGAAGTATCACAAGCAATGACACGATGCCCCTTAACCTTAAGATGCCGCGCAATTTCCAACGCGCACGTCGATCGAGCACCGGTCAACAAGACATTATTGGTCATAGCGGTCGGAATCTCCTTCCCTTGGGATATGGATGATCAGGGCCTTAATAAAGTCTTCCCATTTCTCTCCATGAATAAACCCTTGAACCTTAGATACTTCTATCCCAACCTGACAAGTAAAATCGAGGAGCATTTCGTCTGTCAAATTATTGATCTCAGACTCGTCTTGCAAACTTCCCTTGATCCCCTTGACAAACTCGCCCCAAATCCAACCGCCTCTTTTGCGGAGGTTATGCATATAAACCTTCAACTCTTCATCGGTAAATACTGTTTCAAGAAAACGCAAAGGATGAAGCTTGTCAATTCGATCACCGGCCGCTTCCAGTTGCGAGCGGTATTTCAACAGACCGGCGACCGACTTTGTCGCCATTGTTTTAAGAATGAAACGCAGGTCGTCTTTTTCCGATTCGGTCGCGCTTTGATTATAGTCGCGATACCCTACGTAAGTTTTTTTCGGGACGGGTTGTTCGTTCATCAACGTCGTCACCCAGATTTCCTGCCCATCGTAGGGAAGAAAATACTCCTCTTCGCAGAGAAATACCCCGTCGGAAATAAATAACATGTCTTCTTTTGTGTAGGGAAGCGCCTCCTCGAGCACCTCCTTAATCTCCCAAACTGTTGAGGGAGTATGAATATCTAGAGGATAGGCCTCCTCATTAGAAGTGTAAAAGACAGCAACATTTGCCGATGCTGCAGCAGTGCCTAACATCAGAATGGTAAACAACCCTTTTTTCATGACAAGCTCCTATTTGTCAATCCGCGTAAACTCAATACATTAGTGGAGAATCGACATGCATTCAAGACATTTCTTTCGAACCCATCCGTCTACTCATATTTGACACCTTTTCTTTCTTTTTGGTTCTTGCAAAGTTGGGCAATTCTGAAGTATAAATATCTCTTTTAATGTTAATCATCCTAATACCCATGCGACTGCCTTCACTCATCCTTCTTGTTATTCTCTCTTTTATCAGCCCTTTGGAATCTGTGAGGATTTGCGGCCCCCACTTTTTGTCGCTGGGCCCTGAAGCCTATTACATGAAACGAAGCAAACAAGGGGGCAGCTGGCAGGACGGATGGCTTTACGGTATACGGGGTAATTACGAAAAACTGAGATCAACTGGCCTCTATTTCTCAGCTGACGGCTATTGGGCAACAGGTGAACTTGAGGGGAAATCCAAGTCAGGCAATACATTAAAATCCGATATATCGGAGTACCAGGCGGAAGGCAGACTAGGTTTCTCCATAACTTTCCCTGAAAGTTGTTGCGTGACATGGGTCCCATATGCCGGATACGGCTATTTTTCCAGCGACATCGACTTCGTTTCACCATCGACGCTTGAGTACAAATCGACAAGCTCTTTTTGGTACTTCGCCAGCGGAGGAATGCTTCTTGTTTCCATAAATGACTGTTGGAACGCCGGTGTCCATTTCAAATACAAGCTTCCGGATGAACCCAAGCATACCATTGAGAACGATCCTGATTACGGGAAACTTGTATTAAGCATAGGGAGAAAAGCTTTGTATGAAATTGAACTTCCCGTTCGCTACAGAACATGCCTGTCCGGAAGACAGGTAGGATTGATATTCACTCCGTTTTATCGGTTCAGACGCTACGACAGCCAGGCAAACTATCCTTTTGATTTCTATGACACCCGGTTTCATATCTGGGGAGCGCGGCTATTGTTCCAGGTGATCCTGTAGCATGATGAAAATCAACATCTACGACAAACAAACTGTCGATCAGATCTGCTGGCCTGAGACCGACAACGGCCAGCTTGCCAGGCAGTACATCGTCCCGATCATCAAGACGGGCACTGATCGCTATTTTAAGAATGTTTCTACTGAAATGCTTCTTATCGAAGTTGACGGGATCTTCCTCCCCGCCACAATCAATGACGAAGTTATTCCCAACGCTTATGTCTGTTCGACCTATACGCATTATGTCAGTTACGCCCTCGAAGAAGTGGGCCGTATTAAAAGCGGAATCTTGCAGAAACTTGCCAGCCCCTTGATCAAGCTGTTCGGTCGCATATTAAAAACCGGAAAAGTGGACCGCACAGTCTTTGTCAATAATTGGCTGCTGCCAACCAATCTCTATCCATCCCTTTCCTATGATCAATTGAAAAAGATCACGGAATCGCTGATCGAACGATTTCCAAACCATACAATCGCCTTTCGCTCTGTAAACGCCCACGCTCCAGGAAACCTGAAAGACAACTTGACCTCTCTCAACTACGACCTTCTCCTTTGCCGCGACATCTATTATACCGACACGCAATCACCAGATCCTTTCAAAGCCAGGATGACCAAAAGCGATTTTAAGCTTTTGAACACGACGGAATATTCCATTAAAGAAAACGATCAAATTCCTGAAAACACCGTTGAGCGCATGGCGTCTCTCTATCAAATGCTCAATGTTGACAAGTATTCCGCCTGCAACCCGCAATACACCTCCGAACTCTTGAGACTGATGCGTTCCATTCCACGGTTCCATCTAAAAGCCTGGATGAAAGAAAACGACGTGCATGCTGTCCTGGGCTATTATACTCAAGACGGGATAGTGACATCTCCGCTGTTTGGATACGACACAAGCCTTTCCCAAAAATCGGGGCTTTATCGACAAATTTCAGCAGCGCTTTTACAGGATGCGAAAAAAAATGATCTGTTTTTACATCAAAGTTCAGGTGCTGGTCATTACAAACAGCTTAGGCGCGCCAAAAAAGACCTCGAGTTTACGGCAGTCTACACAAAACACCTCCCAAAAACACGTCAACTACCCTGGCAAGCGCTAGTCTTCGGCATGAATAAAGTGGGAAAAAAATTTATATAACGACCCCTTTATAAATCAGAGCCTTCTCAGGGTCCAGCGTGACCAGCTGCCCTTCTTTCAGAATATACCCTGCAGCATCAGCTCTGACTACAGTTGGCTTATGCAACATAGCAGATTGTTCAATTGCAAATAGTTCGGAGGACTCATCGTCAATCTGATTTTGCAAGATAATCCCAGCCGCTTCCTCCATATAAGGAAGGTAGCTTTCATCACACTTGGTGATCACCAGCAGCGAGCCTCTGACGTGATAGGGTGGAATCCCTTCTGATGAAGAGCGAAGAATTTTAACATTCCCATAAACCCTTTCACCTTCTCCAATATGGCAGCGGACCAATACATCGCCAATATGTTCGACGATCATCATATTTGTCGTTCCTGTAATTCCGAAAGTGGAACCCGCAGTCGCTATGGCAAGGTCACCATAGGAGAGTATGTTGTTTGCCAATGCGAACTGGCTCACTTGCTCAAATCCTTCTTCAAACGTTTTCGACTCTTTTCCCAGGAATGGGATCACTCCCCAATTAAGTGATAACTGGTGAAAATACTTCTCTTGAGGCGTCATCGCTACAATCGGCAGCTCAGGACGCAATCGAGAAAGCAGCTTGGCTGTCCCTCCTCCGCTTGTGAAGGCGAAGATCGCTTTCGCGCCAGAGCTATATGCTGTTTTGACTGTTGCCAAAGTGACCGAAGAAGGAACGTCATTGTAGCTGATCGAAGAATGCAGTTCAAAAAGAGACCGATAATCAAAATCCATTTCAGTTTCTAAAATAATATCCCGCATCATCTCTACAGTTTCAACCGGATACTTTCCAATTGCCGTTTCACCGGAGAGCATGACAGCTGATGTACTGTCGTAGATCGCATTTGCCACATCGGAAACTTCTGCCCGGGTCGGCCGAGGGTTGTTGATCATCGATTCCAACATCTGCGTCGCCGTCACAGACGGCTTTCCGGCCAGGTAACATTTACGAATCATCTCTTTTTGCAATTTGGGAACATGGCTCAAAGGGATCTCGACGCCAAGGTCCCCGCGCGCGATCATTACCCCGTCAGAAACTTGCAGGATCGAATCAAAATTTTCTATCCCCTCGTGGTTTTCAATTTTTGCAATAATGACCACATGCGAGCTTTGATTGGCCGACAACAGGTTTTTGACCGTAATGATATTCTCCGGCTTTCTCACAAAAGAGGCGGCAATGATATCAATTCCATGCTGGCAGCCGAATTCAATATCCCGGATATCTTTCTCTGTCACTGAAGGAAGCTCCAAACTTACCCTGGGAATATTGACTCCTTTCCCTCCTTTGAGAACGCCTCCGTTGTCGATCTCGACAGTGACTTCCTGGTCCGAGGTCCCGACAATGCGAGAAGAGATATACCCATCGTCAAACAAGACCTGTGTCCCCTCTGGAAGGGATTTCAGGATCCCATAGGGAGTTAAAGAGACCGCTCCTCTATCCCCTACGATCTCATGGTTGACAAGTTTTAACCTCTCCCCCTTAGCGACTGAGATACCACCCTCGCGGATTTTACCGATCCTCACTTCAGGGCCGCTTGTATCAAGCATGATCGCCAACGGCACCTGCAATTCTTTCCGAGCCTTTTTCAGCATTTCGATCACTGCAAGATGCTCATCATAGGAACCGTGACTAAAATTTAAACGGGCGACATTCATCCCCGCTCCGACCAATTCACAGATTTTCTCGTAATTATTGACTGCCGGACCAATCGTGCAAATAATTTTTGTTTTACATCTCATTAAGTTTCATCCTTTTAGGAGATTACAAATTGTAATACCTCCAGTACCATAACGTTAGAATATCCGAAAGATTTTAATTTGACAAATAACCCTCTCTACAGCTAATCATAAGGGAAGGAACGCCTGGATAAGGGAGAGGGAAAAATGATTCGCTTAAAAAATATGCCTGTTTTTATTTTTACCCTCTTGGTCCTTAGCACTCAGACTCTTCAGTCAGAAGTTCTCGAAGTTTTCATCTCCTGGAACAGCTACTTGTGCGACGATAAATGCGCCGACCTGATCAAACGCCGTTTCGAATCAATGAAACAGGTCGAATCGATCGAAGTCAACTCCGGTTCCGGAAGCGCGAAGATCAAATGGAATCCCGAATCGCTCTTTTCCTACCAGGCAGTCAAAACACAACTTCAAATGGTCGGAGTTGGGCTAAGTGAACTGCGAGTCAGGGTAAGAGGCAAAGGCGTCCCCCAGGGAAAAGGAGCAGCTCTAATCTCTAGCGGAGACAACACCAGGTTTAATCTGATCAGTCCTATCAGAGGAACTCCTGGCGAATACATCGCGCTGCCGGATGGTTCCCAACTCTCTCTGGCTGACGGATTAAAGGAAAAGATTTTGTCATCTGCACAGGAAAAAAAGACGATAGTCATCGAGGGCCCCATTTACCAAGGCCATCGGTCCCCACCGCTATACCTTGTCGTGTCGCGTTTGCAAATCGAAAAGAAATAGAGACAATACCTGGAATTTCAGCCTCCGAAAACGTTAATCACTATATTTTGTACAAATATTAAAAAAATTACTTAGAGGATTTTATAGATGAACGATTCCATAGGTTCTGTCGATTCCATTGAGGGCAGGCAGCTTGAAACCCTGAGTTTCAGCCGCGCCGTGCCGTCCGGATTAATTGACATTGTCCACTCTCTTAGGGATAAAATGATCTCACGGCCTGCCGTTGAAGCTGAAAGGCTCTTGCTTCCCCCTGTGACAAGATCAGATGATGACCTCGACCGATCTAGCAAAAGAGCTCATGTCGTCTCCCTGCCAGCTCTATCAAAATCCCTGACTCCGGAAATGACCCTTGAAGAACTGACCAGGCAAGGGTTTGTCGAACTGGCAAATAAATTAAAATCAAAAAGCGGTCCGCCATGGGATGACATACTGAAGTTTCATAATCCATTCCTGATCGAACAGCTCTATGATTTGGCATCTCTTCTTAAAGTGAAGTTTGGCGATCTAAATTGGAAGGACGGTGAATTATGTATGAGGTACGGAATAGAAATTGCCGCTCGATCAACGCAATCCCCTTCGCCTTTGCTCGGGAAATACATCCACCTTATTGATCTCGCCCCTGAAACAACCCTGGAGTCGATCAGTTCGGCCGTCGATTACCGATGGATTGAAGAGGACTTCAATCAACGAATAGACGCTACAAAAAGAAAGCTGGCACAATTTAAACGCCATCATCGTCAAGCGAAATTGCAAAATGAACAGATTGCCTATCGCAACCAGCTTCCAATTGAGCTCTCTCACTATCTCCTATCAAGCTCAGGAAACTACAACATCGGCGTGGTCGGTCCGTTGATCGAGGCTTTTATTGACTCCCCACACCCCTCCCTGCACTATGAAAAGCACTTATTGAGAACATTGAAACAGCTTGCCCGATCTCCATCGGTGAGGAACAAGTTCTCTCATATCAAATGTCCCAACTCTGCAAAGGCCCCTGCAAACATTGTAATACGGACATCCCTTGACCTTCCCCCTTCACATGAACTTCGAGACCTCGACGCCGCGCGCGCAGCTCTTACCTCATTATTAACAATGCTGAGACAAGGAAAGGACGGTTCCTGTTTTGCCACACCCCTTGCGATCAGCCTGCTCAACTCACATCTGGAGTTTTGTCTCAACGACTTTCAACAATTATTAGAAAAAAGCAAGCTCACCCGGTCTGTTGATGGCGTGAAGACAGACTTTCCCTTCCTCCTGCACATCGGCGATAATCATTTATCGGAAAAAGTGAGGATCAGCAGAACTGGCCGGTTGATGCTCTCAAGCGGCAAACTAATCTCGCTATCCAAGATACCGGGCATCGTTGCCGTAAAAACAGCGATGGGGATCGAAAAAACGAAAATCACGCAATTTCTATTTACAAAGGGCCAAGACCAACAGCCCTTTGTCGATATTACTGTGAAGGAGCTCCTGCAAGCATTGGTAAAACAGGCAAATACATTGGAGGTCAACAAGCACAAACCGCTTTCCGAACTCTATTTACACGCAGTTTTTGCCTTCCAGGCTCAAGAATGCAACCCTCTTCTTCAGGTATGGGAAAATTCGATCGCCTGCATGGCGGAGGCAGACGAACAAAGCATGGTCAGATCAGCTATCCTGAAATCGACCCACCAAGTGCTGACCAATTTCTTAAGAGGAACACTTGGAAGTGATTTGGAGATGTGGCGACAAGCAGCAGAGCTTTTCCGCAAACAACTGAATGAAAAGATCCACCTCCAATGGGATCCCCAGATCGCCTCTGATCTTGGTTCCGATCAGAAATCTTCGGAAGGAGCATTTGTCCTATATGATAAAGGGAGCTATGACAAACCTTCCAGATGGCTCCGCCTCGACACTCCGAAGGCCTATCAGTCGTTTATTTTAAGAACAACCGACGAAGTAAGAAGGGTGATGCGCGATTGCTTTGACGACAGACATTGGAAAGCAATCCAGCCAAAATTAATCTCGCTTGAAGAGTATGTTGAATCGGATAAATTTCTTTTAGATTCCCTGACCGACTACTATTCACCAAACGGGGAAATCCCTCGCATTCTCCAAAAATTGGAACACCTGGCATATACTCCCTGGATTACAAAGAGCGGAAACAACTTGAATAAAGTTCTCCAGATTTACTTTGAACGGCCAGAACTTAAAGCTAGCACACGTATCTCCCCCAAGAACGGGGAGGAGCTGTTATTGAAATTGATTGAGATGATGAGAACTTCCGACCGCTCCTACATCGACCAGATTGATTCCATGAATACTCGACGATCGCCGGTCAGGATACCCTATGTTCATGCGTTCACATTTCTGCCGGCCCATGAAACTTTTTATTCCCTGTGGTCCAGCGATATGGAACCTAAAGATTTCATCAAGCACACCTCTGTATTAAAAGGACTTGAAGTCGCTTCTTCCCCGTTGCCAAGTGTATCTAAACATCAAGTAGTCAAGCAAGTCGCCGATACGCTCGTTCCTCTTGCAGACCGCTCAGCATTCATAGATCGCATGCATCAAGCCCCTGAAACTCTGCCAATGATGGAATTCAGACAACTTCTCATTGCAGACCTCCGTAAACAAAACCAGCAGATTACTCTCCCCTTGCATGTCATCGAAGGCCAAATCGATCACTTGATCTATTCCACTCTGCCTGAGAGGCTAATGCGCAAACTTCATGCAAGCGCGATCCATATTGCCGACTCAAATTGGGCAGAAGGCGTCCATGCCGTTCACTTTTCTCTTATTGTGAACCCAGGAACTGGGCGGCTTGTCCTTTGGGGCATAACAGACGATAGCAGTCATTTAATTCCTCTTAACCAGTCAGTCTGGTTTGAAAACAACTGGTGGGAATTTTTTAATATTTAATATTGCATTAAATACTTTATTTTTATAAATACACCTATTAATGAGGAAAAAAATGTAGCGGGGAATTATTCATTGTTATCACTTGATCAAGTCAGTTATTTTCCATTTGGAAATTATCACACAGGCACAATGTATATGGAGCAAAACGATTTAGAACGCGTCAGAGAACCTGAACAAACCGAAAAAGTCGCCCATCGGATCATCGAATGTCAGTTCGACCCACACGGTCATCGGGAAGTTGTCACGATTGAAGGGGGGAAGATGCAAACACACCTCTCCCTGGAATCTGTCGTCCGAACGGTCCCCTCTCTTTCAGAAAAAAGCGAACTGCCTCAATTGGCAAAAGCAGCGAACTTCCTGTTCAAAGGAAATGAGTTCAGTCTGATTGAAGATCCTGACAAATACAAAAAAAATTACACAAAAGATATTGAATCTGAACAAGAACTGTTCGAACTCCCATTAAACGCATTGAGCCGAAGAGGTATCTTTGATGTGAGTGAGATTCAGCCTCCAAGAATGGAAGAAGACTCCTTCATATTTTATGTCTCTAAAACGATCCCCTATCGGGTCACGATTTCCGTGCCCTTTGACGAACAGTCTCAAGTTAAATACGAACTTCTTAATTATCAGTGAGTAAGTTCCTCCAGCTTGTCATATTCATCAAGAGCTTCGCTATCCTCGAGAACTTCTCTGTTAATTAACTTGACCAATCCTGTCAATTGGCTTTTTGTGAGATGTTTGTTCGTATCCGCAAGAAGAAAGACAACCTGTTCCTGTTTATTGCCATTAATATACCCCATTGCAATGTCTATAAGGTGAGAAGCTTTTTGAGCGTGCAACAGTTGATCTTGACTGCAGATATGTGCAGCAATCTTGGGCACAGTGATTGACTCGGCATAGTCATCGCCATAGCGTGCGCATGCCACTGCCATTCTTTTCAGTTCTTCAACAGAAAAACACGATCTATTCAAAAATTCCTCAAGGAAAAGATCCAAGGTATCTCGGGAAAAATCTTGCCAGGCTTCCATGGAGCCATTTAACGCACAGCGAGCCTGGATTGCAAAATATTCGACGCGCTGCGCATTCAAGGTCTCGTCATCATCATAATCTTCCTCAAACGAGGTGGAAAACACCTGTGTCCCCTCCACAATCTCCATATACGCACCCTCATCAACCGGATGCAGAGCCTCTGCCAACCGTTGCATCACAGTCACTCTCGCTTTAGAGATAAATTGGGCATAACACAACGAGTAATCAGCCATGCAGGGAATGGAGCCGAGCTCTTTCACTAAATCCTGTCTAGATTCGTCCCAAAAAGTTGGAGGCAGCTCATGTTTGATTTTATCCTTGCAGGAAGCAATCATCTGGTCTAAGTGTTGTTCCGGCCTGGTGATCAGCAGGAAGGCATCTCTTAGAACCTGCTGTATTTCCAAGTCTTCGCTGAACGCGTTTTCAAATCCTGTCAAAAAGGCGTCAGTTCCCTTTTCAATCTGCCTCTGCCGTTTCTGATCAACAGGCTCAAGAGTTTTCATCAATTGCTGAATAACTAATAATCTCCCATGTGCCATAAATTGCGCATAGAAGAGCTGTTGGCTACCACCGATCGGTTTTCCTTTTAAATGCTCGATCATCGACTGTTTGACCTGTTTCCAGAACGTATCCGGCAGCCCTGGGTGAAAACACCCCGCTGCTATCAAACATCCTTTGTTAAAATTTGCCATCATCGCTTCATAGGTATACATCTTCTTAACCTGCAAAGACTGGGCTTCCAGCTCAGTATCCTTGAGGATTTGAACAAATCGATCACAAAATCGTTGTGCATTGGAGGAGAGAAGCAGTTTTTGAAAATCGGGATGGTCAAAGTCGATCCGTCTCCAAAAGTTCATGGCAATAGAGGCGAATTGATCGCGAACTTGTTGTTCTTTGCCGATTGAAACAACACTGATTTCAACAAAAAGCCTTAATAAGTCGTCCGGAGGGGTATCCCAGACTTTGCCATTTTCCGACCACTCGTTTGTCAGTGTTCTCAAATATGTCAAATATTGATTGGGATAGGCGCGGTAGCTTCCAACGATCCTCATTAGATGGGAAACGAATGTTTTTCTATCTTCTGGAGTTGCGGCATTGCGCACATCCCTCCACCAAACCATTATCGGTATCCCGACAGCCGGCAATTGATCCCTTTTGGCATGTTCGCTCCACCCCTTGCAAAGATGCATCAGGACTGGGATTCGCTGTTCATCAGAAATTTTGTCCGGAATGTGTTCATCTCTGTAGATTCGGATCACACCTTCTACACAAGCTTTTAACACTCCGGGTTTTTTCCAGGAACACTCTGGTAAACAGGTCCATATCGCTGCAAAACAATTCTCATCGGCATGGTTTTCAAACCAAAATTTCAACAACTCTACTGTCAGGTATTTTTCTGAAAGCGGACGTTGACGACAGGACTTTGCCAACTCAACTCCTAACGAATCGATCACTAATTCATTGGATACTGGAGTTGCCTGCAATTTATCATACAATTCAAGAATATCACGGCTACTGTCCGACTGGTACTTATCAACAATGTTATTGAACACATCTTTCAATGCGGGAAAGAGATCGGAATCTTTTTTCAGTAGTTCAAGCATTCTATCCCTTGCCAGATAAGCAGACTCTTGGCGACTTGCCAGTGCGATCAAATCCGATATGATCGATGAAGCATCGTTTCCCTTGCGGTGGGCAGCAATTGCCTGAGCAATTTTTTTACTAGCCAGATCGTATTCCCCTTCCGCAAGACAGTCCTCGACGTTTTCAAATAAGGCATCCATTTCTTTGTTAAAGAACGCGCGCAAATTGCGATTTGACCGCCCTTCAAGATTGCTTACCAACCTTCCAAGGAAAACACGAAATGTCGGACATTCTCCCCTTTCTGCCAATGCCTTGCGCATGGCTGTTAATAATACAGCCTCCCGTTTTGGCGCTTTGAACTGCAAAGTTCTGTTCAGATTAACTGTTGGTGGCAGATCATATAAGGCTTCCATTAATTCATTTATCCTTGGATACCCCTTCTTATAATCTGTACAGAAATCGATTAAAGCATTGGTCATATCTGTTGTAAAACAGTCAGGAACTTTGAATTTTGGCTCGCTTTTCAGTTTTTCACAGACCCATTTCAATCGATCCGCAGAAGATAAAGATTCAGGCTTGATCGAAGGTGCCTCTGATGATGCTGCCTGTGATTGAGAATCTTCGGTAACATCCCTCGGAATTTTACGTTTTTGATCTGAAGACCCCGATCGGACTTCCGGCATTCCTTCTCTTGTATCGATAGTCGATGGAACCGGGCTCATTGATGGCTGAGGAAGTGCTGATACATCATCTTTTTCCAAGTCCGAGGGAGGCAAGATTACAGGAGACGAAGGAGAAGGAGATGAAGAAGATGTTGCAGAAGTTGAAGAAAATACCCTTCGCCCTGATCCTGGGATAAGGTTGAGCGCTGATACCCTTTGGGCCGCTGCCAGCTGCCCGCTAAGGAATGCAACTTTTTTACGGAGCATGAGACTTTCCCTTCTCAAACTGGAAACCTCCATTCTAGACTCTTCCTGCTGTCTCAAGACCCCACTATGGAACGCTAGCTCAGCAATCCCCTGGTCTTCTCTTTTCTGGTCTTCTCTCCCTTTGCTATAGGCTCCCATTTGAACAGCCCTGACAGTTGCTCTGTCCTGGGCTTTCTGCAGTTTTTGCCCCAGTGCGAAGTTGCTTTGAGCAACTTCATGGGAACGGGCAACTTCTGCTCTTAGGGCGCTAATTTCACGATCTTTCGCCTCTACTGTCTGAGCGTCAAGCGCTCTTTGCTGCTGCATCCCTAAAAGCAGCAATTGCTCCTGTGTTTTACCGATACCAAAATGCCGGGTCCCTTTATCATCGATAAAGACAGGAATCCCACCTTCATAAGTAAATAACCCACCATCTAACATGACATCTGGTAAACGAAAACTCATAGCTAAAACCTATTCAACGAATTAAAACATAAAATATATCATAATTTATAATTACTACCAATAATAGAATTAAACTGAGATTGAAGCTATCCAACTAAAATTTTTTGCCCGTCTTTGGCGTCTTTTTCCCCGGGGAAGAGAAATCAAGACTTGTCTATAATATCAAATATTGACTTCGTCTTGATTTTCTCCCCTAGGAAAAAATCCATCCAAATCCGAACAAAACCTTTTAGTTGGATAGCTTCAGGCAACACACCCTCTGAAAACATAATTTTGAAACATGATCGGAATATTGTCATAATTTAACAGGGTAACTTATACGGTATAATAAAAATAAAACAATTAGATAAAATAAAAAGATAAATAATACAGTTAATTTAAGATTCTTTATGAATATCAATAACTTTAGTAATTCCAGACTCCCGAACAATTCAGGAAATCCTACAAATAAAAGAAAACAAAGCACTCCAACAGAATCATCTGATAAGCGACAACGAACTGCTCAGAGGAGTCAGGATGTAGCAACAGCCCAGCTCTCATTTGGAACTTCAAACGCATCGACTTCAGATTCAATAACACAAAAAGTTTACTTAAGGAAGGGAGGTTGTGAATACATTGTTCCTTTAGTTAATGGTCTTGCACATGGTAAAGGAATAATGTTTTATTCTGATACTATTCAATATGATGGAGATTTCAAACAAGGAAGAAAGGATGGCAAGGGCACGCAATATCATCCTTCCGGCCATGTTAAGTATCATGGCGATTGGCAAATGGGAGAGTTCCATGGCACAGGAACAGAATATGACCAATCAGGTAATAAAATATATACTGGTGAATACCAGAAAGGGAAGCCTCATGGCGAAGGAAAGGCATACGATCCTCAGACTGGCAATCTACGCTATGAAGGACAATACCAGGGTGGGAAGCCTCATGGCGAAGGAAGGGCATACGACCCTCAGACTGGCAACCTACGCTATAAAGGACAATGCCAGGAAGGGGAGCGGCATGGCAAAGGAGAGCTATACGATCCTCAGACTCGCAACCTAACCTATAAAGGAAAATTCCAGAAAGGGAGGCCTCATGGCGAAGGAGAGCTATACGACCCTCAGACTCGCAACCTAACCTATAAAGGAAAATTCCAGAAAGGGAGGCCTCATG
>CAZWOB010000004.1:51830-52055 GCA_964635295.1 uncultured bacterium
GCGAAGGAAGGGCATACGACCCTCAGACTGGCAACCTAACCTATAAAGGAAAATTCCAGAAAGGGAAGCCTCATGGCGAAGGAAGGGCATACGACCCTCAGACTGGCAACCTACGCTATAAAGGACAATGCCAGGAAGGGGAGCGGCATGGCAAAGGAGAGCTATACGATCCTCAGACTCGCAACCTAACCTATAAAGGAAAATTCCAGAAAGGGAGGCCTCATG
>CAZWOB010000005.1:0-1790 GCA_964635295.1 uncultured bacterium
TCACCCCGATTCCGGCTTGATGCAAAGATTCGATCAGGTACATAAAGTCCTGAGGGGTTCCGTATCTGCTAGTGGGTGAAAAAAAACCCGTTTTCTGATATCCCCATGATCCGTAGAACGGATGTTCCATCATTGGAAGGAATTCAACATGGGTAAATCCCATGTCGACCAGATAGGAAGGGAGTCGTTTTGCCATCTCTCGATATGTAAGAGGGGCATCGTTTGTTTCATCGTCCCTTTTCCATGAAGCAAAATGCATCTCATAAATGCTGACAGGGCTGTCCGGCCTGTTCAACGTTTCTTTCAGAGAGGCCCAGTTATCATCTTTCCATTCATAAGCGATATCCCAAACAACGGAGCCGGTGTGAGGCGGAGTTTCCCAGCGGAATGCGTACGGATCGCCCTTTTCAACGCAATAGCCGTTGACAGAAGACTCGATAGAATACTTATAACAAACCCCTATTTCGACTCCCGGAATAAACCCTTCCCAGATCCCTGAGCTGTCCCAGCGCACATGGAGGGGATGCGCCGTCTTATCCCAGCTGTTGAAGTCCCCGATGACGGAAACAAAATTTGCATTAGGGGCCCAGACAGCAAAATGCACCCCCTTCACTCCTTCAATTTCAATCAGGTGAGAGCCTAATTTTTCATAAAGGCGGTCATGGGTACCCTCTTTGAAATAGTAGATATCTTCCTCTGTCAATAAAGAGTGGGCGAGCGTTTTGTTTTTCATTTTTCACTGGACTCCAATAAGTTGGTCAGACCGATAATTGGGATGATCGCTTTATCGGGCCGGTTATGCAGCTCATAGAAAAGCTCATAGGCCGCCTTTTGAATCAAATGAGCGAACAACAGGTCATGAAAGTCATCAGCGTTATCTGACACAATTCCACTTTCCTCTTGCGAGATCGACTCAATATAATTTGAAAGGAACAAATCCCGAACAACGTGGTACCAATCCTGGCAATAGGGTTCAATATTGGAGGCGGCCTCTCCTCTGAATTGTTTGTAAAGTTGAAACCCCCAAACGGAGACATAGTGAAAGGAGCGCACCATTCCTGCAACATCCTGCAGAGGCGATTTTTTCAATTTTCTTTCCGTCATTGGCACGATCGGCTCCCCTTCGAAATCGATAATAGCCAAATCGTTCCCGGTATAAAGAACCTGTCCCAGATGGTAATCACCATGTATCCGTATTTTTTTCGCTGTAATTTTGTTCGTCAGCAAGAAGGAAAGCCTCTCTTCAAATTCAACTTGCTTGCCCAATAATTTTTCTGCAAGCTGCTGTTCCATGCCTTTAAAATTTTTGCAGTGCTGCGAGAGGAGATAAAAGGATTTTTTAATTTGACTTCTGATCGACTGAAAAAGAGATTTTTGATACATCCACGTGAAGGGTTCGGGGATGAATTCCTCTTTTCCTTGATCGCTTGCAAGAGCGATATGAAGCTCGGCTGTCCTTTTTCCCAGAAGTTCGATCATATCCAGGAAATGAGCGCCAATATATTCCCGGAATTTCTGTTCAAGTTCTTTCATTCCCCGCTTCAAGTGCCCGACATCTTCGTGGGTCAAAAGACATTCAAAGAATAACCGGATCGTGTCCAAAGAATGCTGCCACATATCCCCCCCATTAGGAACATACTCCTGGAACATCGCAAGAACCGATTGCTGGTTATCCGGCCCTGAATAATTGACAGAACCTAAAAGTTTGGGGGTATGTTTGAATTTCACGTTTTGGGTGAGATGCTTTGCGATTTCATAGTCGGGATTCAGGCCGCTTTCGATCTTTCGGA
>CAZWOB010000005.1:1890-4953 GCA_964635295.1 uncultured bacterium
GTGAGATGCTTTGCGATTTCATAGTCGGGATTCAGGCCGCTTTCGATCTTTCGGAAGAATTTCATGATCATGACATCGCCATAAGAGATGGAATTATTTGTCTGTTCGCTGGAAGTGACCCTGGAAAATTGGTGCCCTTCCTCTCTCCCAAGCTTGTTCAACGCTGCTGTTGTATGGATAGCGATCGATCCTTTCTGACTTTTCATCTGCTTTTTCGCAAGAATTAAGTGGTTCAGCAACAGCGAACGGAACTCTTCATCGTAAATTCCATCGATCAAGACCCCTTCTGTCTCGTTAAATACGATTTTTGCAATCACAGAATTCTGGTAATCCTCATGCCCGATGCCGGGCTTGAAACTGAGGGGCAGCTGATAGTATTCTGTCTCTGAGCTGGCATAGTCCACCTTGAGATGCAGGAAGGCCATGGAATCGAAGACAATGCGGTCGAAAATGGCTACATCGACAATTTTATCCGCTTTCCTCTGAAACCATCGGCATAAGGGCAAATAATGACTGAGGACCTGATTACAAAATACCTGTTCAAATTCCGGGAGGAAAATGTCTTCCCAGGATTTTTTCAACACCAATTGAAGAGGGTAATCCGCATGAGCGTCCAAACTGCTAGGGAGGATTTTCAACCAATAATAGCCATACCCGCCGATGGTCAGCCCTACCGGTCTGTCCTTGATGGAGCAAAATTCCTGATTGCCAAAAATATCTTTCAACTTGCCGCCTGAATATTGGCTCAGATTGAGATTGACAAAGACGGGGTATTTGGACAAGTTGACAAGAACAAGGATGTTCTCCTCTTCATATTCCCTGATAAACGCCAGCACTTTTGAGTTGGAAGGGGATAAAAAGTGGATATCTCCTCTGCTAAAAGCCTTGAATCGATTCCTGACGCTGATGATCTTTCTCATCCACCAAAGAAGGGAAGAGGCGTTCTTTTCCTGATTTTCGACATTGACAAACGCATGATGATATTCAGGGTCGATAATCAACGGGAGATACATTTTTTGCGGATTGCCGAGAGAAAACCCTCCATTTCTATCGGTATTCCACTGCATAGGAGTCCTGACGCCGTCACGATCGCCAAGATAATAGTTGTCTCCCATTCCAATTTCGTCCCCGTAATAGATGATAGGCGAACCGGGAAGAGAAAAGAGGAGGACGTTCATCAAATGGATCTTAGGAAGAGCATTGTTCAACAAAGGCGCAAGTCTTCTTCTGATGCCGAGATTGATACGGGACCTTGGATCATTGGCGTAAGAGCGGTACATATAATCACGCTCCTCTTCCGTCACCATTTCCAGGGTCAGTTCATCGTGGTTTCTGAGAAAAATCGCCCATTGGCATGAGGAGGGAGGCTTAGGCGTCTGTTCCATGATGTCAATAATGGGGAAGCGGTCTTCCATTTGCAGGGCCATGTACAAGCGGGGCATCACCGGAAAATTGAACGCCATGTGGCACTCATCGTCATCGCCGAAATAGGCGGCAGATTGCTCTGGCCATTGATTCGCCTCTGCTATAAGCATGCAGTCAGGATATTGTTTATCTACATGTGAACGCAGTTTTTTTAAAAATTGGTGGGTCTGCGGTAAATTCTCGCAATCTGTTCCTTCTTGTTTATAGAGGTAGGGAATCGCATCCAGGCGCATTCCATCCACTCCCATCTCCAGCCAAAAGTCAAGAACTCGGAAAATTTCATCGTGAACAACAGGATTCTCATAATTCAGATCAGGTTGATGGGAATAAAACCTATGCATGTAATAGGCCCCTGCCCTGGAGTCCCATGTCCAGTTTGAGGTTTCAAAATCCTTGAAAATGATCCTCGCTTCCGAGTACTTGTCGGGGGTGTCGCTCCACACATAATAATCGCGCCATTTCGATCCCGCCTTTTCCCGCCTGGCCCGTTGGAACCATTGATGTTGGTCCGAGGTATGGTTGATGACGAGCTCGGTAATGACTTTAAGGTTTCTTCGATGGGCCTCGTTCAAGAAGTTGCGAAAATCCCTCAAATTACCATAGTTGGGGTGAACCGTGAGGTAATCTGCGATATCGTAACCGTCGTCCTTGAGAGGTGAAGGATAAAACGGGAGAAGCCATAACGCTGTGCACCCTAATTTCTGCAGATAGTCAAGTTTCTGCGTCAGCCCTTTGAAGTCTCCGATACCGTCTTTATTGCTGTCGCAGAAGCATTTGACATGCAACTGATAAATAACTGCATCTTTGTACCATTTTGTCGATTTTTGGTTCATTTTGTGCTCACATGAAATAGTCGAATTGTTGTTCTTTGATCAATTGTTTGCGCACTTTGAAAATATGCGCCGGCATGATAAATGGATTGAGCTCAACAAAAGCGGTCTGCCCTTGCCAAACGTATTTGTCTCCTGAAAGCAAGTCCTGGACAAGATAAGGCGAATCGGGAGGAAGCCCCAACTTTTCCAGCGGGACCGAAAGCCAGCCGGACTGCGTATGACCCGGGTCGAGATTGACGACAATGATCAACAGGCTGTCATCCTGGCAGGACGATTTCGCATACGAGATAAGAAAGGGGTTGTCGTTGGAGATAATTTCCAGGTTGCGAGTGTGATGGAGGCTGGTATTTTCTTTCCTGATTCCATTAATGAGAGAGATCATTTCCACGAGGGTTTCGCCGGCGCCCTCCCATTTCCTGATCTCATATTTTTCTGAGTTCAGATACTCTTCGGACTCCTCTTTTAAGGGAACATTCTCCATCCGTTCGAAACAAGGGCCGTAGATTCCGTAGTTGGAGCTGGCTGTTGCAGCGAGCACCAGGCGTGCAATGAAGGATGAGCGTTTTTGGTACTGCAGGCTTTGAGGGAGAATATCGGGAGTATTCGGCCAAAAATTCGGGCGCAAGTACTCCGAAGACAGCCCATTTGCCAGATCGTGAAAATAATCTTCAAGCTCTTGTTTTGTGTTCCTCCAGGTAAAGTAGGTGTACGATTGATCAAAACCTATTTTTGCCAGATGCTGCATCACTTTCGGCCTGGTGAACGCTTCCGAGAGGAAAATTGTGTCCGGATACAGGGATTTGAC
>CAZWOB010000005.1:5053-50957 GCA_964635295.1 uncultured bacterium
GCAAGGTCAAAAGCAATTTCAATATCGAATTTTTCAGCTTCTTTGAGAAGGGACTTGTAATCACTGAGCGTTCCCAGTTCCGGGTGGACCGCATCATGCCCCCCTTCTTTGGATCCGATCGCCCAGGGGGATCCTGGATCATTTCTTTTTGATTTAGTTTGATTGTTCTTTCCTTTGCGATGCGTTTTTCCTATTGGGTGGATCGGGGGAAAATACAAGACATCGAATCCCATCCGCGAGATTTCCGGCAGAAGCTTCCGGCAGTCCTTAAAGGTCCCATGCCCCCCTTTGCGGCAATAGACCGAACGTGGAAAACACTCGTACCACGAACTGAACCTGGCTTTTGACCGCGACACCTCCACTTCCAACTCTTTGTGATACCGCGTCAAGTACCTCTCTTCGTGATATTTAGGCAGAAGTGAGGAAAGGAACTTGATCGTCGATGGGGCTTTCAACTGCTCTATCCCTTTTTCCTTCCCGATCTGTTTGAGGAATTTTTCGATTTTTTCACGATCGTTTTTTGCCGCTAAAGGGAGGATATCTTTTAATAATTTCTCCCCTGCCTGCAAATGGTCTGAAATTTCTTGCGACGCTTCGATTTTCTTGAGAAGGTCCGAATGCCAGGTGGAAATGTGATCGATCCCCGCAACAACCGTGTAAACATAGGTGCCGGGTACTTTGGGAACGAACGTTGCTGTCCATCTGTCATTGTCCCCTGATTGCATCCTCTCCCGGTTCCAGTTCCTTTTTCCCTTTTCTTTCCAACAAAGCTCGGCATAAAGCTTGTCGTGCCCGTCAGCGAATATATCGGCCAGGATACACACAATCTCTCCAGGAGTGCGTTTGATTGGGAATTGACCACAATTCACTTGAGGTGTGACCTGTTCAATGACTACGCGATTTTGACCCATTTTTACGCCCCGTACGTGGTTACCGGTAATAAGCGTTCACAACATATTGCTGGACCATGCGCTGTGTCGTAAAAAACGCTCCGTTGAGAGCGATGGAATTCCGCATGATGGTCCTGTATTCGTCCGGCCGCTGATAAAACAGAGGAAGGATCTTGTTTTCCAACTTATCATACAGGGATGCAGCATCGGACTCGTCGACCGCTTGTTCCTCCTCAGGAGAAAGGTTGAACTTCGCTTCTTCATGATGGTTTCCTATCGCCCATCCTGTCATCCCCTCCAAACACCCCTCTATCCACCAGCCATCAAGGACGCTAAACGAAGGGACGCCGTTCAAAGCAGCCTTCATCCCGCTTGTTCCCGAAGCTTCCATTGGAGCGCGGGGGTTGTTGAGCCAAATATCGACTCCTGCAACCATTAAATAGGCGATATGAACGTTGTAATTGGATAAATAGATAATCCGCATATCGCCTTCCAACATTTTTTTCGCCTCGTAAATTTTTTGGATCAAAGCCTTCCCTTGAGCATCCTTGGGGTGGGACTTTCCCGAAAAAATAATCTGTATCGGCCCCTGGTCTTTGACGATTTGCTTAAGTCTTTCTACATCCCTGAATATCAAATCTGCCCGTTTATAGGTTGCCGAGCGCCTGGCAAACCCGATCGTAAACGCGTGGATATCAAGATCGAAATTCTCCTCCTGATTGATATAGTCGAGCAATTGTTTTTTAGCCTGAAGGTGCGCCTCCCATATCTCCGCTCTCGGAACAGAGATTGCCGACCTGAATGAAAAGTTATCTTCCCTCCAATTCTGGATATATTTATCAAAAAGCTTTTTAAACGGTCCGCTTGCCCAGAAAGGGGCATAGATACCGTTTGTGATCGCCTCGATCTTGTGTCCCGAGAACATGAGACTTGAAATTTCCCCGTGCTTTTTAGCAACCCCATTGACATAATTGCTTAAATTCAATGCCAGGTAGGTCATATTCAGCTTATCATCACAACAGATGATGTTCTTCAGTTCCGGAGGCATCATTTCCCCAAGGACCGATTGTGCCAGGTCCAACGGAAACTGGTCGTGCCCGGCCGGCACCGGTGTGTGGGTAGTGAAAACGCACTTTTTCCTCACCCTTTCAATCTCTTCTTCTGTTGCCTGATGCAGGCTTTTGCCCGCACACTCTTCCTTAAGAAGTTCCAGGGTGAGAAGGCTTGCGTGACCTTCGTTCAAATGAAACCGTCTGATATTATTGTATCCAAGGGCTCTCAACGCCCTGATCCCTCCGATCCCCAGAATGGTTTCCTGGCAAAGACGGTATTTTTCATCTCCACCATACAACGAGTCTGTCAAACTGCGGTGCCAATCGGAATTTGATGGGTCGTCACTGTCCAGAAAATAGACGGGAACATCAAAACCAGAACTGCTTTCCACTCGATATTCCCAGATGTTGATGACCACCTCCTGCCCCTCTATCTCCACCGTTATCTTTTCAGGGAGCTTGGTGAGGTAGTTTTCTATTTCCCATCTTACCGGTTGCTCCGACTGCATTCCCTCCGAGTCGATCAATTGGTAAAAATACCCTTTCCGATACAGAAGGGAAACTCCAACCATAGGAACCCTCAGATCCGCCGCAGATTTAATCGTATCACCGGCAAGAACACCCAAACCACCGCTATAGGTGGGAAGGGTGGATTCCAGCGCAATCTCCATAGAAAAATACGCAATTTTCCTTGTTTCGTTTGATTGGTTCATGGAATCTCCCCATTTTTTGGATTTTTGAACAACACCCATTTATCATTTTGATGTTAACAATTTTATGAAATCTATAAAGATATTTTTTGCTTCCTATATCAAAATTCAGGACAATGACCATTTTATCGAGGAGACACCCCGACTTTGAGTAACGATATTAAGGCTTTTCTCAACTCAACCCCTGCTTCCCGTCAATGGGAAGCCATTGGAACAGAGCACCGCCATGGTATCTGCCTCCCTCTATTCTCTCTGAAAACCGAGAAAGGAAATGGAATTGGGGAATTTTTGGACCTGATCTCTGTCATCGCCTGGCTGAAAGAGGTGAATTTCAATGTTCTCCAACTATTGCCCCTCTATGACTCTCAAGGCGATCCTTCACCCTACTCTCCGGTCTCGGCGTTTGCATTGAATCCTATTTATCTAAGTTTGAATAAATTACAAAATTTCGACCATTCAGCCATCAGAAGAGGTCTCCTCTCTTCCCTGCGATCGTTCAACTCAAATCCTCGTGTTGACCACAAAGGGATCTACCAACTGAAGATGGAGTATCTCAATGATTATATCCTGACTGAAGGGAACGACCTTCTTAATGAAGAAAGCTATCAGCAGTGGTACCGAAAGTCGCGGGATTGGGTCCTTCCCTATGCCCTTTACAAGTCCCTGGCGGAGCTATCGGGAACTGTCGACTGGGAAATATGGAGGGAAGAGTGGAAAAATCCACGCGGCCAATGGGAGGCTCTTTATGAAAAGTATCGCCCTTTGATGGAAAAGCACTGCCTCGTACAGTTTTTGTGCCATCGACAAATGAAGGAAGTTAAAAATTTCGCAGACGCATCCGGAATCCTGATCAAAGGGGACTGCCCCATACTCATCAGCAGGAAAAGCGCCGATGTTTGGGCGAACCGCCATCTCTTCAAACTGAATTACAGGGCGGGCGCACCTCCAGACGACTTCAATCGCGAAGGGCAGGACTGGGGGTTCCCCGTCTATGCCTGGGATTCTCAGTCTGACGCGCTCTTTTCCTGGTGGAAAAACCGGCTGGCGGCATTAGAACCTTACTGCCACCTCTACAGATTGGACCATGTGGTCGGTTTTTATCGAATCTTTGCCTTATGGAACGAGGATGGGACAGACCGCTCCGGATTTATCCCGGAAGATCACTCGTTGTGGATATCAGGAGGCGAATCCCGAATGAAAGCCCTGCTCGAAGCGAGCTGCATGCTTCCAATAGGAGAAGACCTGGGCACTGTACCCGAAGAGGTCAAAACCTCGCTAAACTCCCTGGGCATATGCGGGACTAAAGTCTTACGCTGGGAGAAAAGGCAGGACAATTCCGATATTTATCTCCCTTTCGAGGAATACACCCCGTTAAGCATGTCCACGGTTTCGACGCATGACACAGAAACGCTGGCGGCCTGGTGGAAAACCCACAGAAAGGATGCTCAGGCCTTTTCCCAATTGATGGGATGGAATGAGTACGATGACTTGACATACGATCGTTATTTTCAGATTCTTAAAGCTTGCCATACCACGCCAAGCCTGTTCCATATCAATCTTATCCAGGAATATCTAGGATTGTTCAAGCCGTTGGTATTCGAGGATTTGAATAGGGAAAGGATCAATACGCCTGGGGGCAGCACAGAAGAAAATTGGACTTACCGGACGAAACCAACAATTGAAGAGATCATGGAGCATCAGGGCCTTAGAGAAGCGATGTCAGAGCTTTCAAAATAGCGCCTCCAGACTTATGCTTCGATTCTGTGATAATCGTCCTGAAGCCGTACGATATCGTCTTCGCCCAAATAACTGCCTGACTGCACCTCGATCATCTCGAGCAGAATGTTTCCCGGGTTCTCCAACCGATGGACCTCGCGGACAGGAATAAATGTCGATTCATTCTCATGAACAAAAAATTCCTCTTTTCCTCTGGTTACCTTTGCCGTTCCCCGGACGACCACCCAGTGCTCCGCGCGATGGTGGTGATATTGTAAGGAAAGCTTGCTTCCAGGCTTCACGGCGATCTTTTTGACCTGGTAGCGCTCCCCGACAGTCAGCGATTCGTAATATCCCCAAGGGCGGTAATGCCTTTCATGCTCTTCCACTTCCGGCCGCTTTTCTTCCTGCAGCTGCTGCACCGCTGACTTGATTTGATCTGCATGCGCTTTATGGGCGATCAATGTCGCATCCCCCGTTTCAACCACCAGCAGGTCCTCGACACCAACGGCGACAACGAGTTTGTTCTCAGAGCGCAGGTAGCAGTTTTTAGAGTTTACCGCTTTCACATCGCCAATACAGGCATTTCCGGCCTCATCTTTTTCAGAATTGTTCCAAATCGAAGGCCAGGACCCGATATCCGACCAATCAAAGCGGGCGGGAACAACGGCGCCATTCTTCGTCTTTTCCATCACTGCGTGGTCGATAGAAAGACTTGGACACTTGTGGAAGGGGTCTTTCGCAAGCCGGACAAACCCTAAATCCACACTAGACTCTTTCAACGATTCCCGGGAGTGGCGGAGAAGGTCGGGGGCCTCTTGATCCAGCTCCTTCAAAAATGCCGATGCCTTGAACAGGAATATCCCGCTGTTCCAGAAATAATCGCCGGACCTGACAAATTCCTTCGCTTTTTCAACGGGGGGTTTTTCGATAAAAGCCTCGATGACATTTCCATTCCCTTTGATGTAACCATATTCTGAAGATGGGGAACTGGGAGAAATACCAAAGGTCACCAACTTGCCTTCCTTTGCCAATGGCACCGCTTCATTGAGTGTTTGCTGGAAGGCTGCAGCATCTTTGATGAGATGGTCCGACGGACATACCAGCAAGATGGGATCGCGTTCAAGCAAGTACTGGGCTGCCACACTGATAGCGGGAGCTGTATTGCGCCCTTCAGGCTCTAAAATGATGGTGGAATAGGGAATTTCTACCTCTTCCAACTGCTCTCTCACCGTAAATCGGTGCTCTTCATTACAAATAATTAGCGGAGACTCCGTATTGTCCATGGACTGAAGAAGCGATGCTGTATCCTGCAGAAGCGTCTGCGGAGAAAAAAGCTGATGAAACTGTTTGGGCAACGACTGCCGAGATAAAGGCCATAGGCGGGTTCCCACCCCTCCGCATAAGATCACTGGGCAAATTTTCATAATCCCTCCTTCTGTGTATCGAGGCGATATTCGTATGGACGATTGAACACCCCCCAGTCCGGTTTTCTGCGGCTGCCGTCCAGCCAGCTCTTCCACTCGTTCATCGGTTCTCCAGCTGTTCCTAAATCATCTGTACGCCAAAGCTCTAAATTTCCACTTCCAGGGTTTACGACAAAGGCGAAATAATCTTTCACCCAGTTCGAGTCGGCAAAAATGAAAGGTTTTGGTAGGGCGAACCCTTCTTGTTGGGCAATTTCTGCAATCATTTTTGGAAAATTCACAGATCCGGTGGTTTCCATGCCAACCAACATCATCAAAGACTTGACAATTCCCTGCAATCCTTTGGCACTGACAAACTTAGGCGAAGAAATTTTACCGGAAAAGCGTTCACAGAGAGAAACCGCCTCCTCTTTTTCCTTCTGAGGAAAATGGGGCAACAGCTCTAAAATGCGTTTGACGCGTTCGACCACTTGATAGCTGGAGGTCAAGGGTAAACAGGAAAAGAGGACACTGTCTATCTGAGAAGCCGTTAAACAGGCTCTGCCGCTCATTTGCAGTCCTCTGGTCACTTCAATGGTATCGATCATATGGTAGCGAAAATCTTGAGCGCTCATCGATCCGCCGATAGCATAAAACGTCTGTTTAAAATAGGGTCGTATATTAGGGTGCACCTGCTCGAGAAGCTCATCGACGATGAACTTCATCTTCTCGTCATCGAGATAAATACTTCTCACGAAATCCTCGGCAGGTTTGACATATCTGTCGCGCACCCATGAAAACGTATAGTCCGAGCTTTTCCACCCCTCTCTGAAATCAGGGAGCCCGGGCTTCAACAGGAAAGCGTGGGTTGGAGAGTGCATCACGAACGATTTACCCTCTTCCGCAAGAACCTCATCGAGAGATTGCTCTGGAGACTCTTTGACGCAATCGATCAAAAAGACCATCAGTTCCATGGGATTTTCCACCCAACGGGAGATCTCATGCGGTTTGTCCCCCAACCGAAAATAGCAGCTGATCAATGTGGTGATCGCCCCGCCCGATGTATAGACCCAGGGCTTTTTTTGTATCTTGTCCAAATTGTTCAAAGGATCGCGGACCACAGGCGCCCCGTGCACCCGGGCCATCCGATGAAAAGCTGTTTCGATGAACTCCTCGGAACGGATATGGGTAACGATACGCGTTGTAAGTTCCGCCAGATCCTCTTCAAATCCCTTCATTTCTTCTGCAGTGGAAATTTCCCTTTCGGCAGCAGTGAAGAAACTGACAAGAGAGTCGATAAACTCCGTATGGTTGTGGATCAGAGACCACTGAGAGGTATTGCTGCGTCCATGTTTGTACAAAAGCCTGAATCCTGCCGGGCTGTCGTCATAAGGGCCTGAAGCGACGTCATGGATGTCGGGATCGTAGACTTCCTGAAAGTACTGAGGGAACAAGCGGTAGTACCAGTCGATCAGAACATCGTACAGCTGGCTGTACCGTCTGGCTTTCATATGCCACTTATCCCGAACAATTTCCAGGCTGTGAAATTCATTTGCCTTGGATTGGTATTCCACCCTGACCCACTGGGCGTCTTTTTCAGATCCCACGCTCCGAGACCTGCGGCGCAGGTGTTGAAGCTGGTTGTACATCACCTCGTACTCCTCCTGATACCGCCTAACCTGCTCATTGCACTCCTGCAAAAGGGTGTTGATCACCTCATACAAACGGGGGCCGATCCCGCCGCCGTCTTCCGGTTTCAACCCGAGGCTTGAGTACAAATTCCACTTGGTAAACTGCGCCTTCGTTTCCGCAAACGACGCTAAAGTAAACTCCCAGGTCTTCAGTAAAGCATTCTCAGAAAGGGATTTAAAAGTGTTTTTAGATTGATCAAACGCGGTGAGAAACTGTCGGCAACGGTCAGATTTCCCGGAAGAGGCCCCTTCCTTGACGACATGCATCATCAAGCTGTCGTGCACCATTCCTTTCGGCCTCAGCAAAAACTCTTTGATCTCTTCTTCAGTCAGCTCAAAATGGCGCAACAGGATTTTTCTCAGCACCTGTTCAACATTGGTAAAAAACCATTCCTGCGGAGCTTCCCAGGATTTAAGGACGGCCCTGATGAGGTCTTTTAAAACAACAAACTGATCATTAAGGTTCAAATCTTCAGGAATCGCCCCCACGCTGGATAGCGCCCTCAGCAAACCAGGAGAGTCCCATATTCCCGGCTCTTCAAAGTTTGGGCTGCGGTTGAATAGAAACACCTTCCTCAATTCTCCGGCCCCCCAGCTGTAGCTGATGGGAACAGCGTACTCATCTCCCTCAGCGACCCTTTTGAGACGGCCGGTGGCAAACATCTCCTGGATATCTTTAAGCAGCACTTCCGGCTGTTCTCCCTGGACAATGATCGCGGGCGCTGTCGCAAAGCAGGAACCAACACTCTGCCGTAAATAGCAAAGCCAGGCTGATAATGCGGCCTGCCTGGCATGTACATCCGTCACCATTGTTTTGTGCGGAAGCTGAAGTGTATCCCGAATCGTCTGCTCTGCGATCCTGTGCATATTCGGCCGCGTGATGAGCCTGATCTGCCTTTCGATCTTCGGGTGGTCGCGAAGATACTGCAGGACATTGACAATATGCGCGTTCCTGACGGCGTCGTACTGCCTGTCCGGCCCCATCGGATAGACAAATTTTTTGGACACCTCCAAAACCTCTTCAAGCGCTTCTCTGTCCAGTACCCCGTTATCATTGATCAGCAACTTGGCAAGCCGTCTCGTTTTCAACTGGTTGCGTACAGAACAGCTTTCCTGCAACAGCGAAATATCAAGCTGATGGGAAAGTTTGGTGTATTCTTTTCCGAAGAGATAGATCAGTTGGTCCGGCTCTTTTTTCCGTTGATCTTTAAGCTTCTGATAAACGGCGCGATGGACCTCGACGTAGAAGCGGGGATCTTCTATCGGGTGATCGATCTCAGATAAAATTTCGTTTATTACATCCTGGTTCACTCAGGGTCATCCCATCAGTCAGTTCTTGACGAATCATACCCAAAACCCCCATTTCTTAAAATTTCAAAGAAAAGAGAGAATTGTGTAAAATCGTGACGGAAAAAAGAATTAATCCAAAGAAAATATATCAAATGAAAATTACATTACGAGATAACACACAGATTGAAATCGAAGAGGGAAGCAACGCCAAAGACCTTGCTAACCAACTGAACCTTAAAGGACCCGACCAGGCATTAGCCGTCAATATCAATGGAAAAAACGTCGATTTGACTGCTCCTTTAAGCGATGGCGACTTTGTTATTTTCTGGTCTTTTGAAGACCGTGAAGGCAAGGAAATCTTTTGGCACACATCAGCACACCTCCTTGCCCAGGCGATCCTAAGGATCTACCCCGACGCGAAACCCACAATCGGCCCCCCGATCGAAACAGGCTTCTACTACGATTTCGCTGATCTTCACATCTCTGAAAACGATTTTGATAAAATCGAAAAAGAGATGAAGAACATCGTAAAAGAAAATTACCAATCCCAAAGAGAAGTCTTTGAAACTAAAGAAGAAGCAAAGAGCAATTTTGCAGAGAACCCTTATAAATGCGAAATGATCGACAGTTTTGGGGAAGGCGAAGAGTTGTCCGGGTATCGTCAAGGAGAGTTTTTCGACCTTTGCCGCGGACCCCACCTTCCAAGTCTGGGTAAAATCAAAGCGTTCAAGCTTACGAAAACTTCGGGGGCCTACTGGCGCGGAGATTCAAAAAACGAAATGCTTACACGCATTTACGGCGTTTCTTATCCCGACAGGCTGATGCTCAAAGACTATCTGCATCAAATGGAAGAGGCCAAAAAACGGGACCACCGCGTCATCGGCTCCAAGCTCGACCTGTTTTCCTTCAAAGAGGAAGCGGCCGGCATGCCGTTCATTCACCCCAAAGGGATGACAATATGGACCGAATTGACCGAATACCTGAGAGAATGTCTGGACCTGGCCGACTATATCGAGATCAAAACCCCGACCATGCTTTCCAGAGGATTGTGGGAAACGTCTGGCCACTGGTTCAACTACCGGGAAAACATGTTCACATCAGAGATCGAAGACCACGACTTCGCGATCAAGCCTATGAACTGTCCCGGATGCATGCTCTATTATCGCACTCACTCACACAGTTATCGCGAACTCCCGTTGAGGGTTGCGGAGATCGGCAACGTCCACCGCTATGAACCTTCAGGAGCGCTTTCAGGGCTTTTCCGCGTGCGGAGCTTTCATCAGGACGACGCCCATATTTTTATGAAACCTTCCGATATCGAAGGGGAAATTCTCTCTCTCCTCAACCTGTTTGACAAACTCTACTCCACGTTCGGCCTAAGCTATCACCTTGAGCTGTCCACACGGCCGGAAAAAGACACCATCGGAACCGATGAAGAGTGGGAACAGGCGACTGCAGGACTCAAAAACGCGCTGGACAAGTGGGGTCATGACTATAAAGTCAACGAAGGGGACGGCGCATTTTACGGACCCAAGATCGACTTTCACATCCGTGACGCCATCAACCGTACCTGGCAGTGCGGAACGATCCAACTGGATATGTCCCTTCCTCAACGGTTCGAACTTGAATACACATCATCAGATGGAGAGCGGCACAGGCCTGTGATGCTGCATCGCGCCATCTTCGGTTCGATCGAGCGGTTCATGGGGATCTTGATCGAGCACTTTGCAGGAAAATTCCCGCTTTGGATGAGCCCTCTGCAAGCGCGTATCCTCACCGTTGCCGACAGACATGAGCCCTACGCGCACGAACTCAAACAAACCCTTAAAAATCATGGGATTAGAGTTGATGTTGATGCCAGCGGAGAATCTGTCAGTAAAAAAGTACGGAATGCTCAGCTCTCCCAAATCAACTACATTTTGACCGTTGGCGATAAGGAGATGGAGCACAAAACCATCAATTTACGTACGAGAGACAATGTCGTTCATGGAGAAATCGACCTGGATGCATTTCTCATCGCTCTGAAGAAAGAAAACGATGAAAGGAGCTTAAGTTCTCCATTTCAAAAGAAGGAGTCCTAAGATGGCAGCTCAAAAGAAAAAAGCGATCGCAATCAGCAGCTTCAAAGGGGGAACGGCAAAAACATCTACCGCTCTTCACTTGGGTGCAGCCCTATCGAAATTTCACAAACAAAAGACGCTCCTGATCGATTTCGATGCTCAGGCCAACCTGACAACAGGTCTCGGGTTCGATCCCGATGAACATGACAGCCTTGCGCCCGTTTTGCAAGGGAACAAAGACGTCAGAGACGTTATTCTGAGCACGAATGTAAAGAACCTCGATATCATTCCGGCAGACACGTGGCTGGAAAGAGTAGAGGTCACAGGATCCCTTGCCGCAGACAGGTACTCTCACGAAAGGCTGCACGACATTATCGAACCACTTGGGTATGACGTCATCATTATCGATACGCCGCCATCCCTTTGCTGGCTGACAGAGTCGGCAATGATCGCGGCAGAGCATACCCTCATTTGCTCCACCCCAGAATTTTATAGCGTCAAAGGGTTGGAAAGGCTCTCTCAATTTATTGAAAGCATCGGTCAACGGCACCCGCTTAACGTGCTTGGCGTTGTCCTTTCATTTTGGAACCAGAGGGGAAAAAGCAATAGCGCATTCCTGGATGTGATTGAAAATACATTCCCTAAAAAAGTTTTAAAGTCTAAAGTACGGCGTGACATAGCTGTTTCGGAAGCTTCCGTTTTTGGAAAGCCTCTCTTTGAGACAGCGCCGAAATCAAGGGCCGCTCAAGATTATAAAACCCTCTCGAAGGAAATTTTAGACAGGCTTTTGGTGTAAAGCCGCTTTACATGCTGAAGGAGAACCGATGTCAAACGTCAACCAGCTTCTTTCCAAACGACTAAACAAGAACGAGAAGTCTTCTAAAATGGCCGAAATGGCCAAACAGTCTGCCCGAGGCAACCTTTCCAGTTTCTCCGGCATTTTCACCGTATCTGAGTTGAATCAGGGCGAAAAAGACTTCATAGAAGCGATCTTATATGAATATTCGAGCGGCAAGGGAAGCATCAATAGCGACTTTTCCGAACTCGTCGCGATCACCTCAGAGGTGAAAGCAATCAATCATCAGGCGGCATTGCTTCATGGGGAGCGCATTAAAAAAGCCCATGAGATCCTGACCAATTATCAGGAGGGTGCGTTTACCTCATGGCTGATCGCAACCTACGGAAACAGGCAAACCCCATATAACTTTCTCCAATACTACGAGTTTTATACACTCATGCCGAAAGGACTTCACCCTCAAATCGAGGCTATGCCAAGGCAGGCCATCTATACCCTTGCCAGCAGAGAAGGCGACATTGAAAAAAAACAGGAGATCGTTGAAAGCTACAACGGTGAAACGAAGTCTGAAGTGCTAAGCCTTATACGGGAAACATTTCCTCTCGCCAGCCACGACAAGCGCAGACGCAATATAGGGGAGTCGACAATCAACAGCATCTACCGGCTCATTCAAAATGTCAAAAGCCGTCACGCACGCATCACAAAATCGCAGAAAAAAGAGATTTTTGAGCTGATAGACGAATTTAAAGAATGGGTTGATGAATGCAAAACGAGGTAGCAGACCATCCCAAGCAACAATATGAATCTCCTCTGACAGCGCGTTATGCGAGCAAAGAGATGTCTCACCTTTTTTCGCCTCACTTTAAGCATTCTACCTGGCGCAAGCTTTGGGTAGCCCTGGCAGAAGGGGAAAAAGAGCTCGGTCTTGAGATCTCCCAGGAACAAATCAATGAGCTGTCCGCTCATACGGAATCGATCGACTTCGATCTCGCGGGACAGTATGAAAGTCAATTGCATCACGACGTGATGGCGCATATTCATGCATATGGAGACCAATGCCCGACAGCGAGACCGATTATCCATCTTGGAGCGACCTCCTGTTTTGTCACGGACAATACTGACGCCATTCAAATCAGGCAAGCGTTGTCATTGATCATCGCGCGATTACAAACAGTCATTCGAAATTTAAGAGATTTTTCTCTGAAATACAAAGATCAAGCCTGCTTAGGGTTTACCCACTTTCAACCTGCACAGCTGACGACAGTAGGTAAACGGGCCACCCTATGGGTCCAGGACCTCTTTATGGACCTAGACGAGCTTATCTATCGAAGAGACCATCTCCGCTTTCTTGGAGTGAAAGGAACAACAGGAACCCAGGCGTCATTTCTCTCCCTTTTCAATGGAGACCACAGCAAAGTTGAACAGCTTGACATCATCGTCGCAAAAAAAATGGGGTTTTCGCGTATATTTCCTGTGACAGGACAAACCTATACGCGCAAGCAGGACACCCAGGTCCTCCATACGCTTGCTGACCTGGCTGCAAGCTGTCACAAATTCGCGACAGATTTACGCCTGCTGGCCGGGTTGAAGGAGTTGGAAGAACCCTTTGAATCGAAACAGATCGGCTCATCTGCAATGCCGTATAAACGCAACCCCATGCTTTCAGAAAGGATCTGCTCGCTTAGCCGATTTTTGATTTCGCTATCGCAAAACGGAACCTATACACATGCCACTCAGTGGCTTGAAAGATCGCTTGACGATTCAGCAAACCGAAGATTAACACTCTCGGAGTCCTTTTTAACAGCTGATGCGCTGTTGATTTTAATGGAAAGGGTCACAAAAGGGCTGGTCGTGAACCAGGCGGTGATCAAAAAGCATATCGACAATGAGCTCCCATTTATGGCTACCGAGAACATCCTGATGCAGGCGGTTAAAAAAGGGGGAGACAGGCAGACCCTTCATGAAAGGATCAGGGTCCATAGCCAGGAAGCCGCAGACAACGTTAAGAAGAGAGGGGAATCAAACGACCTCATTGAACGGATCGCCAATGACAGTTCATTTGGGCTTTCCCTCAAAGAGATTATCCAGCTTGTTGATGTGAGTACTTTTATCGGAAGATCACCTCAGCAGGTCGAAGAGTTTTTCAACAAAGTGACATCTCACTTGGAGGAACCATCATGATTGGAAGCGCGGAAATTATCGTCATTCTCTGTTTGATTTTGCTTCTTTTTGGCGGCAAAAAACTTCCCGAATTCGCTCGCAGTTTAGGCAAGGGGATACGTGAATTCAAACGGGCCGCCCAGGGGGAAGACGAAGCATCAAACGACAAAGATGAGCAGCCATAACGACCACTTTTGGGGCCACGTTGACGCGTTACGTTCAACGTTTATTCGAGTATTGGCAACAATCGGCCTCGCTATGTTGCTGGCGCTCTGTTTTTATCGCCCAATTGTCGATTTTTTCATCTCTCCTCTCGATACAGGAAAGATCAAAACAGAGATCATTACGCAATCCCGAATAACGAATATTGGACACTCTTCAATCTCCTATTACGTACAGGATGAAGGGAAATTCGTCACGCTGGATCCAGATCAATCGGTCACTGTCACCCAATCACATCCCCAAAAGCTGGCGATCTTCAGTCCTGCAGAAGGGCTGACAACAATTTTAAAAGTGAGTTTGTGGGTTGGGATGGCCGGATCAGCGCCTATCTGGCTCTACTGGATTTACCTCTTTGTCGCACCCGCGCTTAGATCAACCGAAAAACGCATGTTTGTTCCTTTTGCTCTTTTTTCTTTATTCTTTTCGCTGTTGGGATTGGGATTTTGCTATACCATCACGATCCCCTTCGCCAATCAATATCTCGAGGGATTCAACGCAGGTCTTGGTCAAAATATTTGGGGGTTGTCGCACTACTTGAATTACAGCTTGATTTTGCTTTCAGCAAATGCCATTGCTTTTGAATCCTGTGTTATTCTGCTGTTCCTGGTCCACTATGGAAAAGTTTCAGACATCGCTATGCGCAAATATCGTCCTGTTGCAATCGTTACGATCTTTATTTTAAGCGCAATTTTGACACCACCGGATGTATTCACTCAGTTAATGATGGCTTTGCCATTGATGGGTTTTTATGAGCTCGGCATTCTCTATGCCCGGTTTAAGAAACGACCACGCGTCATGAATAAAATCCTTGATTGAGATCCACGTTGGTCTTTTTTTATTCATCCTGAAATTGAAAGACTGCTCAACGATCAAACGATAGTAACGATAAATCCACTCTAGTTTCTTATCGTTCATATTGTTACGCAGTATGGATAATCCATTTCACTGCTGTGTTCGCTTGATCTACCTGATTTAATTGTTTGTCGGATGAAAAAAAGAGGCAAGAATAAGAGATGGGGAAGATCATTTAGAGTGACTCCGAACCCCTTATAACTTGCTCTCTTATACCGATCATGTTTCAAAATTAAGCTTCATGCTTCGTCGGCGACCATGTCTGATAGAAATTCCGGGCACCTCCTCGTCTGAAAACATAACTTTGAAACATGATCGGTATATTTATTTGAATCTTATTTGGCGGGTACAAAAATCAGATCATTTTTGTCCTGCTCGTCTAAATAGTCGCGCCATCTTTCGGCCAACCATGAAAAATCTTCTAACAAATCTACAATGCCACTATATCCCACTGGTGTGCTTTCACCATTGTAATTTAGGCTGATAGAAAAATCATCTTCATCAATTTCCAGGGATGTTGGAATTCCCAGTCGATCGAATGGAGCTTTACTTTCTAACGATTTGCGCACACTTTTAGGAATGTAGTTGCCTCCGTAATAGACAGGTGTTGTCAGCGTCAGTCGTGATCCGTGGTCAAGCACATTCACAGACACGGCAAATCCATTTAGATGGATTTGCGCCTGCTCAGCATGTGATAGTTCGCGCATTAATCTATTGATCTCTTTCTCAATTAACATGACTTCGTCCTCGTTAAATAGATTTGTATTATTCGCAATCATATTACCACTATAATAAACACCTTAAGTCTTCTCCCTAACTATATTATAAAATAATTTTGAATAAAATAAAAGCGTTTAGGGCAAAAAAATATTAAAAATTCCGTCTTGATCTCTTAGAGTTATAACATCCAATTGATTGGATCAAATTGGTTTTGCGTTAATATCTCGTTAATTTTTGAGAAGTGCCGGCACCCAAAAAAACCTCTGTGGGCTGCAAGTGGAGACGGATGAGCAGCTGTCAAGACAGCAAGGGGAGGTTTTTCCTTGAATTCATGGACTTGCTCCACCTTCTTTTTTGCATAGTTGCCCCACAGGACAAATATAACAGGATCATCTTTTTTGCATAGGTTGGCGATCACGCAATCCGTAAACCGTTCCCACCCTTTTCCCTGGTGTGAGTTGGCGTTGTGTGCGCGGACGGTAAGGACTGCATTGAGAAGAAGTACGCCTTGATCTGCCCAGGGAACCAGGTTGCCTGTGTTGGGAATGGGAAAACCTAGGTCATCACGGATCTCTTTGAAAATATTTTGCAGTGATGGAGGGGCTGGGACATTTTCCGGTACGCTGAATGAAAGGCCGTGTGCTTGTCCAGGCCCGTGATAGGGATCTTGTCCAACGATCACGACGCGCACCTTTTCATAAGGCGTGTGTTTGAATGCGTTGAATACATTTTCCTGTTTGGGAAAGACTTCGTGGCTGGAGCGTTCGTTTATGAGGAAGTTTGAGAGGTTGCGCATGTAGTCTTTATTCAGTTCATCTGCAAGTACTTGATCCCATGACGGTTCAATGATGCAGCCTTTGCCGTTCATACTCAACTCCTTGACTAGAATGGGTGAAAATCCTAACATGTATAGTCATCTTAAGGAAGGAAAAAAATGAGTCTTGAAGATAACAATTTAATTCGGTTTACCCGCATCACTAAAAAGAAAGAGGGGATGTTCGCGAACTTTAAGGCGAAGGGAGTTCGTGGGGGCACGGCATTTACGTCGAATATTACAGTGGATTTAAATTCTGCCGAGGTGGATCCAGGGGATTCCTTGGAGAAGATTATTGAGGAGTGCGCGAAGATAGCTGAGCGCGACGTCAAGAAAGCTAACCTGCAATTCGAAGGATTGCACGCCATTTAATTCATCTACGATCTGGGTGTAGCGCAGCTTGGCCAGCGCACTTGCATGGGGTGCAAGGGGTCGGAGGTTCGAATCCTCTCACCCAGATTCTTTTAAATTTTTTCCAATATACGCTCAGCTTTATCGACGATTTTTCCCATTGCGATCTGTTCCGTCTGCCTCAAATTTTGTGTTAAAATTTTATCGATCAGTGGTATAAGCGTTTTAACATGCTTCCTCAACGCAACCTTTCCTCTTTTTTTCATGTCAGACTCAAGAAGATGATTGATCGCCTCTAACTGTTTTACCGCTTTTAAAACTGTTTTATCCCCCACTTCAGTTTTACCAGACTTTTCTTCTCCCACAACCACCTTCTTTCGGAATGTTGAAAAGTTTGACTGCCCTGCATATAGACAGAACACTTCCAATAACTTAAGTGCATTGATAAAGTCTTTATTATGATACCCCGTCCGCCTCTTATGCACCTGGGAAGCCTGCGTCCAGAACCCTTTTTCAAGAACCTCCAACTGCTCCAACCCATTAATCGAATGCATTTCCAACAAGGCGCTTAATCCAAGCTCACTAATGCGCTTCTGAACATGCTCTGGATATTTAGTATAGGGCTCTATTTCGACTTTCTCATATCCACCAACCGTAGCAGCCAGATGCATCACCGGAATATTGTTCATGTAACTTTCCTCCATAAATACACAACTTATTCCATGCAAAAAGGGTGCCATCGACCAAAATTAGCCTTTTTTCGAATAATTTCTTTGTTTAAATGGTGTTCGCGGGTAGTTGATAACCCCCTAAGGCGATGTTCATGAAAATGTCGATGCATTTCCGAAAACTCGGCTTTCGTCAATAACCCGCCATTTATCGACTCTTTATCGAAAAGATATCAACGATAAATTCCTCTAGGGATCCCCCATGAGTTATCGAAATTTCCACAGGCTCTAAAGAAGAAGAAGAATACTTATATAGATATTCTCTTTTATTAATACCTGTTGCAAATAAGTTGCCAGCATTAGACAATTGGTGCCATGAAAGCGCTTGAAACCACAGAACTTTTCGATCTCTCATCCTATCCCCATCAATCGCTATTCAATCATTGCACCTACCCCTGGGAAGCGCTTGCAAAGCTAAAAGAATACCTGAGCGCTCTCAATCTTGGAGACTTGCAAGGAACCATCTCAGAAGATGCATACCTTGTCAACAAACACCTGATTTCTATCGGTAAAGGCTCCGTCGTTGAACCAGGAGCCTATATCGAAGGCCCATGCTGGATCGGAGAAAACTGCACTGTCCGCCACGGCGCCTACATTCGAGGCAATGTCATCGCTGGAAACAACTGCGTTCTTGGACACGATTCCGAATTCAAACACTCCATTTTGCTGAACGGATCACAAGCGGCTCATTTTGCGTACGTAGGAGACTCTATTCTTGGCAACCATATCAACCTAGGGGCCGGTACGGTTTGTGCCAACCTGAAGCTCGACAGACAGCCTGTTGCCATCAAAGTTAACGGGGACCGAATCGAGACAGGACTGCGAAAACTTGGAGCTATTCTCGGTGACCATGCGCAAACAGGATGCAACGCAGTCCTCAACCCCGGAACTGTTTTTGGTAAAAGCGCTTTATGCTATCCTTGTCTCAATATTTCCGGATTTATTCCTTCCGGAACGAAAAAGAAGACGGCATAATGAGCGAAAACGTAATCGAAAGTCACTTACTGTTAAAGAATTATGTGGATCGGGTGAATGATGCGATCAAATCTCATCACGAGATGCTCGGCCCCTCCTCCCCAATCCGAGATGCGTGCGCATACGCTCTCTCTACAGGTGGTAAACGGGTGCGCCCGTCCATTACCCTGATGGTTGCAGATGCTATTGGAAATAAAGGGGATGCAACACTGAGCGCGCTGAGCATCGAGTATTTTCACACAGCCTCTTTAGTTGCAGATGACATGCCCTCCATGGACGATGACGATGAACGGCGCAGCCTCCCTTCTGTGCACAAAAAATTTGGAGAGGCAGCAGCTCTTTTAGTGAGTTATGGACTTATTGGTGCCGGCTACGACATGATCGCTCAAAACGCGCGCGTTCTCATCGACCTGAACGTTCCCTTTTCTGACACCGTTGATCTCCGCTCTCGCCTTGCCCTTGAAAATGCAGCCTTCAATACCGGGTTGAATGGAGCGACCGGTGGACAATTTCTCGATATCCAACCTCCCGACCTCTCTGTGGAAACGCTTAAAAAAATTATTCATCTTAAAACTTCCTCTCTATTTGAAGTGGCCTTTGTCTATGGCTGGCTCTTTGGCGGAGGGGCCTTAGACGGTCTCGATCACGTTAAAAAGGCGGCAGCCCATTTTGGCCTCGCTTTTCAAACAGCCGATGATATCGGTGACATGGAGCAGGATATTCTAAATAAGCGGGATGTCAATTTGGCCAATGTGCTTGGCAAGGAGCGCGCAGAAGAGATGTTCCACGGGGAACTTGACTCTTTTCATCTTATGTTGAAAGAGTTACGTTTAAACGAAGCTCCATTTACTGCATTGACAGAAGCCCTAAAACAATCCATCTAAACGCTATCGAAGTGAACCAACAGTGTGAGGCTCGCGCTCATCGCATTGAATTTCCATCGCTCTCTAAAGGCGCAAAGATTTGTATGAAGTAAAAAAAAAGGCGGCAGAGATGCCGCCTTGTTGAGAGGATGCCTTAAGCGTCTGCTTTTGCAGGCTCTGGCTGTTTAGGCGGCGGGTTGAGCTTGATCTGGTATTGCTCAAAAACCTGCTTCTCGATCTCTTCCAGAAGCTCTATATTGTTCTTGAGCTGCTCTCTAACAGCTTCACGTCCTTGACCTAAACGATCTCCCTTATAGCTGAACCAAGCGCCTCTCTTATCGATAATTTGGTACTCGGTCGCCATATCGATGATCGATCCAGTGCGGGAAATCCCTTCGTTAAATAAGATATCAAATTCGGCAATACGGAAAGGCGGGGCCATTTTGTTCTTGACGACCTTGACCTTAACGCGGTTACCTACCTCGCTGTTGTCCGGACCTTTAATTCCGCCAATGCGGCGAATTTCCAAGCGGATTGAAGAATAAAACTTCAACGCGCGTCCACCTGTTGTCGTTTCGGGGTTGCCGTACATAACACCGATCTTTTCCCTGACCTGGTTGATGAAAACTGCGCAAGTGTTACTTCTAGAAAGGGTTGCGGTGAGTTTTCGCAGAGCTTGCGACATCATGCGGGCTTGGAGGCCGACAAAGCTGTCGCCAATTTCTCCCTCAAGTTCCGATTTTGGAACGAGAGCGGCAACGGAGTCGATAATAATGACGTCCACGGCATTGGACCTTGCGAGCATTTCCGCAATGTTGAGGGCTTCCTCACCACAGTCAGGCTGGGAAATAAGCAGTTCGTCGATGTTAACGCCGATTTTGGCTGCGTAGCTGGGGTCAAGAGCGTGCTCAGCGTCAATATAGGCTGCCAGCCCGCCGGCTTTTTGAGCGCTTGCGACAATGTGCAGGGCAAGGGTTGACTTACCGGAAGATTCCGGGCCATAAACCTCGACAACGCGGCCGCGCGGCACACCGCCAATCCCAAGCGCGACATCCAAAGCCAGCGTTCCCGTTTTAATGACGCCGATTTCCTGTATTGTGGAACGAGATCCGAGCGACATGATCGCCCCCTCTCCAAATTGTTTCTTGATGTGGCCGACAGCTAAGTCTAAAGCCTTTTTACGATCACTATCAGGTGCTTGTGCCATCTTGATATTTCTCCCGTTTAATGCTTACATTTTTGGGATCATCATACAGGAATCAGGGAGGATATTCCACGATTAAATACGGACTGTGAGGATTTCATCCCACTGTGTTGTGTAGTGGGGCGTGCAGAGGCGGCGCTTCATTTGCCACTCTTTGGCCGTTCCTTCCGCTGCGCTTCGGATGATGCGGTGGCCATACTTTTCATTTAATTGATCGACCACATTCATCAGCTTTCTTTGTTTGTCAAAACTTGCTGTCGATGGAGCGAACAGGTCCGTTTGATAGTGGTTGTTAGGAACAAGGCCGTCAAGAATGATCCCAGCCTTGCGGTACTTCTGCCGGGACTGATAGAGCGTTTCAGCGGCCTGTCTGGCGTATTTGATCAGGTGCGGCGTATAGTCTGTCGGCTGGGTGAGAACGACGCGCACGTGGAAAAAATTTGAGGCAGAGCGGTTAAATGGGTGCAGTTCGACAAAGACGAGCATCGATGTGGCCATCGAGTCTTGAGAGCGGATCTTTTCTCCCGCTCTGGCGGCATAAGATGAAACGGCTTCCTGCAGCTCTTCCAGATTATCGACCGGTTTACCGAAAGCGCGCGAACAGGTTACCGACTTTTTTATTGGCGGGACTTCCTCAAGTGTAAGACACGACGTTCCCCTTAATTCCCATGCGGTGCGTAAGCCAATGACCGTTAAGTGTTTCTTGATCAAATCGTCTGGTGTGTTTTTGAACTGTTCTGCTGTTTGTATCCCGAGCCTGTTGAGCTTTTTACTCCACCGCCTTCCGATTCCCCAAATGTCGTTAACGGGAAAAGTGGCCAAAGAGGCTTCGATCACCTCTTCCTTGTCGAGGACAAAGACTCCGTTGTTTACAGGCTCCTTTTTCGCTTTGTGATTGGCGATTTTTGCCAGGGTTTTTGTGGGGGCGATACCTACTGAAACGGGAATGCCTGTCCATTTGATCACAGTCTCTCTGATTTCACGGCCAAGGGCGTGATAATCTTCACAGTCAATGTGTAAGAAGGCTTCGTCAATCGAGTAAACTTGAAAGTCGACAGCAAACGGCTTCAACGTATTCATGACCCGGTCAGACATATCGCCGTAAAGGGTGTAGTTGGAAGAGCAGACGACAATATCATGCGCCTCAATGATCGCTTTGCATTGAAAGAATGGGGCGCCCATAGGGATCCCAAGCGCTTTAGACTCATTTGAGCGGGCGATTACGCAGCCGTCATTATTGGAAAGGACAACAATGGGGCGGTTGTTCCATTCCGGGTGGAATACCCGTTCGCACGAGGCGTAGAAGTTGTTGCAGTCGACAAGCGCAAACATTTGAGCTGGTCAGCGTGTTTTGTGGATGACAAAGGTCACCACACCCCAAATCTGAAACTCGGAATCCTCCTCGATCTTGAGTATCGGATAATTGGCGTTTTCGGGAACGAGAAAGGTACCAGAGCTGTTGGTCACAAAGCGTTTAACGGTAAATTCCCCATTAACGACCGCGATCACGATCTTGCCGTTAGAAGCTTCAAGAGACCGGTCGACAACAAGGATGTCCCCGGAATGAATGTCCGCGTCGGACATAGACTCTCCCTCAACGCGAACAAAAAATGTCGCAGTCGGGTGTTTGATCACGAGGGCATTCAGATCGAGCTTGTTTTCCACATAGTCGTCTGCAGGCGACGGGAATCCTGCCTGGACCGGCGACATAAATGCCGGGATTGGCGTGTCAGAGGATGGGCCGGGCTGTGTGATTTCGACGATTTTGAGTTCTTGTTCCATACCTTAGCATTATACGCTACCCGGAATTAAAACAATAAGATCTGATCGAGCGAGATGTCGTGCGGGTCAATGGGAAGAGGTGTGGGTGATAACTGTTCTTTGAATCCTATGCCGACCTTTTGAGCGACAACGTTTTCGAGCAGCCGGTCGTAATAACCTTTTCCATAACCAAGGCGATGACGCTCTTGGTCAAACGCAAGGCCCGGTACAAAGACCAAAGAAAATGCGGCCTCATCCATGCGTTCACATTGTGCGGGATCTGGCTCCAGAACCCCCCAAACATTGGGGACGCACTGAGCTTTCGGATCAACGACTTTGTAAAGCTGTAGTTGTTTTTCGTGGACTTTTGGCAGAAGGAGTTTGCTGTTTGTCGCGAGGTCTTCATTAAGCTTATGCATGGAGATCTCATTGCGAAAGCTGAAAAACGACAGGACGGCCACATGATTTTCGGTCAGGGATTTGAGCTCGCTATATAACCTTTGTTCTGCCTCTTCCCGCCTATCCCTTGGTATATGGCTGCGCACCTGTATCCAGTGATCTCTTAATCCTTGTTTCATGATGCTTGAGGTGCCGGGACACCGAACTGATAGTTGACTTTTTGAAGAAAGTTGCCCTCGGGGTCATATAGTGTCGCTGTCCCTTTGCCGTCTCTGACCTGGCTGACCGGCAATTTGTCCCCTTTACGGTAATAATCCCCTCTAATCAGCTTGTCAAACTCGTATTCCTCGATGAGCATCATGCTGCCGTCCATATACCAGGCGGTTGAAAGGCCGTTCTTCGCGTTTCTGCTCATTTCCCGGTTGCTTTCCTGAACGCCGTTCTCATACCAGGTCTTTGCTATTCCCTGGATTTTCCCTTCATACCAGGTAACGGTCATTTTCGGTTGATGCCTTAAGTGGGGCTGTTCGTAATACTCGGTCTCTACCCCGTGTTTCGTCTCGTTTTTGACATAGTAGGTGCGGAACAGCTTGCGGTCAGAGCCGAAGACCTGCACTTCTCCTTCAGGAATTCCGTTTCCAAACTGATGCAGCTCTGAAATATAGGCGCGGCCAAATGTCGCTCGAAACCCATCGCCATCGTTGATTTGTGCAACGAGGTGGCCTTGTCTGTCATAGTAGCGTCCAAACTGCAGTCTTCCATGAACAAAGTGTTCCTCTGAGGCAATTTCACCAGGGCTCCAAAACCTCTTTGAGGTTCCATGTCTGGAGCCTTTCTCGTAATTGACAAACTGAAGCAGGTCTCCGTTGTCCAGAAACGTTTCCTCTGTCCCGTTGGGGTAGTTGTCCGAATAAGGGGTACGCCTCCAAACGGCTCCATTTGTGTGGAACTCAGTAGAATATCCCGAGAGCTTACCTTTGACATATTGGAAGTCTGCCACCTGTTTTCCGTCCCTGTCCCATACGATCGCATGTCCCTCGAACAACCATGTTTCCTCTGCTGCGGTGTTGAGGTCGGGCTCGCCGCCAATGACGCATACCTGCAGCTTGATCTGCCCATTGTCGTGCCACTCGATATAGGGGCCATAAGCGCGGGAATTAATGATCTCAAGGTATTGCTTCGGCTGTCCATTGTCATAATAACTGGTCATTTTCGCCTTGATATTTCCCTGCTTGTCACGGTCGTAAATGCGCAGTATTTTCTGGTACGATTGCGGTCCGGAAAAATTGGTGTTTTTGTACAGCTTCAATCTTTCCTTGTTGCTTACGGTTTCTGCCATTCCATTGCGGTCGATAAAGCTGATTGATCGAAGAGATTCGTCATTATTAGCCATACGGGAAGCTTGGCAGCTGCATAGAAAGATAAGAAGAAAAATAAGGAGGTGTGAAAGTGGTCTCATGTCTTATAAATATTCACGTTTGAGTATTTTCATGTTGAGGAGTAAAACTTCGTTGTTGGCCGAAGCTTCTTTTTTATCCATTTTAAAATCGAGAATGATCATTTGAGGGCGATTAGGCCCGGGTTCATAGTCGCCGATTTTTTTTCCCTCAATAATGGAAAGGATTTTTTTAAGGTCGTCGATGTTGACTTCGACAGGGTGAACGAGCGAGGCTGTTGTCTCTTGAAAGAGAGGGTAGGCTTGCACGTTGCTCTCGGAAAAAAGTAGTGAATTACCGGGGCCGGTCAGGTGTTCCAGTCTTTTGCGCACGCTTTCGTCACCAGCGAAGTAACGGTTGTTCACAAGCTTTTGCAGCGACTCTGTTTCCGGCTGTAAAAAAGTTAAGGATTCAAGGTGTTTATCGACATAAAAGTGGTCCGCCCCTTTGAAGTGCTCGTTGACCGTCATGTTTACCGCTTGCTTCTTCTCCCTGTTAAATGCCTGGGTTTCAACCTGCGTCAGAGAGTTTTTCAGTACGTCTACTTCTGAAATTTGTCCTGTGAGGTAAAAGACCGCGAAGAATATGGGGATCAATCCGGCGGCGAGCAAGTAAAGGATCATGCGTGATTGAGGAATTCCACTCATTTGTTATCTCCTTTTACCTGAGGGGTAGATTGTGCGGTCTTTCAGAAAAAATGAAGCCCTGTAACGCCCTCTTTCGGCATTCCATTTGACATCCTCATTCGGGTCCACCATTTCATTTGGAGCAAGCAAAATATCGTGAAACTCTCTGGCGTAACGAGGGGTGGATGTGGAAAAATCAATTTCCACTTTTACCTGGTACCTCTCTCTTTTTTTGTTTGCGTCCGGACGTTTGACCATTTTATAGCTTAAGCTGTCCAGCGTGATGTTGCGGTCATTGTCTTTTTCTTCAGCGGATTTGATGTGAGGATGGTTGCTCAGCCAGGCCAAAAAATCGCTGACTTTTGGGGTGTTAGGTAGTAAAGGAAATGTATCCGGTGCTTCTTTTATTTCTTTCTCCAATTGTACGATTCGAAAGGAAATATCGCTTTGAGTCATCTCTTTAAGAGGTTTTCCTGTACCCTCTTCGAACGTTTGGATGTATGGGTTTTTCTTCTTAAGTTCCAGCTCAAACTCATTGAACGGCTTGTTCATTAATTCTAATAAACCCAGGTACTCTTTCTTTAAGGCATCTTCTTTGTGTGTGATGTACGCATTTCCAAAAAATAGAATAGCAGCAGCTAGAAGCGCACACAGGGAGAGGTAGATTGCCATCGGTTTTTTTATCCTCTTCCATGGATAAGGGTATGTGAATTCCTTTTGGCGGAAGTTGATTTGATTTCCTCCACCGGGAATTCCCTGCAGCGCCAATCCAATCGGGACTGCGAATTTTTGCAATTCCAGCGGTGTCAGAGAAAAATTCAGTTTGTTTTCAGGAAAATGGACCTTTTTGTTCAATTGTCGGTTGAGACGCTCGGGAAGGTTTGTCAATGCTGCGCTGTTGCCTGTGATCAACACGTTTTCAATTTCACGAGCGGGATACTGTTTGGCCAGAGCAAAAATACATTTGGTAACCTCTATGCTCATGCGCTCAATTACTTGGAATAAGTTGGGGTGGGTTTCTTTGTCGACAGCGTTGGCGTCACACGACTTAAAAGCGTCCTCGAGCTCCTTGTCTGATAATTTGGTATCCGCAGCAAAAGCCTCTTCCAAGTGGGAGATCCCAACATTAACCGTCAGTGCGTTCAATAAAACGCCGTCGTTCACCAGCAAGCAAATCGTTTCCCGATTGCCCAGGTTCAATACATAATGCAGTTCTTCAACTGGAGAAAAAAACTTCGAAAAAGTGCTAAGGGAAGCTTGTGAACATGAAATGACCTCCGGTTCAACTCCTGCCTCATGCCAAAGTCCGATATGATCAGACATAGAATCATTTTTAACAGCGCAAATGGTCAAATCCGTATGTTCCAGCCCCTTTCCGGAAAGCATACGGTCGATGACGGCATCTTCAATCGAAAATGGCAAAAGCGGTTCCGACTGAAATTCGAGAACCTGATCGATCTCTTTTTCTTTAGTGAGCTGTACGGTCAGATTCCTGACAAGAATGTCAGATGCGTCAATACCTGTGACGATTAAGCTTTTGCTGAGAATAGAATGAAGCTGCTTTTCTTTTTTTCCAGTGTAAAGCGGCTTTACATGATTAGGGGGTTCAAGTTCGGCTGGAATGGTGAGAACCTTTACGATGGAAGGTTTTCCTTTCCCCGATCTAATTTCAACGGCGCGGATCTCTTTACCGTCGATGTCGAGGCCGACTGAGTGGGAAGCTGTGGGTCTGTCTGTTATCATTACTCAGTATTCACTGTTGAGTTTACAAAGGCGCAGTATAACAGATATGGGATTTTGAGAAGAGATCTCTAATTATTAGGGTGATCGTTGTTTGCCCACTGGAATAAGTTGGAATATCGAGCTCTCCAGTCGTGTTCGAGATATATTTGCACAGCCTTTACCCATTTTTCATGTTCTGGGGTCACAATATAACCACCAAACATTTCATTATACCTTTGAAGGGCGGGTAGAACAATGCGGCCCTGCTGTTTGATCACGCGTTTGATCGTTGGATGAAGATACACAATTTGGTCCCGCTGTATGTTAGCTATTTCTTTTTGATCTTCAATTCGAACTAAACGCATGTAAATTGCTCCGAATAATTATTATTAAAAGCTATAATATAGTATAAACCTTGATTTTTTTAAACAACTATTTTTTTACAAATATTCATCACTTAAATGTTGTGAAAACTCCTCAACCATTCCAACAAAATCCCGTAGTGTTTCTTCATTAGCAAAGTCTTTCATCGTTGCGACTCGTGCTTTCATGCTTTTAATGGCGTCCTGACTATATCCCCTTTGTCTCATGAGTTTTTCGAGCGCTCTCACATCAATCTTACTCACCATTTCCCGTGTTTCGCCTGTAATCGGTTTTTCATAGGCGTTTAGAACCCAATTTGCCCCTGTTTCGATTGCTTCATTGTGGGAGGGAAACGTTGCAGCATTGTCTATTTTATAGATATTTCTTGTGTTTGTCTGGGGATCGTCTGTTGTTGCAAGAAGGTAATTTCCTGCATTTCCATCAACTTCTCCGCATACCAGGGATAAAATAACCGCATGCTCAAACATTGTTTGATTGATGTTTTTCGGGAGGCTTTCTCTTTCAAGCGCATCACGACTTTCACGGTCGATACTCATGAACTCGTCTTGATCCTTATTTAACGATGTTAATAATAAGAGTCCTACATCAGATGCGTCCGGGATGAACTCTTGCACAGTGCAGAGTTTTTCCCTGTCAGGGGCTCCGTAGAGTTCGTGAAATTCACTTCGATCTCCTGTCAGACTGTCTGTAAAATCGTGAAAAGTGTCGCTTGTCAGCACCATCTGTTCTGATCTTACAGTGGAATCGGCAATTCCCAGATGTTCAGCCACTAGAGTCGCCATTTCTTCGTTTTGAACGCCGGAATAGGTGGAAACACCAGGCCTTGGATTCGCAATATCATTTCCACGGGTGAATGGGGTTGCAAATAATTTCGGATTGTTCAGGGTGAGCATCTCTTCGTCGCTTGGCTTAATGACAAATCTTCTCACTCCTTCTGCATCGCATAAAAAATAGACGCCGCTTTTTCCACCCGGAACTTTTTCAATGCTGCCTTCACGCATGAGGGTGTGCACGCGTTCTTCCATATTGCCGATCAGGCCGTTTCTTTCTTTCACGAGTTGGTCGAGTCGTTTTTCATGCACTTCGATTTGAGTTCTAAGGCTGAATTTCTTCGTCCTTCCTCTTTTTCCTGATTTTGTTTGTGCCGCTTGTTCACGAAGGTTTGCCAGGTAATTTTCAGCTTTGGAGATTTTATCATCTAATACGGCTTGCTTTTCTTTTCGTTGTTCAAAACTCCCTTTTCGTTGAGTAAATCGGGTTTTAGTATCTACAATTTCTTGACGTTGTTCTCTTATCCGTTCCTGTAGTCCAGACGATGTTGGTGGAAGATAGTCTGCCACTGCTGGTACCCAAACGCTCCGCACTGGTCCATCTATCCGATCTCGCTCTTTGATCAGTCCTTCGAGTCGCTTTTGATGGATTTCGATTTGTTCATGAAGACTCGATTTTTTTGCCCTTCCCCCTTTTCCTGATTTGGTGTGTGCCGCTTGTTCGCGAAGGTTTGCCAAGTGCTTTTCAGCTTTTGTGATTTTAGCATCAAGGACTTTTAGTTTGGCCGGTTCCTGACGGTATCTACCTACTGTTTGTTGAGAGTCTAAACTTGCATCCGATGAACTGGATGCGGCCATCTGCTCTTGGGGAACATAAACTTTTGGTGTTTCTGTGCTCTCTGGAACAAGCCCTGTCTGCGTAGCGATGCTGTGGGTCGTTTCGACAACGGAGTCCGCTGGTATAGAGGGGAGGGGCGGTCCGCTACCCCCCGTTTCTCCAATAGGGCTTGTTTGCGGCGTTGTCCGGATGATTGGGTCAAAGTTAGCATCGTTTCCCAAAATATTTATTCCATAAGGTAAGTTTAGTATTATATACATTTATTATACAAAAATAACTGATTTTTTTTCAAAATTACATTAATAATATTTGCTTGAAGGGCAATATTTCTGTCTGATGACAAAAAATGGGTGTTTCAAGTAAAATAATTGTTCAGAAGAGAAGAACTCTTCAGAGGGAGTTTACAAAATATAGGAAGCGAAGGTTGTGCCGGATTTTTTTGATGTGTGTGAGCGAAGCGGACGCGGAGCAGGAAGCAAACTTAGGAAAGTTTGCGAGTGCGAGCGTTACACACAGCGAAAAAAGATGGTATAAGATTCCTTTTTAGATTTTGTAAACTCCCTCTCAGGGCAACTGTAGGTGATTGATGTTGATACTATTGGTAGACAGGATTTTTCTCGTTTATATGATCATGCTGTTCGTAAGGATCTTAGGTTCCTGGCTGCCTGAGTTGAATCAATATAAATTCATGCAGTTCATCCGTTACTATACGGACCCCTATTTAAACATTTTCCGCCAAATCATCCCTCCGTTGGGAATGATCGATCTCAGTCCGATTATCGCTTTTTTGTGTTTAGGGGTGATCGAGCATATCATCAAGTGGGTTATTTATACACTTTTTTACTAAATGAATTTTCTCCAAACTCCCTTTAAATTAGGGAAGCTTTCGCTTCCTAACAATATCTTTTACTCGCCTTTAGCGGGTTGCTCCGACTTTCCGTTCCGGCAGATGTGCGCCCAGTACAACCCCGGATTGATCTACTGTGAAATGGTCAAAATGGACGCTTTGATCAGGCACGATCCCGGAACGTTTCATATCCTGGACTACGAAGATGGAATGCATCCCATTGGCGCTCAATTGTGTGGAAGTAAGCCCGAGTTGGCCGGCAAAGCGGCTCAAATCCTTGAAGGTCTTGGGTTTGATGTGATCGACCTCAATTGCGGGTGCCCGGTGGACAAAGTCACCAAGGATGGAAGCGGTTCTGGATTATTGAAAGAGCCCAAAAAAATTGCTGAGATTTTGTCTGAAATGGTGGCAGCAGTCAAAGTGCCTGTGACGGTGAAAATCCGCGCAGGTTGGGATGACGATACGATTATTGCTGAAGAGATCACTCGTCTTGCTGAAGAAGCGGGAGCTGCCGCGATCGCTATCCACGGCCGAACGCGCAAACAGGCGTACCGTGGTGATGCGAACTGGGATTACATCAAGGCTTGCAAAGAAGCTGCGGGAACAATAAAAGTGATTGGGAACGGCGATGTATTCGACGCTGAAGCGGCTGAGAGAATGTTCCGGCATACTGGGTGTGATGCGGTCCTTGTTTCAAGAGGGACGATGGGAAGGCCATGGATTGCGGAGGATATCCAACGCCATCTAAGCGGTCTAAAGCCACTGGAAAGGACTTTGGAAGATGATCGAAAGGCTTTGCTTGAACACTATCAGTACGCCAGCCGCTATCACAGTGATCGGAGAACGGTCCTTGAAATGCGGAAAGTGGGTTGCTGGTACTTGAAGAAGTCGCCGGGTACGCGCGATTTTAGAGGGCAGATAAGTAAGGCGAAAAACCTTGAGGAAGTGCGGGAGTTGATAGAAACTTATGAGTACCGTTGAGATGCACGCAATTGTCTACGGAATGGTCCAGGGGGTGTTTTTTCGCGATACGACTGCACGGAAAGCCACTTCGATGGGAATTTCAGGAACAGTGAAAAACCTGCCTGATGGAACCGTGGAAATCTATGCCGTAGGGGAAAGGGATCGTCTTGAAGCCTTGATGGAATTTCTTTCCGGAGAGAGCGGACCCGGACATGTGGAAAAAACAGACCTGGTATTCCGTGAACCTACCCGGTCTTATGACGGATTCCAAGTCGTTTTTTAATTTTAATCTTTCCCCATCTGTACAAAAACTTCAGTGCGCAGCGCAATTTGTAGTGGAACCCCAGTTCGTATAGTTCATCAAAACTCAACCCGCTGTAAGCTTCCACCATTTCATCAATGGCCTCATCGTTGGGGGACCGGTAGATGAAATACACTAACCATTCGCTGATCAACCACTTGTATCCATAGTAACGCCCCAGTCTCTTCTGGTAGCTTTTAAATGAGTACCTGGGCTGTTTGAGCTTCATGACAATCTCCTCGGACGCAATATGTGCGCTTTCCATGGCGTGCCGGATCCCCTCCAGGGCAAGAGGGTTCAGCGTAGAAACGGAATCGCCGATTCCTATCACAGGCCCGCAATAGTGTTGAACGTTGTGATGATAGGCGTAGCGGAGTTGTTTTCCATGTCTGTCCACAATTGGCAGTTGGTCTGACCCAAGGCATTCCCGCATCATGTGGGTAAGGTAATGCTCAAAGGACTGTTTGTGTGGGACAACCTGTTCATCTGGAAAGTACCGTCCGACACCAACCTTCAATCTTCCCCTTTCCACAGGAAAAATCCAAGAATATCCCTGGGGCATCCAATGATGCCCCATGAAAAATGAAAGAGTGCCTGCCCATTGATCGTACATATCCTCCGGTACTTTGACCAGGTATTCGATTCCGGTTGCTTTGAAAAGATGGGAGGGTTCGGGTTTGTCCAGTACCAGCCTGTCGCTTCCTGTTGCATCAACTAAGATTTTTGTGTAAACGGTTTTTTCCTGTTGATCGTCCATTTTGAATGTGACAGTGACCCCATTGTCCGTCAGTTCGTGACTGCGATATGTGGTTCCAAGACTGACCTTGCACCCATGTTTTTCGGCATCGTGAGCAAGAAAGGCGCGCAATTTGGTAAAGTCCATCACAACCCCTCGAGGGGTGTCCGCTTTAAAGACTGCTTTCTTTTTTGAGGAGTAAACGTGGAACTTGTCCCATTGGGAAGCGATCACGTCGCCAGGCAGTTGAAATTGAGCCAAGATCTCATTGGGGGCTCCGCCGCTTGAGTAACTATTGACGGAAAAATCGTGGATGCGGTCTGCCAGGAACACTTTTAAGTCCTGCATCGCAAGTCTCCTTGCACATTCTCCGCCCGCAGGACCGGAACCGACGATGACGACATCAAACTCGTTCATGTCAACACACTCTTATCAAATCAAAAATTCTTTTCAACTTTAAATAATCAATTTTATTTGATAAAGTCGGATCTATATAGGAGCTTTTTTGTGTCTGAAAATGACGATGAGACCACATATAAACAACTGTACGACGTTGTCATTCCCGATCTTGACTATTATTTAAGACAGATCGATTGCCGCGACGGCTGCCCGGTGAATACAGATCCCCGGGGGTATATGATGGCCCTTCATGCTGGGGATATGCTTGAGGGGTACAAAATTGCCCGAGGGCCCAATCCTTTCGCGTCGATCTGCGGGATTATTTGCGGCGCTCCTTGCGAGATCAGTTGTCGGCGGGACAGGGTTGACAAAACACTCACAATCCGGGCTCAAAAGCGCTATCTGGACGAGTGGTTCGGCTTGGATAAGGAAGCGCACATCAAGTCTCTTGAAATGAGTTATGCGCGCGGCAGCACAAATCCCAAGCCCAACGGATTGAAGGTCGCCTGCGTTGGGGCTGGAGTGGCCTCATTGACCGTTGCCCACGACCTTCTTCGCCTGGGGTACGCCGTCGATGTGTATGAGATGATGCGGATGGCCGGCGGAATGCTGACCTACGGGGTTCCCACCTACCGGTTGAAAAACGAAGTGGCCCTGAACGAAATTGCCGCGATCGAGCATCTGGGCGCCAGGATTTACTACGATATGAAGTTGGGAAGGGATATCACCCTTGATGAACTTGAAGAGAAGTATGATGCGGTTTTTCTTGGAATCGGACTTTGGAAATCCCGCGACCTCCCTATAGAGGGAGCGGATGCTCCGGATATCATTCGGGGAATTGAGTATTTGCGGGTGCGCTGTGCCGAACAGCCCTGGAAGATCGGAAAAGAGATGGTTGTGGTCGGCGGAGGAAATGTCGCCTTCGACGTTGCGCGCACGTCCGTTCGAAATGGCGCGGACAAGGTCACAATGGTCTGCCTGGAGTCAAGAGATGAACAAACGGCTGACGAGTTTGAAATTGAAGATGGAATGGAAGAAGGGGTCACGATCATCAACCGCGTCGCTCCAAAAGCCGTTGTCAGAGATGAAGAAGGACATGTTTGCGGACTGAAGGTGCAGAAAATCCACCGGTTGTTTGATCACGATGGCAAGTTTAATCCACAGATGGTCCCGGATACAGAAACAGTTATTCCTTGTGACACCATTGCATTGTCGATCGGGCAGTCGATGGACATGAGCTTTTTGAACGGATGGAAAAAACGGGATGAACTGGCGGTCGAACGCGGGATCATCCAAACGGAAAAAGGAACAGGAAGAACTTCTGTCAAAGGGGTTTACGCCGGGGGCGACGCGGCATTTGGCGCGGCGCTGTTTATCACGGCGATCCGTCATGGACAGGAGGCTGCCCGAGCGATCGACCACGATCTGTTGGGAACAACGCCCTACCGAGAGTTCGTCGGGGAATTTACCGAAATTTCCCCGATGCGGGACAAGACTTACCTCCGCACGAAGTGGTCTCTGCCAACGCTCCAGCCAGCAGAGGTGCGAAAGCATAACCTGAACATGGTGGAAAACAATTACACCGACCAGGAGGCCCATGAGCAATCGAACAGGTGCCTGCAATGTCATGTCAGCCCGGTTTTTGATGGCGACCTGTGTATTAAGTGCAACGGGTGCGTGGACGTCTGCCCGTGCAACTGCTTAAAGCTCGTTCCGATCAGTCAGTTGAACCTGGATGCGGGCGAAGGAAATTTAAGAAAGGCCGTCGATAACTATTACGGTGTCGATTCTCATGAAATGGATGAGGAGTCGGTAGATGCCATGGGATCGGCGATGTTAAAAGATGAGGATCTCTGCATCCGTTGCGGGCTTTGCGCGGAAAAATGCCCCACGCAGGCGGTGACGATGGATGCGATGAACTATACATTCCGCTGGATAGGGTAATGATTTGGTATCTGACGGGAACAATTTCATTTGCTTTAGCTGGGATGCTGATTTATATCTATTACCTGCGCAATGGGCAGTTTGATGATATTGAAGACGTAAAATATCAAATGTTTCGAGACGAGGAATAAATGCCAAAGTACCGTAACTCACTCAATGTTGACAAAGACGAAAAAGATCCCATGATCTCCAGGCGCTCATTTCTAGCCTTGATGGGGGTGGGCGCGTGCATTTTGGGAGCTGCCCAAATGGTGAATGTCTCGTTGCTGGGGTACCTATACCCGAACGCCATGAAGGTTCCGCCCAGCGTTTTTTCCATCGGCCGTCCGGAGGATGTGCTGTCGATGGACGGAAAAGTGTTCAATGCCAAGCAAAAAGTGTTTATCGAGTCAAAAGCCGGAAAAGTGCGAGTACAGACGGCAGTCTGCACCCATTTAGGGTGTACCGTGAACATGGTCGACACAGGATATGCATGTCCTTGTCATGGATCAACTTATGATCAATTTGGACGCAATACGGGCGGGCCGGCTCCATCGCCGCTGGTCTTTTTCGAAATTTATAAAGGAGCTTCCGGAGACTTGATGGTCGACAAGCAGAAGGCGACGCTGGATTGGGAGGCTGCATGGTTCACCCCGGTCGTATAAAAACATACATGGAATAAATAATGGCTGTATACAAAGGAAATAGACGTAGAACTTGGGCAGAGCACATCGCGAACCTGCCGCGGGATTTTATCCGGTCCATTTTTAGGCATAACTATCCGAACAACGATGTGGACCGATCGGAAATCGTCTTTAAGAACTTCTTTTTACACTTTCATCCGGTGAAGTGCCACAAGCGTTCCCTGGATCCATTCCACACCTTAGGGTTGGGATCGATCACGGCCAGCATGTTCTTGATTCTGACCTTTACCGGCGTTGTCCTGATGTTCTACTACATCCCTGCTGAGGACCGCGCTTATGAGATCATGAAAGACTGGCAGGATACGACTCCTTTCGCGATGATGTACCGAAACATGCACAGGTGGTCGGCCCACCTCATGGTGATGTTCGTCTTCCTCCATATGACCCGTGTGTTTTACACGGGGGCTTACAAGGGGACGCGAAAATTCAATTGGGTCATCGGAGTGATTCTGATGGTATTGACCCTTGTTCTATCCTTTACAGGTTATCTCCTTCCCTGGGACCAGCTTTCCTTTTGGGCGGTCACCGTCGGGGCCAACATTGCCGGATATGTTCCCAATATCCCCGGCTTTGAACACAACGTCAACCGCGTCATGCTGCTCGCGTCTACGAATGTCGGTCAGGACGCGTTGATCCGTTTCTATGTCCTGCATGTCGCGGTCCTCCCCTTGGTGACCGGGACATTGATCGGCGTCCATTTCTGGAGAATTCGTAAGGATGGAGGGCTTGCCCGTCCACCTGACAAGGTGCGTCCCGATCCTTACCGCGTTGTGCAGCGATCCGATACGAAAGAGTCGTTTGCCCCGGGGGTGAAGCGGACTTATGGCCTGATGGAGCTTGTTCGGGGAACTTGTCCGACTGTCGACAAAGGGCCCTATAATTTTGTCTTTACCTGGCCGCATTTGCTCAGGGCGGAAATGGTCTGTTTTTTCCTTTCCCTTGTCCTTGTCCTCGGGCTGTCGTTCATCAATGCACCACTCGAAGAACCCGCAAATCCGAGCAAACCCCCGAACCCTTCCAAAGCCCCCTGGTACTTTTTAGGGCTGCAGGAGATGGTCGCTTATGACGCATTCTGGGGAGGGGTCGGCCTGCCCGGCCTGATCGTGGTCGGACTGATGCTGATCCCCTATCTCGATCGCAATCCGCAAGGAGAAGGGGTCTGGTTCCACAGAAGCAGATATTTGGGAATATTCCTGTATACGCTGTTTATGACCTGGCAGGGAATATTAATCATCGTCGGCACCTACTTTAGAGGGGCTAACTGGGGCTGGGTTTGGCCCTGGACTGAAAATTTTGCAAGGCACTAGGTATAAAAAATATGCGCGGCAATTGGTACCAAATTTCATTAATTTTCTTAGCGGTTGTGGTTACCGCGTGTTTCGGTGGTTTTTTATACAGGGAGCTGTTTCCCGAATATAAGGTCTACCAAAACGCCTATATCGCTCTTGAAGAGTTCCGTTCCAGTTATACAGGACAGCCGCCGCCCCCTTTTGACTCGAAAATTAAACAGATTGTCCTGGAAAAGGAAGATAAGGGCCCTCCGGTGATCGACCGCTGCACCTCTTGCCATGTCGCACTCCAATTTTCTCATTTTTCCCCGACTCAGGCAGCTGTCGATATCAATGGAAATCCCATTTATGATCAATCGGGACTTCCGGTCCAGGAGCCCAATCCGAATTATGTCTGGGCAAAATTGGATGAAAAAATTGCCGCTTTGAAAAAAGAGGGAAATGACAGAGAGGCAGAGAAACTTTCGGATTTAAAAACCGCGAAGGTCGGAGACCATGTCTATGATATGACGAAAGTGATCCGCGCGCATCCTTTGATCGGCAGAGAAACCCGTCCGTTCGAGTACCATCCGATCGATGAGTACGGGTGTACTGTCTGCCACAACGGGAATGGGAGGGGGTTGACAACGGAAAAGGCCCACGGTCCCGTCTTTGACGGCCAGTATGAAGCGGAAGATATGGGGCCGACACCGGAATTTATCGAAAAAGATCCTTTGAATGATCCCCAGTTTTCCAAAGTCTTCAATCACAAGCCTGGGCATAGCCTGCTGTTCCAGACAACACCTTTATATGTGGGAGTGCTGCTTCAGGCCAACTGTGTCCAATGCCATAATTCAACCTCTGAAGCATTGGAAGATGCGGTAAGGGAAACAGGAATTGTCGCAAAACGGCGTGAAGAAAAGTCGCAGGCCGTAAAAAAGGCCTACGAGAATGAAAAAACGGCGTTAGTTTCACTGATCGCATTGAAAAAGGAACTTGAAAAAAACGGCTGGGATAAAACTCTTCAGGCCCTTACGAAGCGGTCGGAGGATTATACGCTGACCGATGAAGAGGTCAATGCGGTCAAATCGCAACTGAACTTTGTTCGTAGGGCCGGCAGCGGCGATCAAGCGGTTGCAGCCATTCAGGACCGGATCGAAGAGATGGTCGGATCCGGCAATCTTGCGGAGCAGGTGGAAAAGAGCGACGGAAAAATTGAAGCCTTTATCGAGAAACAGGAAAAAAATCCCGAGGCTTCCGGCACGTTGTTCGCGAAAAAATCAGCTCTGGAAAAAGATCAAAAATTGATGGACTTCGCTGAAACTACCCAATCGAAAGTACAGGAAACCGTCGCCGATGAAAATGTACGGGGCGCATTGCAAACTGAAATCGACCTGCTCACAACGAACTTCCATCGAGGTGAAAAACTCTATTTTTCACAGGCGTGCTACGCCTGCCATCGGATCGATGGGCTTGCAAGGGGAGGGGTTGGTCCTGAACTGACCAATATCGGTAATTTCTATCCCTGGTTCATTAAGGAATCGATGGTCTGGCCTCAAGCCGATCTGAAAACCTCGACGATGCCCAACTTCCACCTTGACCACGAGGAACTGGAGGATCTGACCACATTCCTTCTCGCTCAAAAGGGAAGGCGTCCGGCAACCTCGGAAGCCGCATACAAAACCCGTTTGCTTGAGTGGGAAGCCGGATACAAGCTTCCATGGGAAAAACCGATCAATCCTGGAAATCTTCAGAACCTGGATTACTCCATGACCGTTTTCGCGACTCAGGGGTGCGCCGCCTGCCACAGGTTGAAAGGGTTTGAGTCTGATGTTGGTTTCAAAATAGAAAAGGACAGCAAACCCTCTTTTGAAAAACTGTTCAAGGAGAGAGAGTGGTTTAGAAATACCGTTCCAGAGGATATTACCTCTACCGAGCTGGTCGAGGTTCTTGAAGCCAATGCCAAAGAGATCGATGCGCGCATCGTCAACAATGTCAGGTCAGGATCCCTATTGGAGGAGCTGGAAAACACGCATCCGGAGATTGTCGAGTCGTATAATACCGAGTTCAAGTATGCCAGAAGAGCCAAAAATCATCATTTTCAAGAATTGATTGCGAAAGCTGCCGATCCGGATGAGAAAAAGAAACTCAGGCGGGAGCAGGACCAGTGGAAAGAGCGGGTCAACCGCGTGTTGATGATGTATGTGCAGGAATATGGCCTTGGGCGTTTGATCGGTCCCCGTCCCAACTGGTCGGGAATTTATCGCTCGGACGAGTGGTTGATCGAACACTTCAGGAAACCTTCCAAGCATGTTGCCCGCTCGATCATGCCTGTCATGCCATTTGATGACAGCAAATTTTACGCTTTGACTTACATGCTTGATGCCCTGGCGGTAAAAAACAGAGATGAAGTCAGGGAAATTTGGGATACGTTCGGGTTTGATCCAGAGATGGCGTATGAAATTCATTGCGCCCAATGTCATGGAGACCATCAGAGAGGCAACGGCCCTGTCGGTGAGTGGATCTACCCGATTCCGAAAAACCTGACGAACGCCGACTTTCTGAGACATTTAACGCGGGAAAATGCGATCACGTCGATTGTCCACGGGGTGATCGGCGGACCGATGCCCCCCTGGGGCGAGGTTGCTCCAGGCAAGCCGATGACAGGGAAAACACCTGTACTCACCCAGCATGAGATCGAACAGCTTGTCGATTGGTTATACGCCCCTCTTGCAGGCGACAGCATTTACCGAAGTCCCAAGGAAGTTGACAAGTGGCAGTACCGGCCTGAAGATGTCCTGGAAGAGCTGAAAAAAGAGCGGAACGAGTTGCTTCCCGGCAAAGAGGCTAAAGATCAGCCGGCGATGAGCTTGTTGAAAAAGCCTCTGGAAGAGCCTTTTTTGGCATCCCTTGAACCGATGGCGGTCAATCAGTCCAGTGGTGTGAGCAAGGTCTTTGATGTTGTTGACAACCCTTATGATGGAGGTGATCCGTATCACTATTATATCAAACCAAAGTACTACACGGAGCAAAACCTTCGGGAAGGGCGGGAATTTTTCGAGCTGAACTGTGCGGCATGTCATGGGAAAGAGGCGGACGGTCAAGGGTACCGCGCAGGAACGATGTATGACGCCAAACCGCGAATGCTGACAAATTTCCAGTGGATCAACACAAGAGACGACCTTCGTTTGCTGAGATCCATCAAGTACGGAGTTCCAGGGACATCCATGACGCCTTGGGGAGATCAGACAAGCTCTCTGCAGCGTTTGCAGCTTGTTATGTATATTCGATCTTTATCAAGTGAGCAAGGCAAGAGAGACAGGCTTTACAGCGTCCTTTATGAGTCGTTTGAAGAGAAGGACCAGTTACTTGAGAAGGCCCGGATTGACCAGTATGAGAAAGTAAACGATCTGAAAAAGGAGCTCAAAGAGGTTTCTTTGAGTGCGAGTAATTCTGTCAATCCATCGGATGCCGCAAGCGCCTACCAAAGAGAGCTGGAGCTCAGGAAGAAAATCCAAGAGCTTCTTGCAGTTGATCAAATTATCGTAGAGATGAAAACCGCACATCAAAAAGAGGCGCAGATATATCAGAACATTGGAACCCAGCTAATGGGGATCGACTCAAAAGATGATCTTTTTGAACGTTATTTAAAATTTGCCGCCTTGAACAGTATCCAGTTCACGTTGAGTGACGGAAAACTGGTACTGCAAAAACAAGCGGATAAAGACCAAAAGATTGAAAAGCTGGGGCATGAACTTCTTGTTGATATCCAAAATCACATTCAATTACTTGAAAAAGAAAAGGTTGTCGCAGAAGGAAAGCTTCCTTCGCGAGAAAGGGCGGAAACCCTCGAATCCATTAATGGATCACTCGGAACATATAAAAATTTACAACGGGCGGTGGCCTCGGGATTGGAAGAGGCGAAGCGTTTGAGGGAAAAGCAATTTCAACTCTATGCCTCTTATGAAAACAAATTAAAAAGTGTGGAATAACAGCAATGACTACGGCTACCAAGTATAATGACTTACCAGTCAAATTAATGATCTATCCTTCGTTGATCTTTCTCATCATTGGAATGACAATTGGTGTATTCATGGCGTTTAACGCATTTGTCTTTCCCGATTACTTCTCCGGCGAGTATATCCATTTTGGAAGGATCCGTCCTGTGCATGTCGGACATGTGGCCTTTTTATGGCTGCTTTCGGTGGGTGTGGGTTTTTTTTACTTTTTCGTCCCGCGATTGTGCGGAGTCCGGCTTTGGAGCGATAAACTTGCCTACCTTTCGATCGGGATCTGGTGGCCTTCCTTGCTCATTGCCATCTATTCCTATCCATTCGGAACAAATTTTGGATGGGAGTATGCGGAGATTCCAAACTCTGTCTGGTTTATTCCTGTCAAACCGTTGTTTGTTCTTTCCTGGGTACTTGTCGTGATCAACCTGTTCGCAACAATTTTCAAGAGAAAGTATAAACAGATGTATGTCTCCCTTTGGTATACGATGGGAACGCTGATCTGGACAACATTTACCTATTTGGCGGGCAGTTATGCTGTGATGTGGGTGCCAGAGGGGATCTCCCGCGTCAATATCAGCTGGTTTTACGTGCACAATCTTGTCGGTTTGATCTTTACCCCCATGGGGCTGGCGGCAGCCTACTACTTTTTACCCAAGCTGACCAATACTCCAATTTACAGCCATCGGCTGTCGATGATCGGATTCTGGTCCATTGCGTTTTTCTATGGATGGGTTGGAGCGCACCATATGATCCACGGTCCCATCTCACAGTGGCTGCAGACGGTCTCGATCATTTTTTCCATCTGGCTTTTCATTCCTGTGTGGACTGTTGTCTTTAATCTGCTTGCCACGCTTCTTCCAAAATGGAAGGAATACACGCAAAGCGCTGCAGTCAGGTTCCTGATGATGGGAACGATGTTCTACTTTGTCACTTGCATTCAAGGACCGGTTATGGCACTGCGCAATGTGAATGAGATCACTTCCAAGACGGACTGGGTGATCGGACATGCGCACGTCGCGTTGTATGGAGCGTTCACTTTCTTTGCGACAGCGGGCGTTTACTACGTCATTCCCATTATCACAAAAAAAGAGCTGTGGTCGGAAAAATTAGCTGATGTTCACTTTACTCTCAGCATGTTTGGATCCATCTTGTTCATGATGGCTCTGCAGTTTGGAGGGTTTTATCAAGGACTGCTGTGGTCACAGTGGGCAGACGGGTCGACTTACGCACAGTTTCACAGTCAACTGACTTCACTGCCGTTTTTGGAAACAGTGGCGCAGATGCAGCCATTTTGGCTGATGCGAGCTGTCGGCGGCTTGATTATTTTGATCGCGAATTTACTGTTCGTCGCAAATGTATTTAACACGATCGTATTAAAAGGGACTCAACAGCAAGAGGTAGCAGCGTGAGCGGAAAAAACGATAATTTTTTCTACAAAGTTGAATGGTCGGCATGGCTGACAATTATCGGTATTATCGTTTTGTTTTCGGGAGCGGTGATCATAACGTTGATTGCGCCCAGGCACATCGATTCCACATGGGTACAGCCGACGAGCGACTATCAGGTACAGATGTATGAAGTCGCCGACCCCAGCATCTACTTCAGCAGCCGGAGCAGCCGCAGCTCAGAGCTTCAGGCAGTCTACCATCTAGAGGACGGACATTCCCTGATCGCTCTAAAAGAATCGGAAACTGTGAGATTTGTCGCCCCGCCTCATCTGCGGAAATATATCACGTTATTTGGAGACGACAAACTCAAGCTCAGCTCCAGGCTAACGTTGCTTCGCGAACCTCGATCTGCACCTGCGGGCAGCAATTTTGACGGGAAGAATAAAGCGGAAGCGTTGCAAAAAGAACTGCAAGCGGCTTGGGAGAAAGATAATCCCAATTGGAAAGACCAGGGATTACAGCGTCCAGCCTTCAATATTCTTGAAGTCTTTGAACCCGAAGGGATGGAGGCGTTTGCGGTCGCTCCGATCGATCGAGTGCAAGAGAGTTGGGTTGATGAAAATTTTGTCATCCTCGATTCGGAGAAAAAGCAGGACTGGCATTCGGAAAAAGGGGTGATCTATGTCAACAACCCCCGCGAGTATCGGGTCAAATATTATAAATCTGGTGGAGAAGAGGGGTGGACGTTTGATCCCAATGGGGAGACGATCAAGAGCTTGGAAGAGCTTCAAGGGCATCAACTGGGATTCCGCTCCAGAAAGGACCTGATCCGGCTTGGAGAACATATTTTTCAAATTGAAGGGTGCTGGTATTGCCACACCGATCAAACGCGGACCCTCGTACAAGACGTCGTCTTGAATGGAACAGAGTCCTATCCGGCACCGCCCTCATCAGCCAACGAGTATATTTATGAAAGGATTTCATTTTTGGGGACGCGAAGGATAGGCCCTGATTTATCAAGAGTAGGGATCAAGCGTCCCTCACGCGATTGGCATCAGTCCCATTTCTGGTCGCCCAAAACAGAAAGTAAGGGGTCGATCATGCCGGCGTTCCAACACTTTTTTGACTATGATCCAAGAGGAACGATTGGACGAGGGGCTTCATTTCCCAATTACAAGTTCGAGGCGATTTTCCAGTACCTGATGACAAAAGGAACGCGCATTACTCCCCCTACAGAGGCGTGGTGGTTAGGCAGGGATCCGGTAAAGACGATGGAAATTATTGAAGGACAGTATCAGAAAACAGAGCAAGTACAATGAAAGATGGCAGTGGTGTATACGGCAGTATTTTCAACTATGCGTATTTGATCGCGTTGTTTGGAAGTACTTTACTGATCTTTTTTTACTTATGGAGAAAGGGATTGCTGGGAATGGGCGAAGGCCCCAAATATGAGATGATGGATTCTGAGGATGAAGAAGATGAGGATAAAAAATGAGCGATCATGAAGAAGAGATCGAACAGTATGGGGAAACAGGGATCTACTCACATGATAAAAAAGTCCCTGGTTGGTTGAAACTCAGTTATCTGATCCTTCCCATCTGGGGAATCATATGGTTGTTTCTGTATTGGAACGGGGCGACAGGGTGGATTGATCGCGGTCACTGGAATGAGTTGGAAAAGGTCGCCAATACCCAGTTTCCATTACAGAACGCTAATGAGCCGAATAAAAAATCGGAATAACTTTGTTTAGAACCTGCAAGCCTGCTTTAGCATAATAATGAGAGCGGCTTTCTGCTCGTCAGTGTGCTCATCAGAGAATAGCTCGTCCAGTGTACGTTGATAAATTTCGGAAAATTTATCTATATCTGGTTTTTCCATGCCGACTGTCTTTTCAATTTCGACCGCCACCTGTTCCGCATAGGCACAGTCGACCTTTGAAGGCTTGACTCCTTCAAAGATTGCCCCGATCGAATTGAGCTCCTCAGTATTGAGCACTTCGAAAAAATTCTCCTGGTCGCCCCAATAGTCTTTATCTGATTGGATCGCCAATAACGTGTAAAAAAGATGGGGGTGGACCGGTTTTACATTCATGGTTTCCACTTCATGCAAAAACAGGTCCCAATTGTTGGAAAATCGAAAGAAGGGGCGGTGAAGCGTGGCGATGGTATGCCCGTTATCCGGGTCGGTGATTGTCCAGGTTGTCCTCCAAAAGTTCAAGACAGCATCGGCGACATTTTCTCCTTCTAATGTGATGATTTTGAACTTGGGATAGAACATGCATAGTTTTTCATGGATACTGCCTAGCAAGGCGCCGCTTTTATCGGTAACGTCAAAAACGACAAAGCTGCCGAAAAATCGCATATTCGCTTTTGCAACTTGTGTCGACAGATGATTTAAAAGACAGTATTGAGGCGTCAGCGAAGTTGATTTTCTTCTAACCGAGCCTATTTCTGTTCCTTCAGCGAACAGTTTAAACCGTTGACCGTCCTCACCAGAGTGCTTTTTAATGGTGACCTTTTCGTGGTACTCATTGATATCAGCCGCCAGCTGGCCTAGTAGGAAGATACTGAGAATACATATGCAAATGTTTCGCATCATTGGTTTTTCCATAGGGTTCTTAAGACTTCGTATTGTGCGCGGGGAAGCCGTTCGTCAGGAACGAAGGGATACGGCCATTCTCGAGAAGAACTCCGTTTGAGCCTGACACCCATGATCCCGAATCCCTCTTCGTCCCAGCAGCCACCCGGAAAATCGACATTTGTCGCTTTTGAAAGGGTTTGCTGATGTTGATCGCCCGCTTTCCAATATTCATCCTGCCATTCGAAAACAATTCCTCCAGAAACGATGGAGCGATGCCTGATAATATCCTCCCAATGTCCTTCAATGTAAAGGGCTGCCAATGCAGCATTGTCGGGGAGTTCGGTCATGACTCCGTTAGGGCACAGTTGCACGAGGAGTTCCATGTCTTTTGGCTCTGTTGGGATTAAATTCTCATCGATAATCTCCTGCCGTGTGGTTGACGAGGGACCGAACTCAGAGATGATCAACGGTTTATCGCTGACCGCGGCGTACTGTTTGAACAGGCTCCCTTCTCCTCTTCCAAAGTTGTTCTGCCCTTCGTGAACATTGCCTCTGTACGAATTGATTCCCCACACATCAATATGAGAGACGTCGACGCCCAGTTCTTTCACCTTTTTCAGCGTGATCATTCCGTCGTCGATCAACGTGACCATCGTGATTTTATTTGGAGTGATTTCCTTAAGTTCGCCTGCGAGGGAATTGAGGTATTCCCAATAGGCTGGGTTTACCCTGTTCTGCGGTGAGTTCAGCTCATTTCCGATCACCCAGCCAAGAATTGCGGGATGGTCCTTATATTTTTTTGCCAGTGCCAGATAAGCCTGTCGGTCGGATTCTCTTCGTTGAGAAGCGTTTTGTTTTCCCAACCATGTAAATCCTTCTTGTTCCTGTTGTTCGTCCATCACCCAGATTTGATCCGATCCATTGGGGCCTGTGGGAAGGATGACATAAAAGGAATTGTCAGTTGGCTTATGGTCGGCAACGCGATAACGGAAAATCGATGAGCTGATCGGATAGGAGGCGAAAATATAGATGGGGCCCTCGCCATTGTTGTATGCGAGATTTAAAAAATTCGAGTGGTCTCTGGGATTTTTTGGGCCTTCGAGGGGATGCCAAGGGAATATTCCATAGATCCTGATGGTATTGGCTCCCATCTCACGCATGTATTCAAAATCAATCTGATGGATGGGATTAAAGTAGTCGAAAAAGACATCTCCGATCTTGTCGCCGTCATCAAATGACGCCCCAATGGGTACTGGGGAGTAATTGACCCCTTTAACGGTGAAGGATTCTCCATTGAGGAAGAGTTGTCTACCCTGAATATGAAATTCAATATCGTCATCTGCTCCACAGGAGAGGAAAGGGAAGAGAGCAGAAAATATAAAAAATAAACAGATGAATGTTTTTTTATTCAGAAATATATTCATAGGACTCACTTTAATAGACAAAAAAATAATTTCTACATCATAGATATTATCTTTTTTATATAAAAGTGATTTTCAAGAATCTGTCTAAGAGGGTGTCTACAAAGTAAATAAAGCGCATCTTGTAACATCTTTTTCCCCGGTAGAATCACTTTCAGACTCACCAACTGATACCAGTTTACCTCGTCTTCCAAGCGATCCTCCCAGAGAAAAATCTGTCACAATCTAAACTTCATTTACTTTGTAGACACCCTCTAAGCTGCCCGACGTCTTTCGTGAACATGTGGGACCCTGCCGTACATATCCAGAAAATGTTCCATCTCGTCTGCCAAAGTTTCGGCGTTATTTTCCCGCAAGTATTCGATAAAAGAGTCTTCAAAATCCATTTTTTTAAACTCTTTATAGCATTCCAATTCGATCCCACGTTTTTCATCGCGCGATTCAGCATCCCACCATTCCATGATGATCCGGTCCAAGTGCCACTTTTGGTTGTCTGTGAAACTCATGTATACCTCCTTAGAGGGTGTTTGCAAAATCCAGAAGGGATCCTTTTCCTATCTTTTTCCTGTACAATCTTCACCTTCTGTATTTTGCAATCACCCTCTTAAAATTGTCCTAATCTCATTATAATTAAAAATATATATATAATCAAATTAGGAGTGGTTTTTAGGAAGGTTACTCAATAAGTGGAATGTAAAATTGGATGTTTTATTTTGAAAAAAAAATATTTTTTCCGAGTATAATTTAGACTTTTTTTATAAAATTAAAGGTTTTTTTGTTATGTCACTATCTGTAAATCCCGCCACCATAGGAATTACATACAGCACTGTTCATCCGGTACAATCTGAGAGCCGCAAACGCTCAAGCGAAAAGGCGGAAGTGATCGGTCAATCCCTTCAGGATCGAGAGAAAAGGCAGAGGCAGT
>CAZWOB010000006.1:0-37757 GCA_964635295.1 uncultured bacterium
TCTGTGATGTGGTGCACTTTGCTTGCTTCTTCAGGAATGGGGATCCCTGGATTAACAAGCTCTTCGAGCGATTTATCGTTCAGGGGGTCGTATGCGGCAATTTCTACGATCCGGTCGTTTTCCGCTTTGATCCCGGTCGTCTCTGTGTCGTAAAAGATCGGCCTAGCCGCCATGCTTGGTCTTCCTAAGGATGTCATCGAATGTCGCAATCTCGTTCGCAACGGCCATCACCGTGGGACCGATCTGCTCGCAAATCAGGGTTAACGATTTTAAATAAGAGTCCAGTATCCGTTCATCGATTTTATTGTCAATGGTCGGCAGCATCACGCGATAAAAGCACGTATCGGAATCTTCGTCCATTCCAAATCCGGGAATATCAAGCTCCTTATTCACAAGGTGCATCAACCGCGCGAGATCATTTTTTGCGGCATGCTTGATTGTCGTAGGGATAAAGACCAACAGCTGCAGAAGCTCACTTCCTTCAAATCTGCGAAGGAAAAACGGGAACTCCTGCTTTTCTATTTTAACAGTGGATACTACCTGCCCGGTCTCCTTTTGGATTTCCGCATCGAATTGCTGCTGTTTTAAAAAATCGACGAGAGATTCATTAGTGACTGTCAACATTATGAAGCCTCGAGTTCCACTTGCGCAAGAGTTCTTTCATCTGCTTCATTGATCAGTTCATTGCGATAGATCGGGGTTTCTTTGTCCGCCTCGATACCAATCGAGACTTTGTCGCCTTGGATTTTTAGTATCGTGATCACGACCTTTTTATCTTTTCCTATTGTGACTTTTTCTTCTGATTTTCTGGTCAGAACTAGCATTTCTATTCCTTGTTCGTTTGTTTTTACGCTCTTAGAAACAATTCTGCGGCAAGAGGTTGTCATTACCATGGGTGCCGACAACTGATGGATTGTTGGTTGCCGGTATGACCGAATACTCTCCCTCTTGCGGTACACGGTAACAGCCCGACAGAACAAAAATACACAAAGAAAGGAATAATACGGATATAGGATACTGTTCTTTATTCACAACTTATTTCCTTCTCAACTTGATGTGAGGGACATCATACGTAAGGATGCAAATAGTGGCAAGTTGAATTTATGGCGTCATATACTCGTCGAAGGAGGTTTGATCGGACTCCTCTCGACTCTGTGATTCGCCTAACCTGGTCACCCCATTCAAAGATTCGGCGATGGTATAGGTTTTGTCCTGGAAAGAGACTACGTAGAGCGTTGTCTTCTGTGAGAGTGTCCTGCTTTCCACAATTTTAATTGCGCTGCTTCTATTGGACTGCTCGATCTTTACGGACATCATTTTCTTGAGTATCCACATGAACAAGACCATAAAAGCGACAATCCCGGTCAGATAGATCATCATCTGAATAAACTCATCAAAAAATCGGGAGTCTCCGGTATCGTCGACTTTTTTAAGCTCTTCGGCGAAATATTCAGGGTATTTTTCCAGAGGGTCTGCAGGTTTCTCTTCTTGGGCGAGCAAGGGCGAAAACAAAAGGAGGAATGTAAGTAAAATCTTTTTCATGCGAATATACATAGGCAATCCGGAAAAAAAATACAATAACCATGTGGAATTTTGTCGTAAATTTGCTATGATTGGCCCGAACATGAAAACACTGATCGCTTTAGACATCGATGGAACTCTGACTTCTGATCTGCACGCGTTGCCTCAAGAGGTTCAATCCTATTTAGAAAGATTGACACAACTTGGCGTGATTGTCGTCCTGATCACAGGCCGTTGTTTTTCTCTTGCGTATCCTCCATTGGCAAACTGGAATTTTCCCTTCCTTCTTGCTGTTCATAATGGAGCGGTCATCCTGCAAATGCCTGAAAAAAAGATCATTTCTGAACAATATATTGACCCTTCAGTTATTGGGGCGCTTGAAGAGATCGTGAATGATAAGGAAACAGACTTTTCGTTGTACACAAGCATTAAAAATGAGGATATCTGCTACTACCGCCCATTGCGATATTCGTCGAAGCTGCGGGAATACGTTGACATGCGTTCGAAACTTTGCAGAGAAAACTGGGTCGCCGTTGAAAACTATGCGACACTTCCCTTAAGCTCGTTGGCGGCGATCAAATTCTTCGGCGACAAAGAATCTTCGCATAGAATTAAACTGCAAGTGGAAAACAAACTTTCGCTGCATATCCCGGTGATCAGGGACCCGATCGACCAGAGTGTATATATTGCCCAGGCTACACACCCCGATATCGATAAGGGGACAGCTGTCGATAAAATCCTTAATGGAGAGGAGCGGTTTGTGATTGCGGCGGGAGACGACCTCAACGACCTGCCTATGTTAACAAGGGCAAACCTGAAAATTGTGATGGGGTCGGCTCCGGAGGAGCTTAAGAGGGTTGCGGACGTGGTCGCCAAGCCGGCAGAAGAATTGGGAATCATAGAGGCTTTGGAAAATGCAAGGCACCATTGGATTTGAACGCTTACGCATTCTATGTGTAATCGGAGACCTACCTCAGGAAAGAGTAAAGGAACAGATGATCGAAGTCTCTGTCAAAGTACAGTATGACTTCTCCTCATGCTCGTTGTCTGACGATTTGTCCGACACCGTTGATTATGTCGCCATTTCCAATCTTTGCCGACGTGAAGCGATCGAAGGAAAATACCGGATGCTTGAGACATATGCTTGCAGGACGCTGGAAAAGCTGTTGAAGGAATTTCCCATTCAAAGCGCATGGATCCTTGTGAGAAAGCCGGGGGCGATTCCGGAGGCTGACTGTTCATTTGTCGAATTATCTATGGAGAAACATTAAATGGGCTGGACTCTGATTACGGGCGCTTCCGGAGGACTTGGAAAGGCAATCGCCTTGCGCTTAGCTGAAGAGGGGCGATCGCTCTATCTCCATTATCACAAAAGTTCCGGGGCTGCGCAAGATCTCGCGGTTGCGTGCAGTCAAAAAGGGGCCAAAGTCAAAGTTGTCGGAGGGGACTTTTCCACAGACCAATCTGTGTCAAGGTTCCTGGAACAAATTGAAGATGTCGCTCATCTGGTGAACAATGTCGGGACATTCCATATACAGCCGGGTTCACAGACCTCTTGCTCGAAATGGAAGGAGCTTTATCAATTGAATTTTTTTGCACCGCTGGCGTTGATCGAGGGATGTATGCCCGCTATCGTCAAGCATCGTGGCAACATCGTAAATATCGGGTCTGTCGGGGTTGGCATTTGTCGCGCCGATGCAAAATTTACTGCCTATACAGGCTCAAAAATGTCTCTTTATTTTCTAACGAAGTCAATGGCCAAGGAGCTGGCTTCTCAAGGTGTGCGAGTGAACATGGTCTCCCCCGGGGAAATGGAAAATTCCGTTTCGTTTCCGAGAGCGGCAGGAGAGCTTCCCATGGGCAGGAAAGCGTCATTGAAGGAAACCGCGGAGGCTGTCGCGTTTTTTCTGGATCCGGCCAACGGTTACATCACTGGTCAGAATCTTGAAGTGGGAGGCGGCATTGCGTTGTAAAGAAGTGGCACTCCTGGCAGGACGGGCATGGCAAAGCGATGAAACCCGTTTTGTCCACTATTGCTATCATTCAGACTCCAAAGACACCATACCGACAAGAGAGAACTTTTGCTTCGCACTTGCTTTGCTGCGAAGCCGTGCTGCCGATAATATCCAAGAAGCAAAGGAACTGCTTGAAAGACTCCTCAGCTATCAGGTTGAGGGGAATTTTCCGATCTATTTGCATGAGTATCCTACTTGTTACGACCGTTGGCGAGCGGCAGAGATCCTCCCTTCTATGATCTGGATCATCCGCGGATTTCATCACGTGTTGGGTAAATCGTTAAAAGGAAAAATCGAGAAGTCGATTCGGGAGACTGTCGTTCATTGCTTAGCGAACCTGGAGGATCGGACGGTTGAAGATATCATGTCTTTGCGGGTTGGTTGTTCTACGCTGGCTGCCGGTCGTTATTTTGAAGATCAGGAATGGGTACAGAAGGGAGCGGAGGTCGTTGAAAAGATCAGTACCAAAGAAGCGGTACCTTCCTGGTTTATTTCTGAAAAGCTGGGGCATCAACTGGCATCTCTTAATCTGATCGATATTGATCCCCGATTGTGGAATCACTGCCGGGGTTTATATCATGAAACCCTTGGAGTCTACTGCGGTCCCCATCTTTCTGAAAGGCAATGGGGGATTTACCCCGAGCCAAATCTTTTTAATTTATACATGGGCGATAAACACTCGTGTGAAGAGCTTTGCCCTGCGTATTTGCTCGGAGCGTTGATCCATCCGACCGATAAGCAACAAGGTGGCCAGAGCCAATTCTCCGACAGCTTGGAGGGTAGGCATTGGGAGGTCATCCGTTCAGATGATTGGTCTGTCAGCCTCATCGAACAAAACGACGTCCTTACTCCTGTTGAAAATAAAACTTTTTCTCCTGTCTACATGATCTGGGAATCAGAGAAAGAGTTGCAGTCTCTTGTCGCTCAAGGAGGGAACGTTGTGCAGTCCCGTTTCGATCGAACGGATCACGAGATTGTATGGACGTTTGTTTTAGGGCCTGAAGCTGACAATGACCACCCAAAAGATCGTGTTGAATTGGTTTTTTTCTGCACCCGCGGAGAAAACCGAGTGACTGTCGATGATAAAAGAGCGACGGTGTTTAAACTGGGTGAAAAGGTCAATATTGAGAGCGAAATATGTTCTTCGCTGGAGTTTACCCTTGAGAAAGGGGAAGGCGATTTTACAGGTCATCTCTCTTTTGGGAATCGGTTATCTCAAATCGATAGTCGGGGAGAGGCGCTGGATTGGAAGATCGCCCTTCGTTCGGTCAGGAGGTCAGCCGAATGCGTCATCAAGGTCAAACTGTCCATCGATGCGTAGATAGTGTCGTCATGAGATTAACATCGAAGCTTACAGCATCTTTTCTTTTTTTCTTTTTTTTTAGTTCCTGCTCATGGCATCCCTGCACTCCTGAGTATCACGCTCAGTACAGTTATCTGAAAAACCCGCCCCCTCGCGAGTCGCTGGAGCCTTGCGAGCAGTATCTCGTGGTCCTGGTCTGCTCGAGACATCTCGATTATTCAAATGGCAAGCAGTTGTTGAAAACCATTGCAAGGCATCCCAGTGATGGAAGCAAGAACAGCGATGTCGGTCATGCTTGGGTATTCTTGTACGGCAAGGAAGGAGTAATTGAAGGCGGGCATACAGGAGAGTTCGGCTATCGGCAGCCCAGATATTTTGAAGGGGTGGCAGGCCTTCTCGAGAAAGGCGACCCCAATCCGATCCGTTACCTTTGGGCAACGCAATACGACGGCTGTTTTCAAAAAGGTTCAGGGGGATTTGTCCCTACGTTTGCTGCACGTATAAAGCTCTCAAAGGAACAATACCAATCGATACGTGCCTATATTTCGGGGTATCCCTATCGAGAATATGCAATCACTCAAAAGCAATGCGCGACATTTGCAGCAGAAATCGCAAGCATGGCCGGTCTCGAGCTGAAACATTCGGTGACGGTTCAAATCGAGCAGACGTTGGAGTTGCGTGGAGAGAAAATTCAGTTGTGGACGGATCCAAGCTATGCAGAATTGACCATCTCCTCACCGGATATCCTCGAAAAAAGTTTAATGGAGGCTGTTATTGAGGGGAAGGCTCAGAATGCAACGGATTGGTATTTAAGGCGGTTTCCTAAAAAATCGACACTTTCCGATCAAATTCAGGCGATTAATACGATCAACTCCAAATTAATACGTTCTTTATATTTTTATTGATATTTATTAAAAAAATATCTATAATGTTTATAAGAGGTTGTTAATAATAGGAGTGTAAATAATGTCTGGAAGTAGTATTCCCCCCCAAAGACCCCCAAGAACAAATGTCCCGCCACCTGTTCCCGCGCGAACGGAACAACAAACCCAGCTTCTCGCCGAATTGACTAGTGTTTTGCAGGCTTCTGCCGGTCAGTTTGAAAGGACGGGTAGTGAACAAGTTGAACCGAATTTAGAACGAGCAGATTCTCCGCCGCATACTGGAGCATCTCAACAGGAAACGAAACGACATAGCATGAAAATGCGGTTCCTGAGAGCCATCTTCAGGCGGGATTTTTCAGGGGCATATCAGGAAATTAGTCAGAAGGTTTCAATGGAGAGGTTTCGAAGTTGGCTCGCTGATACGTTGCCTACCATCGACCCAACAATCTTAAGGGATGTCTCTTTCCGCAGTTTTGTCGGAGAGGTTTACGGAGGGGAGCGAGCAGTCAATAGTGATGAAGAGTCGCCTTTCAGCCTTCCCGAAGATCGCAAGGAAGCAGGTATCAGAATTCTTGCAGAAGTCAGCGACCTTTATGATAGAGGGACATTGTATCGGGCAAAGGGCTCTATTGTACCTAAGATTGATGCAGAGTTGAAGGCGTTAAAGAAGGTTAAAGGAGCTGATGCTTACAAAGCTCTTCTGAAAGAGCTGAAAGCAGAATTGATGAAGGACAATCTCAGTCAAGCAGATGTGAATGGAGTTGTCTTAAAAGATGAATACAGTGAAGTCATCGCTGAGATTTTCCCTGCCTTCTCTCCAACGATGACATCTGAAAAATTCAGAGAACAGTTTCCCGCTATTGCCGAAGGGATTTGTTCGATTATCGATGAGCACCACCTTCACGAGGAGGGATTGTTCAGGCTCCCAGGAAATGTTGCGACTCAAGGAGTGATTGTTTCCAGGATTTTAGAGGGGACCTCTTCAGAGCAACTACTCGGTTTTTGTAGGGATGAAACCCAATATTGCGGTACTTTGAAGTCTCTTATTTCCCAGTTGAAAGCAATGAAGGAGCGTGGGGAAATTTCCCAGCAAGACCTGGAGCAAATGCGTCCGGGGTTTCAGAGGATTCATGAGACTTTCCAAAAATTGATCGCTCATCGGAATGAATCCGGAGAAAACGTCAATAAGATGGAAAAAGACACTATGTATTTGGCTGCTCCTGAAATTTGCTCATTTCTTGATCGCATGCTAGCCACGACATATAAAGTAGACGCAGATGAAGCAGCTAAAAAAAGAGCGGAAGAAGCAGCTAATAAACGAGTATCCTAATTTAACGCCTGGCTGTCCATCGCAACGCCCATTGCATGCATCCCTTTGTCGACATACACTGTCGTTCCAGTAATCGCAGATGCTAGAGGGGAGGCGAGGAATGCTGCGGTATTTCCCACATCCTCAGACGTCATCTCTTCCGTCAACGGCGCGTTCGCGCACGCATATTTGATCATCCCATCAATGAAACCGATCGCTTTAGCCGCGCGGCTGCGCAATGGGCCGGCAGAGATGGTGTTCACACGGATATTCCACTTGCGGCCCGCTTCCCATGACAGCGTACGCGTGTCGCTTTCAAGAGCGGCCTTTGCAGAGCTCATCCCTCCGCCATAACCGGGTACGGCGCGCTCAGAGGCGAAGTAGGTGAGAGAGATCGCGGAGCCGCCTGGATTCATGATCGGTCCTAAATGGCGCAGCAAGCTGATATAAGAATAAGAGGAGGAACTGAGCGCAGCTAAATAGCCGCTGCGTGTCGTTTCAAGAAGAGGCTTGTGCACTTCGGGGCCATTGGCAAGCGAATGGACAAGAATGTCGATCGAACCAAAATCGTTTTTTATAGCTTCCGCGACTTCCTCGATGGTATAGCCATCTGCATCTTTGTACCGCTTATTTTCTTTAATCTCCTGCGGCACGTCATCGGGCGAGTCGAATGAGGCATCGAGCGGGTAGACTTTGGCGATCTGCATCAGGGAACCGTCGCTTAATTTGCGGGATTCGTTAAATTTACCTTTTTCAAGACTGGTAAGAAAAATTTTCATCAGAGGCGTCCAGGTGCCGATGAGAATTTCCGCTCCGGCTTCAGCCAGCGCTTTGGCGATCGCCCAGCCATACCCTTGATCATCTCCGATACCAGCGATAAATGCCCGTTTTCCCTTTAAATTGACTGAAAGCATTCTGTCTTACCTTTTATTTAGTTTTTAAGGATAAATGATAGCATAAAAAGGGTTTTTTTATCATTAAAAAGATCTTGAATGGGAAACGTTCCCTAAGTAAGATATTGTCTTATGTGGAGAAAATTCTGGCGGGCCGTCGCGGCCGTCTTTGTGATTACAATTGTTGTCTATGGAGGCGTACGCCTTTGGTTCCATTATACCGATGGTTTTCGGATCGTTCATATCACCTCGGATTTTTCACATGACCCCAGATGGGAGACCAGGGAGCTGACTTCAGAGGAGCAGAAAAAGGTTGAGGTCGCCCTGTCACAATCCTACACGTATCTTGGCAAAGGGTGTCAATCCTATGTTTTTGCAAGCGAAGATGGCGAGTATGTCTTAAAGTTTTTCAAGTACAAGCGCTATCGTCCCCAATTTTACTTCTATTGGTTTACGTTTTTGCCATATTACCAAGAATATCTGGACCGAAAGATCGACTCAAAACAGCAGCAACTGGATAGACTGTTTACGAGTTCCACAATCGGTTTTGACCATCTGCCTAAGGAGACTGCACTCGTCTATATACATTTGAATAAGACCGACTATTTGAACAAGCGTGTGAAGTTCCGTGACAAAATTGGAAGGGAGCACGAGCTTGAGATGGATTCCATGGAATTCATGATCCAGAGAAGAGGGGAGATGCTCTGCCCAGTGATCGATCAGATGATGGCAGAGGGGAAAGAAGAACAAGCGAAGCAGATGCTGAGCGGTCTTTTTGAAATGATCCTGGCGGAGTATCGCAGCGGTCTGGCCGATACCGACCACGCGCTGATGCAAAATACAGGGGTCATTGATGGGAGAGCATTTCAATTGGATGTAGGACGGTTCGTCGCAGACCCTATTGTGGCAAATCCGGATTATTATCATCAGGAGATCTTCAATAAGTTCTACCTGTTCCGGGAGTGGCTGGGGGAAAACCACCCATCGCTTCTGGGCCATGTCAATGCTGAGCTGGAAGCGGAGTTGAAAGAGGGCTTTTATACAATCCCCTACATTCCGAGCAAGTGATCATTCGACCTTCAAAACGAGCTTTCCCTGAGTGTGCTGGGTTTTTATCTGTTCCCAGGCGTGTGCATATTCTTCGAAAGGCAGTTCAGTAACCTTTGGAGGGACCACTTTCCCTTCGTCAATCAATTGTCCGATCTTCTTTAATTGAGCCCCTTCAGGCCTGACAAAGGTAAAGACTCCTTTGATCGCATGTTCGCTGCATTTTTCAGGATCGGGACGGTTGACGATTCCTACGAGACATCCCCCTTTTTTGACGACACCATAACTGTTTTCCAGAGCCTCATATCCAGCGCAGTCAAAGACAACATCGACCCCGTCGGGTTCAAGTTCATTGAGGACTTCGTAAAAGGGGCGTTGTTTGTAGTCGATGGCAACATCGGCTCCCAGACGTTTGACATAGTCATGGTGGCTGGTGCTGGCAGTCGTATAGACTTTTGCGCCTGCGTTTTTAGCGAATTGGATCGCCATGCTGCCGACACCGCCTGCTCCGGCATGTATGAGGATGGTTTGCCCCTCACGCAGTTGCGCATCATCGAACATCGCCTGCCAGGCTGTCAGAGAGACGAGCGGGATAGATGCTGCCTGTGCAGAGTCCAATGTTTTAGGCATCGGGGCGACATGCTCAGAATCGAAGCAGACATATTCTGCGTACGTTCCCCACTGCACTGTCGGTTTGCGGCAGTAGGCGTAAACCTTGTCCCCGACTTTGAAGGAAGTCACTCCCTCTCCAACAGCTGATATTGTACCCGATGCATCCCAACCAGGAATCAGGGGGAAGGCGTGAGGGAGAAGTTTTTGAAGGTAGCCTTCGCAGATCTTCCAGTCGACAGGATTGACTGCCGTATGAGAGATCTTAATCTGCACTTCGCCTTTTTTCGGGGCAGGGACCGGGAGATCACTCCAGGATGTTTCTTCTACGCCGCCGAATTTGTTGATCGTGATTGCTTTCATCTTGTCATTCCTTTTTTTTTGATATATATTCAACCTAATTAAAAGTGCTGATTTTATCCATAGGAACGTTATGCTAGAGATAAAGACTGATCGCGCTCCAAAAGCGGTAGGGCCTTATTCTCAAGGGGTTAAAGCGGGAAAACTTCTTTTTGTATCAGGGCAGATCCCCATTGATCCTCTCAGTGGCAAAGTGATCGAAGGAATGATTGCCGAGCAGACGACGCAAGTGATCGATAATCTTGAGTCAGTTTTGAAAGAGGGAGGGGCAGATCTGACGCGCGTTGTCCGGGTGGATATTTTTCTGACCGATCTGGAGAACGATTTTTCCGTTGTGAATTCCGTCTATTCCAACCGTTTTTCCGGAGATGTCAAGCCTGTCAGACAGACTGTAGAAGTCAGCAAGCTTCCATTGAATGTCAATATAGAAATGTCTTGTATCGCTTATTTGGGGGAAGAATGAGAATTTCAATTGTTATAGCCATGCTTTCCCTTTTGATGGGGCCTCTGTTCTCTGAAGACGAGAGCACGACCCGGGTCGTGCTCATCGGAGATGGAATCGGCGAAGGGGAAGAGGGGGTGGATTCCGAATCATTTGCCAAACTTCTAGCTAAAGTTGCAGAACAAAAGCCTAATGTCGTTTTTTTTACAGGAAATCTGATCAATGGGCTCGAACAGTCGACTTCTGCTGAAAGTATCAAAAAGTTAAAAAGCCATCTTGAGAAGTTTACACGCTTGACTGAAACATACCTTGGAAAAGACGTCAGAATTTATCCTGTGATCGGAAACCATACATTCGTCAATACGCGTGCCGTGCAGTTGTTCCGGGAACACTTCAACATACAGGATTCAGCTCCTTTAGAGTCGTATCAGTGGGCCTACGCCGTTAATGTCGAGCACACGCAGTTTATTGTGCTCGCCAGCGGGCTGTTTGAAAGGAGGTACCGCGGATATCGCCAGGGGGTGCTCAGCATGCCGCTTCTTGACTGGCTGGAGAAAGAGTTGCGGACAAATCCTGAATCCATTCGCTACCGCTTTGTGATCGGGCACATGCCAGCGTATTCATCCAGAGCCACCGAAGGGATCTATGTAGGGTTGGATAAAGACCTTGCCCGTCGGGATGCGTTTTGGAGGGTCCTCAGAGACAATAACGCTCTCGGCTATTTTTCATCTCATGAACCCTTGTACGACAGGTTGAACAGAGACGGTGTTTGGCAGATCATTTCAGGAGGGGCGGGTGTGATTAAAAATGGCGACGGCGCCGAATCGATGTTCCAGCACTTTATCCTCATCACGATTCCTAAAAACCGTGCCAAAAATCCGGTGCTCGAGTCGATCGACCTCAAAGGAAAAATCTGGGACGAGTTTGAGATTATCCCCATTGATAAGCCTGTTCACCAGTTAAGAATTTCGAACCGAGGATAAGTGAATGAAACGATGCACCTGGATCTGCTTTTTGTTGATGACGATGTTTCAGCTCCATTCTCAGGAAGTTGTCCTGGTCGGGATTGCAGGAGGGACCGGTTCTGGCAAGACAACCCTTGCCAGAAAGCTGAGCGAGCATTTTATTGCAGAATCTGTGCTGATCTCACAGGATTGCTACTATAAGGACCTTTCTCATCTGCCTGTTGAAGAGAGGGCCAACGTGAATTTCGACCATCCCGATTCCCTGGATTTTGACTTGCTTCTGGTGCATTTGACAGAATTGAAAAATGGCAGGACCGTTGCGATTCCCCAGTACGATTTTTCTTCCCATTCCCGCACTGACCAGGTTCAGACTGTTGAGCCGGCACCTCTCATTATTGTCGAGGGGATCTTATTGTTGGCTGTGCCGTCTGTACAAGAGATCTTTGACCTGAAAATTTTTATCGATACTGATGACGATGTCCGCATCTTGAGACGTCTGGAAAGGGACTTGCTTGAGCGGGGAAGGGATTTCGATAGTGTAAAGACCCAATACCTGTCGACTGTCAAGCCGATGCATAATCAATTTGTGGAACCGAGCAAAAATCAGGCTGACGTGGTGATTTGGGGTGTAAACGAAAATTTCGAAGTGGCGACGGGGTTGATTTCCGGCTATCTGAAAAATCAGGGCCACTCTTTCGAATAGCCCTGGCGATTTATTCTTTTTCAGAGCACTTGCAGTTGAACTTGTTGTATAGCCAGGAAATGGCGAACAAGCCGACGAACCCGTCAATGAACCCGTATACAAGTCCGATAAACGCTCCGGCAAATGTGATGCTGTATCCGGGATAGACATCCACGAGAAGCGCTGACCACATTGACGCATATCCCGTGAACATGGTGATAATTGTCATAATAAAAATAAATACGCCGAAGAACACTCCTCCAGCTAATCCTAATGCTTTTGGATTGACCATCCTTAACCTCCAATATAAGTTTTTCTAAACACATTCTAATCAATTTCATAAACAACAGTAACGCTGGCAGACATCTCAACATCTCCAGCAACGATCGGCGTGTTCTCTGCCGCCATCGTTTTCATCATCAGTTGCCGTGGTGCCGCCAATTGCGGATCATCAATGGAAATGGCTGTGATTTTGACAAGGGTCACACCCGCCGCCCTGCTTAGAGACTCTGCGTCTTCAATCGCATTCTTTGTCGCAGCCTGAATCAAAGCGTCTCTGTACTGTTGGGGATTGTTCACTTGAAATTGAATGCTGTCAATGGAGTTCGCTCCCGCTTTTGCCGCTGAATCGATGAGGCTGCCAGCCTGATCAATTTGATCCGTATTCACTTCAAGAGTGTTGTGCACTTCAAAACCGACAATTTCCGGCGACCAGTCCGGTTCTGCGTTCCTCGGACGTTGACTGTAAAGAGGTCTGATGGAGAATCTTCCTGTTTGATAATCGCCTTTTTTCAGTCCTGAACTTTCAAGGGCCTGGATCAACCGGTTCATTTGCGTACTGTTATCGGTCAAAGCATCCTTGGCATTTTTCCCCTGGGAAACCACCCCCAGGTTGATAGACAGTTGATCTGCAGGCTGTGAAATGACTGCATGCCCCCTTACACTTAATGATGGGGTGGGATCTTCTGCCAACAGGGGAGTTGCTGCGGCGATACATAAGAAAATCAATACTTTGCGCATTGTGTTTGTCCTTTTTTAATAGTTTAAATATATTAAAATATTTAATTTAATGCAAATGAGTGGAAATTTATATCGTTCTCAGACAATATTTATTTTTCTGAATGATGATAAATTAATGAGGTAAACAATGGTGACAACGGATCATATACACGAACTTCTAGGAACAGAAGCTGACGAACTTTTCAGTTACCGCTGTGAGAAAGTGAAAAAAGAGAGCATTAATGCTCCTGGGCCGGACTGGCTCGACCGCATCCATATGAACAGCGATCGTTCACCGCGAGTGTTGCGAAATCTGGCTGAGTTATTCAACCATGGCAGGTTGTCGGGTACAGGCTATCTCTCCATTTTACCCGTGGACCAGGGGATTGAACATTCCGCAGGCGCCTCCTTCGCTCCGAACCCAATCTATTTTGATCCGGAGAACATCGTCAAATTTGCGATCGAGGCTGGATGCAACGGCGTCGCTTCAACATTGGGCGTGTTGGGGAATGTCGCTCGAAAGTACTCTCACAAAATCCCTTTCATCGTGAAGCTTAATCACAACGAACTTCTCTCTTACCCCAACCAATTCGACCAGATTTTGTTTGCCAGTGTCGATCAGGCGTTTGAAATGGGGGCTGTCGCTGTCGGCGCAACGATCTATTATGGGTCTCATGAAAGTCACAGACAGATACAGGAGATTTCCCAGGCTTTCAAATACGCTCATGAGCTTGGCATGGGGACCATCCTATGGTGCTACCTGCGCAATCCCGGTTTTAAAGTAAACGGGGTGGACTACCACGATAGCGCGGACTTGACGGGCCAGGCAAATCACTTGGGAGCCACGATCGAGGCAGATATTGTCAAACAGAAGCTGCCGACGAAAAACGGGGGATACCTGGCCCTCAACAAAGATGGCAAATTCGGAAAATACAGTGATTTGATGTATCAAGACCTTCTTACCGACCATCTGATCGATCTTTGCCGCTATCAGGTGTTGAACAATTTCAATGGACGGGTCGGCTTGATCAACTCGGGAGGCGCCTCTGGTAAAAATGATATGGCTGAAGCTGTCAAAACAGCCATTATCAACAAAAGAGCGGGTGGAATGGGCTTGATCAGTGGGCGTAAAACGTTCCAAAAACCTATGGGTGAAGGAGTTAAGCTCTTTCATGCGATACAGGACGTCTATCTTAACCCGGAGATTACGCTGGCATAAATGTATATACCGATAATGTTTCAAAATTGTGCTTCATACTTCGTCGGCTTGCCACTGAATTTCTACCCGCCTGCATCGCCCAACTCGTTCGAGTTGAACTGCTTCGGCGCCGACCATGTCTGATAGAAATTCCGGGCGCCTCCTTGCCTGAAAACCAAATTTTGAAACATTATCGGTATACAGTTTCTTAAAAAAAAACTGAAACACTTTATATATAAACAGTTTTTTGATAGGATTATGTTAAGGTAGGAAATTACAAAGGAGTATCGCGATGCGATTCATATTTAATTTTGTTTTTTTTGGGCTTCTTTTCTTTTTAATTTCTCGTTTTCTACCAGAAACGTTTGATACGTTGGTGGGTTGGGTAAATAGCTTATACGAAGTACTTAGAGACGCAGTCTTATGGGTTGTGGATAAAGTACAGTCAGTTGCGTCCAGCTCTGGAAACGGGCAATAAATCGAGATTAGTTGAAACGACTGCTCCCCCCTGGTGAGGCTCTGTCCAAACAGGAGGGGGTAAGTTTAGTTTTTTCAGCAGACTTTCATACAATTCTTGTTTCGTTGGATGAGAGCTTTCCACGAGATTCCGCACGCCGCATACGCGGTTCTTAACGCAGTGCGCTATACCTTTGACAATTAGATCTAGAGGGCTGTTGTTTGTGGGAAAATCTTTTCCGGCAATTTTTTTTCCGGACATCCGTCTGGCCCGGTTAAGAATGTCTCTGCCTGGTCCGTAGATGCCGCCCAGGCGCAATATGCACACGTCCACATAGTCGTTGGAAATTTTAAGATAACAATTTTCAGTCTCAATAAGTACCCGGCCGTTTTCGCTGTCTGCTAGAAGCGGGCTGGACACGTCAACTTCTTTCCCTTGATGGTCTCCGTAAACGGAGGTGCTGCTGGTGTATAAAAGATAGAGGGGGTGTTTACGTTCCTGCAGGGCTTGAGAAACAGCCTGAGCTGTCTCCAAATAGGTTTCTGCATACTTTGCGCGGTCCTTAGGGGCGACGCAAATGATGGCGAAATCGGCATCATCAAGCAGTTCTGCGAGTTTTTCACGGTTGTTTATATTCACAACCTCGACATGAGAAGCGATCGTTTCCAACTCGGCAATTCGTTCTTTTCTGGTCGTCGTGGCGGTGAACGTGTCATTCTCGTTCGGCCATTCTGCAATGCACGCGCTTCCGACATAGCCGGCTCCAATTACTAATCCCCTCATTAATTCTCCATTGGTTGAGTGACAGATTTAGATCTAATTCTTAATAGAGCTCCTGGAAGTACGACAGCGATGGAGGTGACGATGAATATGATATGCAAAGAGAACGAGGACTCGGAAATCCAAATGGCGCAAGCTGTCGTGGAAAGCGTCGTAAACAAGGAGCGGAATACTGAGGCCAGACTGATGATGGTCCCTTCTCTGTCAGACATTGCCGCTGTTGCCTGTCCGAGAGAAAATGGCAGGACAAGAGCTGAGATCATATTTTGAAATAGCATGAATACGAGCAAAGAGGAGAACGTCAGAACGGGGATGGCTATCAGCATGTAGACGGAATAGATCGCCAGACAGCAGCTGAGAGCGAAAGCCAGGCGGCCCGTTGTTTTGTTATTCACCTTTGCGAGGACAAGGTTCCATCCAAGCCCAAAGATAATCGATGAAAGTGAGGATAAGCACAAAACAAGGGAAAGGACGTGATTTGAGTATCCCATCGTTTGTTCGATCGCATGGGGAATTTGAGAAATGTAGGTCAGGTATTGTACTGTTGCCGCTGTTCCCCAGAGCATATTCAGGACGATGACAGGAGAGGAGAGAACGACGAGGAAACTGTTGGAACCAGAAGGAGGAGATTCTGTCTTCTCATTGGGCGCCTTGATAAAAATCGGAAGAATGGCTATTTGCGCTGCCGCTGAAAGATAAAAAAGCTCGCGCCAGGTCATTTGCAGCTGAGTGACCAAAAAGGCTGCAATCAGTGGGCCGATTACCAGCCCCACATTAAAACTGATAAAACCCAGGTTATAGCCGATCGCCTTTCTGGAAGAAAACCGCGGGAACACCAGTACCGCCAGAATGAACAGAGCCCCCATCCCGGCTCCATGCACCATGCGGGAAAAAATGAGCATTGGGTAGCTTTCCGCAGATCCGCAGAGGATCATGCCCAACGCGCCAATACCGCCCATCAGCCAGAACGCCCGGCGCAAACCCAGTTTCTCCTGAATTGGACCCAATCCCATTCTCATCAAGAGCATGCCAAGCGTGTAGCTTCCGATCATGTACTGCATGGAAGAGGCGGAGGTTTGAAATTCTTGCTGAAGACCGGAAAATGCGGGAAGGAAAAAATCCACGCCGAACGCGCATAAGACTGTCTGGATGATTAATGCGATCAGCAACGTCATAGAGCCATATTATCTGGATGTCTATTTAAATGTACATGAAGTCAGATGGTCGTTCACGAGGCCGACCGCCTGCATATAGGCATAAATGATCGTTGACCCGACAAAGCTCATGCCTCGTTTCTTCAGGTCTTTGGAAATCGCATCGCTGATTGGAGTTGTGACAGGAACTTCCTTCATCGATTTCCATCTGTTGATGATCGGTTGGCCGTCGACAAAACTCCAAAGATGCTGATCGAACGAGCCGAACTCTTTTTGAATTTCAAGAAAAACGCGCGCGTTTGTTCTTGCAGCGTATATTTTGAGCTTGTTGCGAATGATCCGTTGATCGCTTCTCAGCTGTTCAAGTTTTTCATCTGTCATAGTTGCGACCTTGGCAGGATCGAAATTGTGAAAGACTGCGCGGTATCCTTCTCTTCGCTTTAAGATGGTCTCCCAGCTTAAGCCCGCTTGCGCGCCTTCGAGGATCAGCATTTCGAAAAGATGCCTGTCATCGTGAACAGGAACTCCCCACTCGTTGTCGTGATACTCTGCGTAAAACTCTTTTCCCTGTCCGTCACCGAAACATCTTTTCATGATCGAGCATCCATTTTTCTATGTTGGTAGGAAGGGTTGTACCTGCCAGGATTCAGGACTTGATGCGGGTCCAGCGCTTGTTTGATCTTCGCTTCAGCAGTCCAGAAAGGTGCATTTTTATCTAAGAGCTTCTGTTGCTGGTCCACATTCAGGCGATAGGGAATGAATCCCATTGAGAGTCCTGTTTCAGTTAACTCTCTTAAACAATTTTTTGCGTTTTGTACATCTTGCGCATCGTCTTTATTATACAGGATAGGAATTGTGCTGTCGCCTAATCCCTGTTTAAAATTTGTAATGGTGATGAATGAATCGATGGAATGTTTCTCGCATATCGACCTGACCATCTCAACGTATTTGGAGACGTTTTTGGGTTCAGTGCGCACAAGTGGTGCATACCAGAGGACGCCACAGTTATCTTTTGCGGGATTGTAGGTTTTTTCTCGATGAATTTCATTTTTCCAGTATGCCAGTTCCAATGCCAAACGATCGGGACTTCCTTTCATGATTTTTTCTGCCCTCTTTATAGTCGTGAGAAATTCGGCAGGTCGTGATAAAGACGAAAAAGGGAAGAAGGAAAGAGCGCCCTTAATAAACTTCATCCTTAAGTCATTTGTGAATAGGGTCCGGCATCGAATCGATTTTAGCATGCGTTTGATATCACGCTTGACAGCTTTGACCACTTCTTTCGAGTTGTAAATTGTACCCATTATCGTCCAGCGGGCCAATCCCTCTCTTTTTCTGATTTCTTCTTCCTGTGTTTCTGTTAGCGTTGCTTGAGGCTTCCCAAGATTTGGGTTAACCGCCTTCATGGATATCGTTCGATGGAGATCCATCAGATTGATCGATCCGACGATCCCTTCATGTTTTTTCAGTATTTCGTAAATTAAGTGAGTTGCTTTTTCAAGTTGTTCATTTTCAGGGAGTAGGATGAAAAAACTCTCGACACATTCTGGAATATGTTTTAACTGCAGGGACATTTCAGTAACGATGCCATATCCGGACTGAGAGAAGATCCCATCAAGATAAGGTCCAATTCCCCATTTGAACGCTCGATGAATGTATCTGGACTCTGTAAGGTCCAGGTCATGCAATGCGCTCCTGTAGATCGACCCGTCAGCAAGGTAACCCTTTATCGAATTAACGGCCATGAAGTGATCCGTGTAGGGAGTAATCCCGTATCCGCGTTCGAGAGCATTTCCAATAATGCTGCATGTCGGTCCGGCGCCAGTCGTTGGAACAAGAAAAGAATAATGATTTTCGCTTAGGAATTGATAGAGCTTTTCCTGAGTCACTCCCGGTTGGATTGTGATGACTCCTGTAGTGTTGTCAAAGAAGAGGATTTTGTCCAATTCTGATAAGTCGACTAGAAGCGTGTTCTTATGATCAGCGGATGGGAGCGAGCTCCCATATCCCCAATTATTGCCCGAGCTAATGGCATGGACGATAAATGCGTCATCCGTTTCGGAAAGTTGCTCTGCGAGTTTTAAAATTTTAGGAATCGTATCTTCATTTCGTAGGATGACAGCAGCGCTTATGGTGCGTTCAATACTTTCGCAGTTCTCTAGATAGTTTCCCAGTCCGTCTTCTGAAACGAGTGTATCGGATTTTGCTAAAAGGGGCTGTAGAGCTCGGACAAACGTCAATGGATCACCTGTCTGATGGAATAATTAAATTATTATATTATATATATAAATTAAAATTTATTGTCGTCCTTCATGGTCGAGCATCCATTGTTTGCGATGCAAGCCTCCGCCATATCCCCCAAGTTCTCCGCTGGAATTGATCACGCGGTGGCAGGGGATGATGATCGCCAGCTGGTTTGATCCGTTTGCTTGTGCGACAGCCCGGGATCCGGTCGGCTTGCCAACGGCCTTGGCAATATCCAAATAGGATCGGGTCTCTCCTGAAGGAATGCGGCAAAGCTCTTCCCATACACGTTTTTGAAAAGGAGTCCCCATCATCTGGATAGGCGTGTTAAACGTCCAACGTTTTTTCTCGAAGTAGAGAGAGAGCTCTTTTTTGATGGATCGTATAGGCTCTGTTTCACCAGGAAGGATTTTTCCGTTCGTACGCTTCCTTAAGCGTTCAATTTCCTTTTCCAGCCCTCTGCGATCGACAAATTCCAGCAGGTAGAGCGCTTGCATGTCTGCAATCGCCAGCATGGGACCTAAGGGAGAGTCTATCCATGCAGAGTGGAAGACTTTGACCTCTTTTGATTTTGAGGGAGGCGCTCCCATGATCTGAGAAAAAGCATCCCTGAATCCTGAATCTGATTCATACCCAGTTGCTAATTGAGCATCGATCACCGGCTCACCTTTTCGGATCATTTTCATTGCTAAGCCCATTCTTCTCGCACGTGCGTATTGGACAAAGGTCATTCCGAATCGCTTTTGAAATTGGCGTCTGGCAGTTGAAGCATCGATATTTAACGATTCCAGATCACCGTTCGTCCATCTCTTTTCGGGTTCCTTCTCCACTGCTTCGACGAGTTCTTGAATAAGGGGAGTGGCAACATTGGGATGGGACAATGGCCTGCATCGTTTGCATGGCCGATACGATGCGTGTAGCGCTTCGCTTGCCGATTGGAAGAATTCGCAGTGCTCAAACTTGGGCTTTCTGGCCGAACAAGTCGGACGGCAAAAAATGCCGGTTGTGGTGATGCCGACAAAAAACACTCCCTCAAAATTACTGTCCCTATCTATAAGTGCCTTGTAGTAAGTTTTTTGTAATTCATCTTTGATCATCTTGACCTTCTTATTTGCCTTATATTATGCCATTGGCCGGATTTTCCTACCCCCGAAATTGAGGCATTGAATTTTAATTCTTTTAAAAAATTTATGTTAATATATATAACCTTGATTTTTTCAAAAAAATGTTATATTATAAACATAACGTGGTAGGAGGAATCATATGTCAACAGATTTGAGTAAGTTATCTTTAGATACAAAACATTTTGACTCATTGATGCAGATACAAGTGAATGATCGGGCGACGGTATCAGATGTTGCCAAAGTGATGTCAAAGAGAACTCTTTTAGGAAGGCTTTGGGCCCAGCTGAAGATGTATGTGTTTTCCGGAAAGGGATGGGTGAGCCCGGATCTTTTGAAGGGTCTGGATGTAAGGGAACTAATGCGCGTCCATGAAGAGTGCGAGGGCTCGATCATCAGGCCATTCAGTCCCGAAGTTGTTGCAGATCCGAAAATATTTACCGATGTTCCTCTTGATGAAGAATCAGTTGTCAGCGTTAGCACTGTATCTGATGGCGAATCTTCAGACGGTGTTGAAACGTTTGACCCGGAAGTGTTGAAAAAAATCGCTTTAATTAAACTGATTGATCAAGCTGTTGAGCAGGTTTTTGCAGATCGAGATGAAAAGGCAAGACAACAGTTGGCGTTTTTAAATGATTATTCTTTAGTCGACATTGAAGAGAATCCAAAACTGGGCTCCTTTTATCAAATTTTTGCCCGTGAAAACGAGGATTCTAATACTCTTGTAAATTTTATTGATTTCCTTGCCGAAAAAATAACAAATGAAGAATTTACACCCCTTGGATGGGTGGATTTCAATATTGGGATCAATCAGCTGAAGGGAGACCGGCAGGCAGTTGAAGAATGGCAGGACCGTTTGCAAAGCGCTTTGGATCTTGCCGATTCAGAATGGCGTGGTGAGAATAATGCGAAAACACTGTTTGGACGGTTTCCAGCGATAGAAGAAAGATATGATGCTTTTGTCGATCACTATTGCGAGGAGGTCGATCGTAAAGCTGGCCTAGAGTGTCAAGAGGACTATTCTGATGAGTTGGGGCGATTACAGGATGAATTAAAAGCAGCAGAAGGAAAATATACCGAAGCTTTTGATTTGCTGCATGAGTTGGAGTCTCATCAAACGGATTATCCAGAAAAACAGTATGAGCTTCTTAGAGAAAAATGTGGTATAGATGTCACTCAGGCTCAGCTAAAAATGGAAGAGGCGAAACAAAAACTCATTGCACGACGAGAGGAAATCGACCAATTGCCAAAAACGCTTGCCCAACATCCAGAAAGCATCCGCCAAAAAATGAGAGATGAAAAGTATCCTTTTTACGATGAATTCATCGACGACATGATCATGCGAAGAACGGAAGGCGCTTTGGATGATATTGAATCAGATTTGATAGATAATAATGGGCAGACAGTAGATTTTATTAATGCCTTGCTGGCTAACAAGTCTCATTTAGAGGCTTTTGCACAACTACGTGTAGGTGTTGAGGACGAAAAGATTGCGCATATGGTCCAATTGATCAACACCCCGATGTTTCGTAAGGAAGCTAGAGAACTTCTTCTTAAAATGACTGAGGGGAGTCACGCTCAATTTAGTAATTCCTTTGACAAATTAACCCTTAAATATTTTGAGTTGGAAGGTGAATTCAATAGGGAGGGGGCGGAAGGTGAATTCAATAGGGAGGGGGCGGAAGGTGTATATCGGGGGAAGCCTGTCGTTGATGATCAAAGGTTGTTTACCGCAATGCTGATTGCCTCCGGGTTGGATGAAAAAGAGTCGCAAAAACTTCATGCTCATTTGCTTCATCAGAAAGGAATATATCCAGATGATCTGTACGTAAAAGCATTTCTTTCAGCCATGGAATGGGTGAGATCACCAGAGATGAGCTAGTCGAGGCTTAATCTGACACCAGGGCCTATCATTTTATGGTCTGCAATTTGGTAGCCGAACTTTTGGTAGAGTTTAATAGCTGATCCGTTAGCAGAGGAAACATTCAATGACCTCCCTCTCACTTCTTGAATTTTAAACCAATCTTCAACCATTTCCATCAATAACTTGCCAATACCTCTTCCTTTGAAGTTAGGGTTGATCGCTATCCAAAAAATATAGCCTGTTTTGCAATTAAACCAATCATCATCTTTTACAACTCCCCAAACAACGCCGACAGGTTGACCATCATCTCTGGCAATCCTAACAAGATGACTTGGATCATGAGAAGCATCGAGAAGCATGTTCCATTGTTTCTCAGCAAGACCTGATCTAAGTTTTGGTTCGGTCCCGTAAATGTTTTTCCAATTTCTTAAGTGATCATTAAGAAAAAGTTCAAACCAGGAAACGATGGCATTTTTGTCGGTTTCCTCAATGTCTGTAACTTTTAAGTTCATAATAGCCATTCACAAAGAGCCTTCTATTTGGATAGCTTCATTTATCCTAAATTCTATCATCGTCGGAATGGAGTGGAGAAGAAAAGTCATCATCTGAAGCACTTTCTAGAGAATCTGCCTCTGATGAAAATCCACTTCTCTGAGTAATAGTTAACTGCAAATCTCTAATCTGCTTGCTGTGACGTTTCTCTATTTCCAAAAATTGTCTATGATATTGTTCATGAAGTCTCGCATTTTCTCTTTTAAGTTGTTCCACTTCTGATGAGAGAGCTTCAATTCTTCCTTTATTATCATCTGACGGTTTGTTTTCTATCAAATCAACTCTTTCGGTAAGCGTTTTAACTTTTTGTGCTGTTGAAGCCACTTGCGCGTTGGTTCCAGCCAGCTGTTCGGTTACCTTTCTTGCTTCATTACTGCGATCTTCGGTTTCCGCAGACAATTTAGATTCAAGCGTTGTGACCCGTTTGAACAGATCGGCAATCATGGATTTTATTTTAGAAAAGATTGCATCCGCCAACCTCATCGCTGGCATAAGGAGAAAAGCTGGATGGCTAATTGCTCTAAATTTTCCGTGAAGAGGTGTGCCGGGCATGTTTAGCTTTACATATTCTGCGGGTCCTCTGGAGGAGGTTGGTACTCCATTTAGAGAATGATGAAACAATTTTTGCAAACCATGTTCAGAACATTCATCTAGAGTTACTTGAGCAAGACTCGCCTCCTCTTCCGTACGTTGCCTTGCCTGCTCCCATGCTTCATCTGAATTTACTGGTTTGAATCCACCCAGATTGTAGTACATAAAATTCATTATAACCTCTATGAATTTAAATTTCCCTTTTTTTAATAAATGATGATATCATCTTAAAGTTATTATAATCAATAGTTTGAAAAATGAATAACACTTTACCCATTCTTGGCCAACATCAACAATCTCATCATCAAAAAGAAGGTTTAGTCAAGTCGCCATCTCTACGACCGGCGTTGGATCAGATCCAGCATTTATCTCTTGAGATGCAGTCGTTCACAGTAACAGACCCACTTATTCTTCCAGGAGATGTCCGCTTAACGATCAGTGGGCCTTTCATACAAAGAAAAGGTGCCAGTTTAACTGGAAACAACGTCACCATCATGACAGGGCGCGCTAAACTTCACGGTTCCTTGAAGATGACGAGCCTTCACTTGCGGACTGCTCACCAATTGGAAATGTACGGATGTCGTCTTACAGTTGAAAAAGAGTTTGATCTGAGAGGAAAGCAACTATTATTGGAAGAGGCTCGAGGTTCAGTAGGTGATTTTAAAACGGTGGCTGAAAGATCTTCAGCATTTAATCAAGTGGAGATCAATGCCCAAGGAAGACAAAAACACCGTTTTGGAAATGGGACCTGGACAAATAGCCGGCTGGCATCTGGCGGAAACTTTCAACTCGATGGCAGCGATGGTCAGCTTGATCGAGTCAATCTTTCTTCTCGTGAGGGTTCTATCGGCATCAATGTCGCCGATTTCCATGCTGAAAATCTTCGATTGAATGCCGGAGCCCATGCGAGACTGAACACATCTCATCTATTTCTTCATCAACCGTATATCGAATCTGCCAGGAGCTTGATGATTAATGGATCAGACCTCGCCATGATCGAAGCGAGGCTTGAAAGCGGCTCATCTATCACGATCGATGGAGTACAAGTTCATGCACCTGAGTTAACTGCAGTTGCTCTAAAATTAATCAAGATTGCTGCAAGTGCTGGACTGATCGATCTCACCGATGCGTATATTGAAACAGGAATATTACGCGTTTCAGCGCATGAACAGATATTAATTAACAGACTCACGGTTCAATTGAAAACAGGCTCTATTCACTCATCTGAAGGTTGGATCGATGCTTTGGGCTTTTCGCCGACTGTTGATGAAGATCTTTTTGTTGAAGCCGATAAAGGGGGTATTTACGTCTTCGATGCAAAAGCCAACATCGGAAACAGACTACGGATCGTTGGCCAGGGAGTAGATTTAAGGAACGGTCATCTGGCAGGCAGAGCGGAAAATCATGTCGAGGCAAAAGATGCGATCCATTCCCAAAACATGGTTCGAGAGGGAGAATTGATCACTTCGAAAAGTCATGGAGTAGCCTACGATAGAGAATCTAAGTCAAGGGGTGGGACAATTCACCGAGAGGCGCAAATAATAGCAGCCAGAAAAACTCACGATACTGCTGATAAAGTCGAATGGAAAGCAGGTACAATCGATGCTCCCCAAGTAACATTGGACGGTGAGATAGGTGTCGATGTTAGGGCGACCTGTGATTTAGACTTGAGTGGCGCAAAAGCAACGAGCAGAAATGGAAAGGTCTCTCTTGATGCTCCCCTTCAAAAGACAAGACGGTTGAGGGTTCGAGCAAAAGAGGCAAAGCAGAAAGGTAGCACTCTCCATACAGATCATATGGTTGTAGTTGCGGATATATTAAGGCAAAAGGCTTCAGACCTTCTTTGCGCACAACGATCAAAAATCCGCATCAAAGGAGATGCTAAGAGAACTGGAACATTCATCGATCTGGACAACTCCATATCCAAAGTGGGTGGGACAGACCGCCTTCTTTCCCAAAATGGCACTGTATCCCTGGAGAACGCACATCGAGAGATCGCACATGGGGAACTCAGAGCGGCTGTGATCATGCAAAATGGAATGAAAGAGCGTTTACGCGGCGGCATGTCTACTACCCAGACAAAAGTGCTCGTCACAAATGCAGGCACAGAACAAAGCGGGTCAGGGCGTAGCCAGGTTAAGGTGGAGTCAGATCATACCGACTATTCGACCACGCACCTGCGAGGTGTCAGAACGGTAACAGCCAAAGGACTGCGTCAGAGAGGTGTGACGGAGGTTACGGAAGTAAGATATGAAGCGTCAGACGGTTTTCTTGATCTAGCAGGTAGAGTTGATGCCAGAAGAGGATTTTTTTCTGCTCAGGCATCGGCAGACGTCACCATAAGTGGTCAGGTCCACTTAGATGATGAAGGGATCTTTTCAGGACGGTATTTTCATAATTTGGGCCGTGTACGTTCAGAGGGCGATCTTCAAATACAGCAAGAACGCTACATTCCAATTTTTGATGCGACAGCAGCAGGAAACCTTCACTTAAAAATTCGTGAAGCATTTACGCCATCTCACGCTTTTGATGTCGAAGGAGCTTTAACTCTCCAAAGCCTTCAAGGCAGAATCAATATACTGTATCCAGTCAATACTGCAGGAAAGGGAAGTTGGATTTCTCCTGTTGGGATTGACTTTAATGCCCCTGTTATTCTTGAACAGGGAATAGATGTAGAAACACCTGAGTTTAATGTGTCGGATCGTTTGCAGGCAAGTGGACATAACCGCATCGATGTCGATTGGCTCAACCTCCAAAAGTCTGATGTCACCTTTCAAGGAATTAACGATTTTACAAGCCGAAAAGGAGCTGTCAATTTAGGGTCGGAATTTCTGATATCTGGTGAGACATTTTGGACAGGCGCCGCCCTGCAAAACAAATCTGAGATGCATCTGGAAAGGCGAGTGACGAGAGCCCCCAGTTTCTTTGGTACAGGTTTGCGTACCTGGGACTCGGATTGGGTAATCGATCGCCTTGCGAACACCCAGATAAATGGCATCCTGCATGTAGATTGGACTGTAGGCACTCACACAAACACGGGTGTCTTTCACGTGAAAAAGCTGGATGGATATATCGGTCATATTGATCTGGGGATCCGATCTCTCTTCGGCCGCATGCCAAAACTCCCTGAACATACGACTCTTATGCCCGAACTTGTCTCTCAGACCGTTGGGGATATTCAGACTTTGGAGGGAACAGATCTCCGGGTCGATACCTACAATCAAGTGGGAGGAAATTTTAGTTCCAGGGGACCGAACAAGATGAAGGCTCAGGTGTGGAACAGTGTCTCAAGAGCCCGACACATTGAAGAAGAGTACAGCTGTCAAGATTTTTGGAGCAGCTGGACTCGCTCTCGGCAAGTCATTGTATTTGATTCCAGCTCAGTTTTTGATGGGGATATCACTGTACTCGAGCCTGAAAACGGTTCATTAACAGGCAGGCTGCATGGAAAAAGGAAGCTTGTCATCAATGCTGGCAATTGGCGTCAATCTGCAATGAAAACAGAAAGACTTCATCACTTTGATATGGGAGGGGGTGGATTCGCTGTACAAGAAGGGGCTTCGGCGCGTACTGTTTTTACCCCTGCAACGGCAACCTCTTCTGAAGGAATTGTTCTTTTTGATGTTGAAGATAAATGGTCAAGCGAAGGCTCTATCACCGGTGGTAAAGGAAACACTACTATAAGGGCAGGAGAGATAGAAGAAAAAGCCCTTTTCAGTTCATATACAGCCTCAAACCGTCAAGGGTTGTTTTCGGAAGAAACCATTCGCGACGTGGATGTGATGCAAGGAGGGGCGTATAGCGAAGATGGCCGGTTAAACATGGAGTCTCAAAAAACAGATTTTGTATGGGAAGGGTTTCTCGCCGGAAATAATGGCTCGTTAAAATCTGCTAGAGATATGCACTTAGTCAGCAATTCAATGACTGTAGAGAATCAAAGAAGCGGCTTTGAGTTCTCCCCAACTTCCATCTCCTGGGAGGACAGCGCATGGACTACGACACGGGCAACGCTTCCACTTTTTAATTTCAGATCCGATCTGGATTTGCATGCTGCCGGCCTTCTTCATACCCGTGGAGTCCAGGCAAATACAGGAGGTAAACTCAATACCAGGTTTAGCAAGAGATTTAGCGAAGCTCACCAACATACAGATACCTATGAAAGATCGGGTTTTAGTTTAAGCGTCAGCTTCCTTGGGTCTAATGCGATTAATACTGCTTGCAATGGAGGGGGTAACGAAGACGTTTGGATGAGTCTTGCAAACGAAATGCCGGCAGTAAGAGCTTTCACCGACTTAACAAGAGCTGAGGGAATTGGCATTCCAATTCAGATGGCTTCCTCTTTTACTAAACTTCATAATTTCATCAGATCTCCTGCTGAATGGTTAGCCCCTTCAATTTCTTTTCGTTTAGGAACCTTTCATGAAGAAAGGGAATCGACGACCAGCATTGTCGAACACTACAACGTAGGCGATGATGTCGTAGAAGATGGGCCTGAACAACGTTACGTTGGCACTCAGTATAAATCTGAAGGCCGAGTCACACACAGAGGTTACTCTGTTGTTTTTGAGGATCATGAAGATACCTCTTCTTACGAAAGGTTAGATTTTGGAGTCAACGCGACAATTTCAGCTTCAGGGGTCACACCCGGCGCAGATATGAGTATGCATCTCGCTAGCTCAACACATTATTCCCCATGGAAAATCGATGCAGAGGGAGGCCATGAAGTTGATGCTTCCCATGTGTCCATGACTCACAGGCAAGACACTCACGAGGAAATGGGTGTTTCTCTCAGTGGAAACACAGACGGTGATATGACAGTTGGAATGCAAGGACTAGGAGTTGGGTTTAATGCAGATATTGGAGCAATGCGAAAGACTTGGAAGGAGGTAAAAGACTCCAGACAACCCAAAAAATCGAAGAAAAAAGTCGATGATACGCGAGTTGATAGTGCAGGGATTCCATTGCCTCTGGCAAATAGCGCCCCTACACTCATGGATCAGCTAAAAACGTTAGCATCGGAAGATTTTCTTGATGTGAATCTAGGCCTTTCCAGAGAAGAAATGCCTCAGCTTTCTAGAGAGGCAAAAGAGGAGTTAGTTCAGAAGTTCCAGGAACACGTTAAAGGGGGCATCGTCAAAGCCAAAGAGTTGCGAGCATCACAAAGTGAAGTGTCAGATCCCGTCGTATTTGGAATGGCCCAATTTGCTAAGACAATTGGACCATGGAGTCCGTGTACAGCCGAAATAGTTACGGCAAATGGGCCCAATGGAGAAATTATGGTTGTCGATGGCCATCATCGCGCTGCAGCTTGTTTCCAACTTGAGGGCCACATGCCGATTTTACATATTGATCGCCCCATCCAGGAGGTTCTTTCTACAGCCAATACTCTTTCTGGAGTCACTCATGCAACACTTTCCGGGCGTCAAAGAGAGGTTTATGCAGGAAACAATTATGAAAGGCCTCCTCTCGCAACCTCGCATGAAGAACAAAAAATTAAAATGCTTCAAATGCTCTCATCTAACGTTGGCATTGATCCAACAGGTGTATCCGCTCTTCACAGAGCCAGAATGACAGCTTCCTTATTAGAGGGGTTGACCAGGGAAGAACAAATAGAGTTGTTAAGGAGTGCCAGACTGACGCAACGACAGGCCAGCGAACGGACCCTTCGAATGATCCCAATGGCACCTTTCTATGCTGTTTCTTTGGCTACCGATGGCTTGGCTGCCTCTATTCATTATAGCCGTAAAAGTTACTGTCAAATACCAGGCAATCAATGGAAATGTGCAATTCAAGATGCTGCTATGAGCTTAGGATCCAAATTGGGCAGGGCAATGATCAATGGAGCTTCTACGGCTGTTTCTAACACAGTCCGGTTCAGCTGTAATTTACATCCGCTAAATCGTAGGCAATGCGATGCCGTTCAATCTTTATGGACTTGGGCAGGAAAACAGCTAGCTTGGAATGAAGAGTCAGCAATAAGGTTGGAGCGGGAATATGGCATTCCTCAAGATTTCACTTTAAGGGCGGGTCGCGGTTTTCAAGAAGTTGCGGAACTTGCGGCTGCTCATTTTGCCATCGGATGGGCCTTAAAATTAAGGAGAACCTCGACATTGGCCGATTGGCAAGACCCCTTCTCGGGGAACATGTTCAGGGATACTAGACAAGTCAAACGGTTGAGCGGTCCCCGAGAAAGAGTGATCGAAGGCGAATACAAATTAATCGAAAAATCCTCCGGTCCCTCAAACGGAGGATCAAAACGGTCTGTTACAAAAAAACAAAAACCTGTTCATGCCCCTTCAAAACCAGTCCACCATGAAGTGTCAGGAACCATGTCCGAACAATCAATACGACTGGCCCTCTTTGAGAATGGAGAAAGATTCAAGTATTCACGTCCTCTGAAGTCAGAAGATGTTGGTAGAGTCCGTGGCAATCCGAAAGGACGCCTCGTTGTTTCGGACAAGGCTGTACGCGCAGAAGTTAAGTTCCTGGGAAAGAATACAGCCAAATATATGGCCATTTATGGAGGTCTAATCAAAAGAGCCGTTCAAGAGAAAACTCTATTCCTGGAAACGACAGTATTTTTCAAAAAAGAAAGCCTTGCAGACTCTGTTAGGCAGCAAATCTCCAGTTGTTTTGGCGGTAGTATTATAGACAGGACGTTACATACGCTAAGCAATGGTGAGACATTGGAAAAAGTCACATTCAAATCACCTGTAAAAGCTCCAACTCCCTCGGAAAACTCCATAGCGGCACAAACCACAGAAACTCCTGAGTATGTCAGAAAAATCAGTCGAATCGCTATTCAGCTTGGAGATATGAGTATTTCTTCCCAGGCGAACACCGAGCTCAAACTGACTGCGATTTCCAAAATATTGACGAATTACGCCGCTATTCATGAGATCGATGGGGTTGCGCAGTTTGTGATTAGCCAACTCAAAGTCCCCAAAGGTAAATTTTCCGTCAAAACCGGAGATGAAGTTTTAGATCCATTAGAACGCGGTAGATCAAAAAACAGCCGTCTCTACCAAATTAGTGCATTTCAAGGGAGGAAAATTATTTGGATCAAGATTTTTAATAAAAAAGAGATTGCGATCAGAGAACTCGTCTCTCTGGATACGTTTCAGCGGCTAGGTATTCCAAAGACTCGCTTCCCAACTATCGAAGGAATTGGCAATATCTCAAGTCTGCGTGAACCGATGAACATTGATGAGTGGTTTATTGCAATGTCACACGTGCCTGGCGTATCCGGCGAGATCCTGATGTCGCAAGCTGGAAAGTTGGAGCTGGGTTCCTATCGCAGAGCAAAAACCCTCGAGAAGGTGGCTGATTTCACGGAACAGGTCGCCTTGGTTTTAGGCATGATGCATACGAATACAATGCAGCGTGGCGCCAGACCAACAAAGAGATATCTCAAAGATACCGTTAAGAAACTAAGAATACAGGTAGGGGATGTTGAGAGGAGGTTTCCATTCAGAATTAACATGGAATATTTAGAAAACAACATCATTAAACCCTTTAAGGATAATCCTGGGGATGCTAGCCTTGTTCATGGGGATGCAAATCTTAGGAATTTCCGAACAGATTCCAAGGGGATTTCATTGTTTGACGTGCAGTCTCTTGCTCGCTCACGCAACAAGATGACCGGAAATCCTACTGGGACTCCCGCAAGAGATTCTGAACAATTCCTGATGCAATTAGAGATTTGCGGAAGAATTTCCAAACTAACCTCGACCGAGATAGGACAGGTCAAGAAGATTTTTCACGAGCGATATCTTAACACTTTTGATGGCCATCTAACGCGTGAAGCCCAAACATTTTATAAGGTATTCAATCTTCTAGACATTATCAGCTTCTATTATCCAAAAAATTCCGATCTAGTCCTTAAAATTCTTGAAGACTATAGAAGCGTATTTGGATCGCTTATTGAGAGAGTGTCTTCAAATTACTGAGAGGGTGTCTACAAAGTAAATGAAGTTTAGATTGTGACAGATTTTTCTCTGGGAGGATCGCTTGGAAGACGAGGTAAACTGGTATCAGTTGGTGAGTCTGAAAGTGATTCTACCAGGGAAAAAGATGTTGCAAGATGAGCTTGATTTACTTTGTAGACACCCTCTGAAAAACTCTAAAATTTTATCCCTCTCACAATTCCCGGTATAAATGTATAGTTATACCGATCGTGATTCAAAATTTGATTCCATGCTTCGTCAGCTTGCGGCTGAATTTAATCCCGCTTGCATCGTCCAACTCATTCGAGTTGAACTGCTTTAGCGTCGAATGCGTCTGGCTCAAATTCAGGTCGCTTCCTCGCCTGAAATTTAAATTTTGATTCACGATCGGTATATCAATTGTTATTTATTAATTTATGTTAAGAAATAATAAAGATTGAATTAATTTGTATATAATTAGGTTTTGTTTTATAATTTATATATATTCAATATTATTTAAATATAAATCTATAAGGGATTGCCTATGTCCTCAAATGTTAACTACCACCTGACACTATCGACAGATTCGAGGTCCTACGATGCTGACCTTGTGGCGACGGACAAGCCCAACGAAGTTTCAGTTGTCATTGATGGCAGATCCTATTCAATTACAGGTAATTCAAGTTCATGGTTAAAAAGTAAAATTAGCCAACTTGATACAACGAGCTTTCAAGATATTGGAGAATTTAAGGCAACCCTTCTTCAAGGTAACGAATCAACTAAAAAAATTCAGAAAATAAGTGTAGATGTTCTTGTGAAAGACCTGACGCCGAAAGAAAAACTTCGAAGAGCTGTTAAACATGCTGCTCAAATCGGTCAAGGACTTACAGAAATGCGTGAAGAAGGTATTCGTGGCAGGGTAGTTTTGCCTGGCTACTATCCTGAGGTGACTGGAGAGCAAGAAGCAAGCCAGCCACTAGCAAGGGAAAAAGAACAACTTTGGAAAGAAGATGAAACAACAAATCTGTCATTTCCTGAGTGGAATCAAAAGATGACAGAAGAATGGAAGTTATCGGGCACTGATAAAGGTTTTGTTGATTGGGTGTTAAGTGAACGATGGAAGAACTCGGGATCAACCGACACATATGAAGATTGGTTGTTAAAGCGTATTCAAAAGGATTTTAAAAATACAGATCCATTCGAAAAATTTAAAAAAGAGGATACCGCCTTCAGGAAAGAAATCGGAAAGAAAGAGCTGCCTCACCTTCCATTTAAAGAGTTCAATGCTCTCTTCAATTCAAGGATGATGGAAGGGACAACACTCTCCTTCCCAAACTGGGAAAAATATAAAAAATGGGAAGCGCTTGGATCTCCTGGGAATTTTGCAGAATGGGCAATGGATCAAGATTATCAGAAAGAAGTGCAAGAAGGATCCAATCTTAGCTTTAGCGAATGGAAAGAGAAACGAGAAGAGAAACTGCAAAGTCGTTGGGAAGGTTCCGGTTTCAAGTCGGCGGGGGTCCCGTTTGAACAATGGCGGCTTTTGCAAGACGACAGCACTCTTGTTAAGCACCAGCCCTTTATCCGCCTTGATAGTGAGCAGCGAGAACTATTTCATTTATCATTTACAAATGGCGTTGTCCAAAGAAATGGTATTCCATATAACACCGCTCATGATAAAACTCTTCACAGTGGTGATGGATATGCAATTTTTGTAGTAAGTCCAGAAGGCGACATCTATGCCGGCTCCCATATAGGTTCCATCTTTCACCACTCTAGTTTCTTGGCAGATGGCGCAGTTGCCGCAGCAGGTGAAATTAAGACAAATGAGAATGGTGAAGTCACGTACATCTCAAGTAAGAGTGGCCATTACCGGCCTACCGATGAAGAAAGTCGATTGATGCTCACAATGTTTCACAACTTTGGCGTAGATCTTTCAAAAGTTAAATTTAGCTGCTATGTGAGACCTGGCGAGACGTTAGAATTTGAAAATGCTCAAGAATACCTCCAGCATGTGGAACAAGTGCATAATGATCGCGAGCAATTAAGACTGGAGATGACCGAGGGCGTACTCGGCCAGAGAGGGGTTCCAGTCGCAGACAGTGTGCAAATTGTCTTACTCAATGAAATGGGACAGCTGTATTCAGGCCCAAAAATTGAAGATAGCTTTAAACTTATCGAACCCGAAACTACAACTACTACGCCTAAGAAAGCAATGACTCCGATTTCTAAAGAAGATCGGACGATTCAAGAAATGAAAAAGACCCAAGCCAGGATAGAACGCTTGTCTGAAGACGCTGAAAAACTTCGGGTTCTTACAAAGAAAACATCAAAGAAGAACCGGGCTAAGCGTCCGGGAAGGTTGATACAGCTAGAACAGAAGGAAGCTGCAATCAAAAAGTTAGAAAAAAAGTATTCGGAGCTCAATGCAACTTTGATTGATATTCGCGAATTGGGAAAAGAGGTTGTGAAAGGCGGCGGAGTCATGACAACAGATTCGGAAGGCAGAATCACTCGAGTGGATACTAAAATCGGAAGTAGACAACTTAGTGAAGAAGAGATCCGCTTTACCCTTGAGCATTTAAAGAGCAAAGGTATGGATCTTAGGCAAGTGACCATTGTTATGTACGAACAAAATGGAAATCCAATCGAGCATAAAGATGCGCAAAAGCTGCTTGAGGACCTAGTGGAAAAGCATAAATGAGAGGATTTAAAAAATGTCTATAGATCCAGATGATCTAAAAGCCAGTAGAATTAAACGCGAACAACAGGTCCATCAAGTCCAAAAATACATGGAAGAACAGGATGCGCTTGATAAAGAGAATGCCGCCGGAAAATTGGGCCATCGTGAAGTTAAGCGTGTACCTTCTTTAAGTGGTATCATTAGTGGGATTGTGGAGAAAGCTTTGAGTTTAATCAGCGGTCAAAAAAAAATATAAATCCCAAGGAGGAAAATTATGGCACTAGAGCCCGATAGTTTTAAATTTCAGAAAAACATAGAAGAAGTGCAACGATTGGGGGAAAAACAGGATGTCCTTTTTGAACAAAGCGCTATTGGAACTATGGGTGAACATGAGGTAAAACAAAGTGATGATGTTGAAAAAATTTCCAATGTTTCTTCGCCTATTTTTGTTCTAACTCGGAGTTCCTCAAGGGTCTCTTCTTTGGTTTCTGTGTGAAGTCAAAGATTGTTTAACTCTCTGTTAATCGCCTCTTGATTGGATAAGAAGGAGTCGCAAAAACTCTATGCTCATCTGCTTCATCAGAAAGGAATAAATCCAGATGATGTGCGCGTAAAAACATTTCTTTCAGCCATGGAATGGGTGAGATCACCTAGATAGTGTCGTGATGAGATTAACATCGAAGCTTACAGCATCTTTTTCCTTGGTAGAACCCTTTTCAGACTCACCAACTGATACTAGTTTACCTCGCCTTCCAAAAGACTCTTCCAAGAAAAAATCTGCAATAATCTCCAATATTAATCTCATGACGACACCATCTAAGACGGCAACTGTCTAAACGCCAATTTATCTTAAATAGATCGCTATTCTGTTGAGAGCATTCATTAAGGAAATGGCGGCTGTAAGATCAACAATCTCCCTTTCTGAGAAGTAAGGGGCGAGCATTGCCACATCGGCTTTTCTGCTAACTTCAGTAACGATTCGCCCCCATTCCAATGCAATTTTTTCCCTTTCGGAAAATTTAGTAGAAGATTGCCAATCCGACAAAGCGTCCAATCTTTCTTGTGAATTTCCAGATTTGAGCGCATCGGCAGTGTGAAAGCGTATGCAGTATTCGCATTCATTGATCATGGAGACATAAAGCTCGACGAGACTGATGAGTGTTTGATCGAGAGGTGAATGTTTCAAGCTATTGCGGCTCTGATAGAGAAGATCAATTGTTTCTTTTGATATTGAGTAGTAATTCATGATGCTTTCCTTTTGTCACATGTTTCACTATAATCTGGTAATTTGAAGAATGCGAAGGGTTTTTTATGAAGACCATTCAAAAAGATTTTGAAATTGAAGATGTACTTCACAAGCCACTAATGGCTCATCTTGCAAGCGTATTCGAAGGAGCCCCAAGAGGATCGCCTCTTTGGTTTTTATATGAAGATCAAAAAGTTTGGCTTTTTGGAATCGATACGGATAGCTTTATCAAACGTTTGCAGAAGGATCCTGCATGTGCGCTTACGGTTGTGGATTTCGATGTTGATGGGGGAGTGTTGCGCCATGTCGGAATTCGGGGAAAGGCTGCCGTGACTTCTTTGGATTCCGCTCGACTAAAACGATTTGTCGGAAAATACCTGGGCAGAGATGAAAATGAGTGGAACCAATGGTTTGTGGAAAATATTGTTGACCCGCTGAATCAAATGGTCCAAGTTGATCCGGAGACAGTTGTGGCTAAAGATGTTTCATTCTTTAAAACAGGCCCTGAATTAGCTTAAACAATATCTAAATCAATTAGGGGAAAAGCCGTTTGTGAGAAAATCAACTGATCAATGCCTTGATGTTGTCCCTGTGCCAACAGGTGAATATCGCGTTGGTACGGCAATCGTCGATCTTGAAGATCCATATCGTAAAGACCTACAATTTCCTAGTGGGAGATTGATTCCTGTTCAGTACTATTTTCCAATGAGAAAAGGAAAACATCAAGTCTATCAAAAGGATTATGAAGAGAGAGCACCAGGCCCATTTGAACCTCTTGTTGTTAACGTTCATAGTAAAAAAGCAGATCTATCTCATCTTGAAGGAAACAACCTCCCGGTCGTTATCTTGAGTCATGGAAGCTCAGTGGCAATGACCGATTATGCTTTTCTTGCCGAAGACCTGAGCTCTCACGGTTACTTCGTTGTTTCGATCCAACATGATCTTCTGACAGATCATCATGAACCCGAATTTTGGAGTGGACGTAGTTGTTCTATAAAATGCACCCAAAATCGTCAACTGTGTGCGAAATAATGAAATATTGGTTTTTAAATATCAAATAATCTGTAGCTTATGAACATGATTAAGTATGAGAATCGATGATTTGTGTATATTTTTGTAGAAAATGGTCATCTTTTGTCTCTCGGCTCTTTGGGCTCACTCCTTACGGGGTGCTCTACTCGCTCCGCACGTGGCTTGACCCCGATCTGTAGAGGAGGAAATGATGCTTTTTCCTGCGTGATTTTTTACACATGGCTTACACCCGCCATTCTATTCGATCATACTTGAATAACTCGAGGGCAAATTTCAGTTGTTCAGATTTTCAGGAATAATATGATAAAATCACCTTCTTTAATCAAGTGTACTTGAATAAAAAGAGATGATTCACATATTATTCAAGTAGACAGAAATAAAATCAAAATAGGGAAACATGAACGAAAGAGCGGGTTGTTATCAATCTCAACCGACTGGTTATAAAGCTTTTATTCCTAAAAATCAACCTCCCAAACCTGCGATAGAAATCGGAGAAGATGTAAGAAAACTATTAGTTTCAACTGAACAGAAACTCGCAGAATTAAACGGGATTGGATTTTCATTACCCAATCCAGATTTGTTCATCATGATGGCAATCAGAAAAGAGGCTCTGTTAAGCTCTCAGATTGAAGGTACACAGGCTACAATGACGGATGTTTTAACATATGAAACTTGGGAGGAAGTAGACAATCTCGATGATGTCCAAGAAGTTGTCAACTATATTAAAGCTTTACATCATGGAATTACCAGGATTGACCAACTGCCTTTATGTATTAGGGTGATTAAGGAGTGTCATGAAATTCTTTTGAATTCTGTGCGTGGACATGAAAAAACTCCTGGGGAATTTCGAAAATCTCAAAATTGGATTGGACAGTCCTTAAAAAATGCAATATTTATACCTCCACCTGAAAGCGAAGTTCCTGAGTTAGTAGGTAATCTCGAAAAATTTATTAATCAAGAAGATCACATTCCTATCCTGATAAAATGCGCATTAATACATTATCAATTTGAAACCATTCACCCGTTCCTGGACGGGAATGGACGAATCGGTAGATTGCTTATTGATTTGTTTATTCACTGGAAAGAGCTCTTAGACAAACCCCTCATATATACAAGCTTATTTTTCAAAGAAAATAGGCAGGAATATTTTGATCGGTTAATGATGGTTAGAAAGAATGGAAATTTTGAACAGTGGGTAGAGTTTTTTCTAACAGGAATGCATTGGTCAGCTAAGCATGCCATAGAAAAAATTAAGCAAATCTTGCTACTTCAAGATAATCTGAGGCAGAAAATTGTAAAAGAAAAAAAAGCATCCGTACGTAGCATTCAGTTGCTAGACATTTTATTTGTTTCGCCTCTTACAACAATTAATGACATTGCTGAGAAGTTGGATATTTCGTTCCAGGCAGCCTCCGAACAAATCAGATTCTTTTTAGCGCTAGGTATTTTAGAAGAGATCACAGGACAGAAACGAAGTAGAAGATTTGCTTTTGCCCCCTATCTAAGAATTGTTGAAGAGTAGGAAGTAAAGAGTTCCTACTGTCCCAATAGTTCAATAATTAAATGAAGGGATTTAATCAGAAGATCGGGAATTAAATAGGGGAAGCATTGGGCAGTGTTCTCTTAGCTCATTTTATGTCTTGACGGGGAGAGGTATACCCTCCCTTCGGGTGACCACTTCGTGGTCATCGCCCCTCCCTTCGGTCGGGGTCGAACCCCCGTATTCCCGTCGCTATCGCTCCGGCAATGGGCTTCTCATCCCACCTCTTCCGACCAAAAAAAAACCGTCTTAAAGGAGGAAGAGTCGGGATGGACTCGCTCGGCTATCGCCTCGTCTCGGCCCTTCGGGCTCATCGCTTACGCGATGCTCTACTCCGCTCCGCT
>CAZWOB010000006.1:37857-50053 GCA_964635295.1 uncultured bacterium
CCTCGTCTCGGCCCTTCGGGCTCATCGCTTACGCGATGCTCTACTCCGCTCCGCTACGTAGCTCAAACCCCGGGTTCTCATCCCACCTCTTCCGAAAAAAAAAGCCGCTCTATTGAGCGGCCAATCCATGGAAGAGTCGGGATGGACTCGCTCACTGCGTTCGTCTCGCCCTTCGGGTGACCACTTCGTGGTCATCGCCCCTCCCTTCGGTCGGGGTCGAACCCCCGTATTCCCGTCGCTATCGCTCCGGCAATGGGCTTCTCATCCCACCTCTTCCGACCAAAAAAAAACCGTCTTAAAGGAGGAAGAGTCGGGATGGACTCGCTCGGCTATCGCCTCGTCTCGGCCCTTCGGGCTCATCGCTTACGCGATGCTCTACTCCGCTCCGCTCCGTAACTCAAACCCCGGGTTCTCATCCCTCCTCTTCCGTAAACAAAAAAAGGCGAGCTAAAAGCTCGCCTTTGTTTACGGAAGAGGAGGGATTCGAACCCCCGGACGGTTTCCCGTCTTCTGTTTTCAAGACAGACGCATTCGGCCACTCTGCCACTCTTCCTCATCGAAATTTCCCAAACTTATACATCTTAACAACCTTTTAATCAAGGAAAATAATATACCGATCATGTTTCAAAATTAAGCCTCAGACTGAGACCGTTGCATCACTCATCATGATCAGTATAAGATAAAAAGTAATACTAAAATTTTGACTTTTAATGATTAAAGCATTATGATTGATTTAGGAGATAATTAAAGAGGCATGACTCTTGGAGGAGGATAATAATGCCTAGTAAAAAACACGAGATACAAGGCCATTTATCGATTCTAGATGCCGTAGAAACATTGTCCAGTATCGTTGATATCGATTTCGAACGGGAAGTCGGTGTTGCCAATAAAGATGAGATCAAAGAACAGGACGAAATGGTCACTGTCCATACCATGCACTGGCTTGAGACAGAAGATAGGCAAAATACAATTAAGCATATCAAGGAAACCATTCACGTTGTCCATGATTACCTAAGAGACTTTTATGATCACGAATATAGCTATGTGACGAAGCCGAAGGTGATGGAAGGGGTGAAAACCATCATGGTTCTAGTTGGGGAGGCGGCTAAAAAACTTGATCGCTTCACCACCTTGTTCAAAGAGACGAAAGAGAAAAGCGTTAAAAACCTCAGAGAGTATAAGGATCTCCAAGAGTTTTACCTCACTCGGATAGCAAGGAAGATCGATGAGGGGATTCTCGGAAAATGGATTCTCGAATTGACTAAGGGGTCCATGGAAAGGCGCAAGGAAAGAGCGAAGCTTAAAGCCAAGCCGATCATGAGCGTCAAACATGTCTTCATCGATATGGAATCCGTAAAAAACGATACGGAATATGAACTTTTCTTTTTGAGAAAAGAGGACGGCTCCCGTTTTTTCAACCCGCGTCTGATTAGAAATATCAAATTGACTGCGGATTTCGGACAAAAAATCCGTTCGAAAAAGAAAACCGATCCGATTGAGCAGGTCAATATATGGCAGGACCATATGATCCATACAGCAGCCAGGAACATTCTGCAGTCGCAAGGGAATATTCTGGACCGATTCTTTCACGAGGCAAAGGAGTCGTGGAGAAGGGAGCTGGCGTCAGAACTCTATAAGGCGGTCGTCGCGCTGATGATGTGCGCCTGCCCAAAAAATCTTCTGTCAAACGCTCCAACAAAATCGTGCACAGAATACTTTATCGATTTTCATCACTTCCTGAGAAATGTGTACACGACAAGAGAGTATCAACGCTATCTGGTCTACCCTCCCAAAAAATCAAGCAGGATGGCGCATATCCTGATGGATTTGACGCATGGCCTTTCAAGGGCAATGTTCACCCGGGTGAAAGGATACCAGCAGTTGGTGACCGTTTACGAAAAAGTGCTCGAAAATGCGCATGGGATGCAGTCTGATGAACATCAGGAAGCTGCGGAAAAATCCAATACGCTTTGGAGCCGGTTAGCCGGAGACTATGCGGCCCTGAGCAAAATGATGAAGAATCATCCCAACGGTCCCCTGGTAAAGGTTTTGGACGTGCTTGAAAAAGGGACCTACCATGTGTTTGATCCCATCTCGCAATTAAATTTACCCAATGTTCTCTATTCGCTGTTTATGGAGGAAACCAGGATTTCCAATATCCACCTTCCAACACCAACGCACCAGGGATTTATTCATCAAGCAGACGTTGTCAATGAGTTCAAGGGGTTTTTACGGTCTTATATGAGAGGACAGTTCAAGAGGAAGCATTTGCTCTTCAACTTTCAAGACCGGACATCATGGAAAGAACATGTCAGGTCGGTCAGCATCGAACAACTTGCGAACCAACGGTTGTTCTCTAAATACTTGACTGTTGTCTCTCTTGCGAAAGATACCGACTTTTATCATCAGGTTTCTCCCTATCAGGACGATCACCAGGCAGAACTGTTTATCGAACACTTCAAGGAAAACCTTTCAGATGAAGGGTGCGGCTTTGTATTTCCATCCCATCTGGTGAAAAAGTTATTTCCAAAGTTCGCCAACCAATTATTCGAGGGAGTCCACAAACTCTTCTTTCATGAGCGGAACGTTCTCTCTGTGAAGGACAGACTGGATTTTATAGAGATCTTTTATTGGCTTCTTGAACTTAAAATCATCGAAATGGAACAGCCGACGTCATTCAGCATGACATGTAAGGATGGCATCGATGTCGGAGGATGTGAGAGCGCGGAACTGTTCAGCTTCTTGCATGTGATCAATCAGAAGTCCTTGTCGGATGACGATTATGTGGAATTTTCCTCGATGTTGTTCATGCCTTCGATCATCACAAGGGAGCGTATTGTTCTGCCTGATCGGTTCAGTCGGATGATCACAGCACTCAAGAGAGTGGAGTCGATCCAGCAAGACCTTGGAAATAAAGCATTTGCCAAGGCCTTTGATGAATCCATTGGAAAGCTGTTCAGCAGTCCGATCCTGAAGTCGGAATTGGTATTTCCAAAGCGTTAAAGCTTATAAATTTGGGAATACTTCTCCGTTAAATATGCTTCAAATGGCTTGGCAGTGAACGCTTTTCCCGTCACCTTTTTTAACAGTTCCCCGCTGTGGTACCGACGTCCATGGATATGGATGTTGTCCGTCAGCCATTGCTTGATAAAATCGAACTCGCCCTTCATCACCGAGCTTTCCCAGTCGGGATGTTCTTTTTCAAAAACTTCAAAAAACTGTGCGGCGTATAAATTTCCAAGCGCATAAGTGGGGAAATATCCAAAGGCTCCCATAGACCAATGAATGTCTTGCAAACATCCTTCTGAGTCTGTTTTAGGGGTGATCCCCAGCAACTCTTCCATTTTTTGGTTCCAGGCTGCTGGCAGGTCTTTAGGGTCTAAAGATCCTTCGATCAGCGCAACCTCAAGCTCAAAACGCAGGATAACATGCAGGGCGTAGGTCACTTCGTCAGCTTCCACTCGAATCATCGACGGCTCAACTTTATTGACCCCTTTCCACAGTGTTTCTAGTCCGACGCCATCGAGTTTCCCTTTGAAATGCTTTTTCATATGGGGCATGAGAAATTTCCAGAACGGTTTGCTTTGTCCGATCCGCGTTTCCCACCATCTTGACTGGCTTTCATGGACTCCGAGCGAAACAGACTCCCCAAGAGGTGTCCCATAATGTTCGACCGGCAGCCCCATCTCATAAAACGCGTGTCCGCACTCGTGTAGAATTGATCGGATATTGCTGACGGGCAAGTGAGGGATGATCCGCGTGGTGATCCTGCTGTCGGTGGGGTGAGAGGCTGATGAAAAGGGATGGGAGGAGAGGTCCAGTCTTCCTTTATCGTTTCGATAACCGATCATGGCTGTCAGCTGATGTCCGAAGGAAAGCTGTTGCGAAGGTGCATAGCGGACTCTTAATTTTGAGTCGTCGATCTGTTTAGCATTTTGGATCTTTTTCAACAGCTCAACAATTGTCTTTTTCAACGGATTGAAGACCTTTTCGACCTCTTTTTTCGTCATTTCTGGCTCGTAGATGTCTAGAAGGGCATCATAAGGGTGGTCGGAATAGCCGTAGTAGTCAGCTTTCTTCTTGTTCAAATCAATCACTTCCTCAAGCGTTGTGAGAAAAGAAGAAAAGTCGTTTTGTTTTTTTGCGCGATCCCAGACTACATGCGCTTCTGAAGTGACCCTGGCGAATTGTTCCACAAACGCATTGGGCAGCGACGTTTGCATGAGGTAGTCTCTTCTCCATCTCATCAGCGCAGCTTTTTGTTCGGCTTTCAGTCCTTTTGCTATGATGTCTCCGGTCTTGAGGTCGATCAGTTTAGATAAGGCATTTGCAAAGGGTTTGCCGGTCTGTTCTTTGTGGATCATACCCGCTAGTGTCTGCAGCTGTTCTGCGCGGATCTTCACAGCTTCTTTCGGCATGCAGGTTTCCTGGTCCCATTCCAGAAGATGACTGATCCCTTCCAGAATTTTCCCCTTGCGGGAGAGTTTGCATAGTTGTTGATAGTCTTCATGGCTATTAGTCATCGTTTGATTGCCTCTATGTAATTTTTTCATTTTCTTCATGGATGAATACCCGTTGGATCCGGGGGCCCAGACAGGTGATGAGTTCGTATACGCTTGAATTTCCTCGCTTGGCTAATTCTTCAGGCGACAAGCAGTTCCCTTCAGTGTCTTCGCCAAAAATAAGGACCGGGTCACCGACGCATGCTTTGGGGATGTGCGTGATGTCCACCATCATGTAGTCCATGCAGATTTTCCCGACCATGGGGGCTTTCTGACCGTGGATCATGACCTCTCCTTTCCCACTGTATGATAAATGCAGGCCGTCGTGATAGCCGATCGGGATGACAGCGATCCTTTCATTCTCTTTCTGGACCGTATAGCTGCGTCCGTAGCTGATGGTTTCCCCTTTGACGCAGTGATTGATCCCGACGATGCGGGAATGAAGGGATAATGCCTGGGTTCCACCGGGACAAAGGCCGTATAAGGCCATTCCGATCCTGACCATATTGTACTGGGGAAAATGTAACCGCAGGGCTGCTTGTGAATTGCAGGCATGGCGCAAGGGGATGGGGATCCCTTCATTTTCAATCGACTGTATCGCCTGGTCGAACACATGCGACTGGTTCTGTGTGAAGGGATCTTGTTCAGGGTCGTCCGAACAAGCAAAATGGGTCATGACGCCTTCAAGCCGCAAGCGGGGGAGTTTGTGAATGATCCTGGCTAATCGCAACGCATCTTCGGGCCGGCATCCGAGCCTGCTCATCCCTGTATCGATATGCAGGTGGACGGGAGTGGTCAATCGCTGCTCTGAAGAGGCCCGATCGATCTTGTGAATGGCCTCTTCATCATTGACGGCCAGTTCAAACTGCCATTTGACTGCTTTGTCTATTTCGTAGGGCGCAGAGTTCAGGACAAAAATAGATTGCTCAACCCCTTCTCTTCTCAGCGCGATGCCCTCATCGACATAGGAGACTCCAAGACGGGTGATCCTTTGGGTGTTCAGGTATTTCGCGATCAGGGCGTCTTGAGTCCCGTAGGCCATCGCCTTGACCATCACCATCACTTCGGTTGAAGGGGAAAGGCGGGAACGGATCATTTTGATATTTGAGGAGACCGCTGCGAGATTAATGAGAAACTGGTTGGTAAAAATGCTTCCCTGGACCGCTTGTGTCAATTGGTCGAACAGAAGTTTCTTTTTTCCCTTGATGATCAGAATATCTTCAGGCCTCATCGATGTCGCATGGTCTTTTAACGCTGTTTCGACGCTCGAACATTGGGTAATCGTGGTTGTCGGGGACGTTTTAAGAACAGCTTTTTCAAGCTCTTGATTCGGCGATGTGAGGATCAACGTATCAGGCGATGCAGCTCCGATAGCTTCCCCAATTCTTTTAGGCGCTGTCGGATCATCAGACTTGATCCCTCCGAAGAGGAGACTCTTTTTTCCTTGAGGAGCGTGCAGGCTGAAATGGCGAAGCGCACAGTCCAGGGACTGCGGGTCGCCGCAATAGGTCTCATTGACAAATGTCGCTCCGCTTTGCGATTTCCAAATTTCTGTGCTCATGGGCTCTGGATGATAATTCTGCAGGGCTTCGATCAGCGTATCTTCCGGGACCTCCAGCAGGAACGCAGCTTTTAATCCGATGTTGATCAGGTCAAGGATATAGCTCATCCCGGGGGGACGGGAAATTTTGTACGCGTTTCCGCTTGGAAACTGAACGGTCAGTGTTCCTTGGGATTCAGATGCGGTCGCGTGGGGCAGTCCTGGTTGCAGTGCATTCCAATAATAGGCGTTTGATGGAGAGTGGATGATGGGGTCGTTGGGCAACAGGGTCCATCCGGTATCTTGAGGAGGGAAGAGAACTTCCATCTCTTTTGCGATCTTCTCCCTGGAACCGACCGTATGCAGGTGTTTTTTGCCGACATGGGTCAGAATGGTATGGGTGGGATCGGTTATTCTGTGCAGTTTTTCTGTTTCTCCGGGTAGGGAAAACCCTGCCTCGATGATGATCTGTTGGTCTGCACCATTCGCATTCAACAGGCTAAGCGGAACTCCGATCTGACTGTTGAAACTCTCCGGGGATGAGGAAACGGTATAGGTGGTTTCCAGCAGATGATGTAAAAGGTCTTTCACCATGGTTTTCCCATATGATCCAATGACCGCGATGACATTACCTTTCAACTGAGAGCGGTAACAGCTAACGATATCCTGGAAGGAGGAAAGGGGGTCGTCAACTTTGAGCAGCTGGGTTGACCCGGCCTGTCCGTTCCAATCTTTGTCCACTAAAGCAAACTTTGCGCCGCTGTCGGCAATAAATCGGTGACCGTCCTGGTGAGAGCCTTTTAATGCGACGAACATCGCCTGAGTTGAATGGATCCGTCTGGAGTCAATGACGACCTGGTCGACCAGGGCCGGCTTGCCGTGATCGCCGCCAGATGAGAGGAACCCGTTCCAATGTCGAAGATCAAATGCGTCCATGGAGATCCTCAGTAGAGATTCCAGATATAGATTCCCGCCCAGCCGACAATATAGGAAATGAAGGCGATCCCGCTGACTCTTTTGAGGTACCAAAGAAACCGGATGTCATTGATCGACATAAGAGCGACGCCGGGAGCGGATCCGATGATCAATAAACTGCCGCCGACACCCGCGCAAAAAGCGTTAAGGAACCAGAAGACATGGTTCGGAGGGTAGGTCGAGTTGTCGAACATTTTGATTGTTCCGGCAACAAGCGGCACGTTGTCGATGATTGCGGAAAAGAGCCCTAATGAAAAAGTGAAAATATAGGCGTTGTGGAAGACCTGTTGGGCCAGGACCGCAATCTCCTGAAGAACGCCTGCGGACTCAAGGCAGGCGACAGCCAGCAAGACCCCAAGAAAGAACATAATGCAGGAGATGTCGATCCTGGTCAGGATAAATTCGACTTTGAGGTTTTTCCTTTCATCTTTGTCCCGATGGAAGATGTCTGTGGCAATCCAAAGAACGCCAAGACTGATCAATACTCCCATGAATGGGGGAAGGTCGAGGCCTAGTTTAAGCAAGGGAATGGAAATGAACCCTAAAATACCCAGACAAAGCACCATGAGAGATCCTGCTGGGGCTTCAGTTTGCGGAATTGGATAGAGGAACGTCTTTTCTCTGGGGATGGTAAGGGTATACAGCGAAGTAAAGACCAAAAAGGATAAAATGCTTGGCACACCAAGGTTGGCCATCAGCGGGATTGTACTGATCCTTCCCTCGATCCATAACATCGTCGTGGTAATGTCGCCGATCGGTGTCCAGGCCCCGCCAACGTTGACCACAAAAACGAGCCCGGCGGAAAGGATCATCCGCAGCGTGTGGTCTTTGACCGTTTGCTGGATCAAGGTGACCAAAACAAGGATTGTCGTCAGGTTGTCCAGTAAGGAAGACATCCAGAATCCGAGGAGGCTCAGCATCCAGAAGAGCTTTCTCGGAGACGGGATCATGATCAGATGCCTGATCACGTCGAAGCCGCGATGTTCGGCGATCAGTTCGACAATGGTCATTGCGCCGATCAGAAAGAGAAGGACCTGCGAGATGTCTGACAAGTGGGAGATCAGCTGGTTGTACTTGTCGATATCGCTTGCGCCATTGAACTCGAAATAATAGAGCCACATGAACGTGCCTGTGACAAGGGCTATCGCGGACTTGCTGATCTTTAAGTGATGTTCAAAAACAAGCAGTCCATAGCCTATAGCGAAAATCAATAGTAGCATCATAATGGTCGCATTATGTGAAATGCGGGATAAAATTGAAAGAGCCGAAAGCCGTTTCCACGGCTTTCGGACTTTGTGTGTTTAGGCTCCGATTCTTGTTTCGGTTCCTATTGTCGCATTGAAACGGAAGGTGACCTGGTTTGGCATCTCGTCCAGTGCAGGGGAGGGATGGCCCTCTATTTTTGAGATCGTTATCGTAAAATCTGAGATTAACTCCGCTTCAGTCAGAAGTCCTGTTGCTTCATCGATTTTCATATCACCTGATAGCAACACTCCATTAAATGAAATTTTCAATGCGTCGTCAGGTGTGGTAAACTCCTGCTTTTGTACAACGGGCAGCTCAACGTAAAACGTAGCGGCTCCTTTTTCCCGATGACTAAGGGTGATCTTCTCATCGGTAAGGGAAAGGAGCTGCTGATCTTTTTCAGACATCTTCGAGACGAATTCCGATGGGACCGTCAAAACTTTCTGAGTCCAGCTGTCCCCGACCTGTCTGGTTGCTGAGGGTAAGTGGATGCCTGTCAGGTAGGTGGGGATTTTCATTTCGGGAATGGCTTGATAGAAGGCGCCGAACACGCTTAAAATTTGAGCTTTAAGCTCATCAGGCAACCCTTCTTCTGCAAATCTTTCAGCGATCAGCTGTTCAATATTTTCAACATTGAGAAGAGTCCCATCTGTCGCGATTTGTATTGTGGAATTGTTCTCCCGGCCGAACTTATCGAATTCGAATGGAATCGGGAGGTTGGTGTAATTCTTTTCCGGCTTATCAGCGTGATAAGTCAAAGTGAAATTATTGATCAGATTTTCCTGAAGAGAACATTTTTGGCATTTTGATTTCTGTTGTACGGTAGAGTTGTTTTGATTTGTGTCGATCACAGTCGATAGAGTCCTTGTCTGGAGTGAACCCGAAAACGCAGGCTTATTAATACTTAAGCCATTCAACACCTGGAAAAGCATTCCATTTTCAGCAGTCGGGTTTATGATGAACTGCTGCCTGATTTTTGTCGTGTAGTCTTCGGAAACGTCAAAGTAGAGATCGAAGCCGACAGTGTTCAATTGCTCTATCTGCTGATTTTTCTTTAACCGCAGTTTGAAAGAGTTGTTTTCAGCTTGAGCGCAGCTAAAACCGATCAATAAAAAAAATAGTAAAAAATTAAGATATTTGTTCATAGATGATCCTTTTTTAGAAATTTGTCGGATCATCTTACAGGAAATAGCTAAATAATGACAAATCAGAGAGGTTTATCTTGCTTTCAAAAAACGAAATGCTGTCACGCTGATCAATAACAGAAATGGGATTCCAATTGCAAGTCCTGGTTCGATCACTTGTCGCCCTCCGATAATCAATGCTGAATTGAGGACAAGGTAGCTGCCAACGAGGAAAAAGAGGGAAAATGCGTAAATAAAAAAGATGGGGTGGGTGCGTCCATACCTTACGCAAAAAGGGGCCGGGGCAATAACGGCTAAAAAACAGAGCCAGGGGAGCGCAGCCTTGTGAAAAAAAGCGGCGGCGATTTCCGCCTGTTTCTCACTTTCAATTTCGCCGTATGACGGCAGCCGCTTCCAGAGCGTGGAAAGGGAGAGCTCTTTGGAAGGTGTCAACGTGTCCAGCAGAATTTTCTTGTTGAAGGTCATCTCGGGAAACGTCTTCGTTTCAAAAGACTCAGCTTTCCGCAGTCTATTCTCACTGTTACGTACCAATCGGTCAATGTTGACCCCTTTAGGCGGAGACTCATAGGGATAAAGATATTGAAATCGCCAGATTTCGTTGAAGTTTTTCATCCAGTAGGCGTCGAAGAAACGACGCTTTGCATGGTCGTAGTCCTGAAAAAGCAGTGTCGTCCCGCCTTTAAGTTCCACGTGCTGGACAAAAAACTTTTCATTGCTGTTGTTTTTTTGCAGTTCCTTCTGTTCGTGGATATGTCGGGTTCCGCTCATCGCATCAGGAAGCAAAAACTCCGTATTCGCATAGATGAGCGCTGTGAACAGAAGGCCAAGAAAAAGAAAAGGGCGTAAAATTTTTTTCAGAGAGACTCCCGAGGCCCGCAGCGCAACCAGCTCATTATGGATATTGAGATCGCTTAGCGTTCGAATCGTGGCTATCATGAGAGCGAAGGGGATAAGCACGTCAGCCCTTAAAATCCATTCATTGGTGTAGTATTGGACAAGCTCGCTCCAGCTCATCATTGCGTGATGATGGCGCGCGCCGCTGTGGCTAGAGTAGTCGATGAGGATATACAGACCGTAAAAGCAGAAAGTGATAAAGAAAAAAACTTTGAGCGTTTCTCTGACAAAATAGCGTTCCCATGTTTTCATCAGCATCGATCTACCTCCCTTCTATCCCGTGATTGACCCGGTACAGGACGATTCCGGAACAGGCGATGATCAGAAGATGGGGGAGAGTGTAGAGCATGATCGATAAAGAGAGATTCTGCTCAGCCCCTTTTCCGAGGAAAAAAGTCGTAATATAGAGCCCGGCCAGCAGGACGACCCACACAATTTTCTTCACGGATTGAGTCCGGTTGATGCTGATCCCAAAGGCCAGGCCCATCAAAGTAAAAGTGAAAGCGGCGAAACCAAGGGAAATGCGCCGAATGATCTCAGAGTAGCAGCAGGCGACGCTGTTTGGCGAGGATTCCTGTTTTTGCTCTTCATGAAGACGTGCAAGCAGCTGTTCCATCGTATAATAGTCATTGTTCAGTTTCCAGCGCTTGTGCCTCATGAATTTGGAAAAATCGTCGGCCAACGTTTCTGTCTCATGGACATTTTCAATCATCAAATGATCGAAAGAATCGGGTTCTCCCGAAGGAATTGTTGTCACCATTGCGACGTCACTCCCTGCGAAGAGGTCATCATCGGCAATCAGTTCCTTTGCCAGGAACAGGGTGATCCTGGATTGGTTTTTATTTGGCAGGGCCATGACCACGTCACCGGCATTTTTCCCCGGTTTTGATTCCCCCAAGGTATCAAAAAAACCGCCTTTAACACGCATCAAATGTTTGTTGCGCAAGAGGTGCAGCGGGTTCATCGAGCGGAGCTCTTCTTTCCACACGCCCGTTTGATAATGCGAATAGGTCGCGAGCTCGGAGATGACGTAGAAATTCAAGATCGCGACCAGTGCGGAACTGAAAAGGATCGGGGTCAGAAAGTCTTTGAGGGAGATGCCGCAGGACCTGAAAGCGGTCAGTTCATGCGTTTTGGAAAGTCTCTGAACAAGGAGAATGGACGAAATCAGGCAACTGACGGGGATGACAATGGGGAGGATGTAGGGGATCTGCATCAAGATAAAAAGCGCCGCAAGACCGGGAGTCGGGCTGAGAACGGCAAAGTGCGCAATCTCGTTAAGCCTCGCAGTCAGCAGGACGGCGATGAACGCCGTTGCACAAAGACCCATCACTTTGAAATAATGGGCCAATAAATATCGCCAAATGATAGGGAACATATTTTATATATCATACTAAAAGTGTGACTTTTGTTACAATGAAGGGTATGGCAAAAATATGGTATTTATACATCGATGATCATCAAGAGGGGCCCTTTACCTATCTTGAGCTGTCTAAAGACGATCGGTTGACGCCGGAAACATTCGCCTGGAAAGAGGGAATGGAAGATTGGAAGCCGATAGCCGAAATTGAGGAGCTCAAAAAGCTGGTAGATCCAGGGAAACATGAGGAAGAGGGGAGTCTCGAGTTCGAAGAACCTGCGCCCGCTCCTGACGAGGAGATCGTGCTGGAAATGAAAGACGGGGGGCCGCCTCCCTATTTATGGATAGTGATCATCCTCATTGTTCTATTCTACGCCCTTTATGAGTATTTTTGGTGGCAATGAACCTTTACGCCTCCCGTTTTCTCCCTTTCCTCAAACGCTGCGGTCCACTGGATTTCCCGGTCCTGATCGCTTTGTCCGGCGGTCCCGATTCCATGGCCTTGCTGCACATGCTGCTCGAATACCGGAAAACA
>CAZWOB010000007.1:0-47399 GCA_964635295.1 uncultured bacterium
GCCCTGGAGCATCAGAATGATTTTTTGTCAAAAAAACTTATGCGTAAAAGTATGGGCACGAAGACACAAAGATCGTACACACCCATAGAGAGTTTTATGACGTTTCTATGCGGTTAGAATTAGATGTTCGGCTTACCTTTTTCCCAGCCCTGCGCAATCCAGGCTTCCATATTCTTCATGACGATATTGACAATTTCCAACATATGGTACCAGGCCATCTTATCATCTGGCACTTGGTCGACATCATCCTTATTAAACCCTGCCTGATCGTCATCACTTGTCTCTGAAACATCAATTGTGACTTCCGCAGGATCTGCTGACCCATCGGCAGGCGCCACCTCAATCGTGACCGAATCATCAGCAACCTCTTGAAAGCGTACCCTGGAATGAGGCTCTCCTGCGCGATCGACAGTCATGGTAACTTCTCCATCCACATCACGTTGGACATCGGCAGAGAGCTCGCCTCTTTCGACATGCGCTGTTCTTGGAGCAACTCCCTCTGTCCCGACAGCATCGCTGACAGAAACGACGACACTGCCACCGACTCCACTTTGCGCGTCCGGTCCCTGCATTTCACCCGTTCCTGAGGCAGTATGAAGGACGCGCTGTTCCCCATCATGAGATCCATGCCTTGGGATATCTCCACCTTGACCGGAATCACCTTCAAATTCCGTAAATCCGATCTCCAAATCATCTACACCAGGAAGAGCATTGGCCCGCGCTTCAACTTCTGCGCTTCTATCCTCTACTTCAGCATCTCTTACACCTTCCAATTGATTTGGATCTATTCCTCCAGGCTCTCCCACACCACCTACATTACCTGACATTTTCAACCTCCTTGCTTAAATATTCCACCCACTCTTTCAAATCTGCATGCTTCTCTTCGTCTGTGAGCAATTGCTTTCCATGCGTCAAACACCTCTCCGCTTCCGAGAGATTTCCCTCTTTCAAATAACAGTCCGCCGCATGGACATAAGGCCCCGGCATACTGGGATTAAGGGAATTTGCGATCGAAAAGGCATCGAGGGCAGCTTCTAGATTTTCACCCTCTAATTTTTTGGCCATCCCATACCCGAACCACATGCCATATTCCTTGGCGTTCAACGAGACAAGGGTATAAAATGCGTCAGCGGCCTCTTTATATCTTTGCTCTTCGAACACCCCTTTCGCGACCTCATACAAAACATGGATCTGCTCTTTGGACAAGCCGATCACTCCATACCAGGGCTTGCTTTCTTCGGGCTCTTCTTCAGCTACCTCTGTAAACTCCATAATTTTTTCCAAAGGGATGTGCAGCGCCTTGACAATTGATTTCCTTTCGGGACGGTTTTTTTCTTTCATCTCTTTTAATAAGACCTCCCACCCTTCTGAGGAACGACTGCGAAAATCTTCGAACATCCGCTTGTACTCTGTTTTCATCCGCTTCAACTTAGCTTCGGGGGGCTCCAAGTCCGTGTCGCTTGGAATATAAGTCTCTTGAAAATTCTTTTCGGCAAGCCTCTCTGCGCATTCATTGACTGTCAGTTTCACCAGTTCCAATCCCTCTGCGACAGTCGTTGCCGTTTTTCTGGGCGTAGTCGATACTGTTGCTTCCGGAAGGTCCTCTTCGACTTCCACGGGCTCTTCAACCTCTATCTCCTCAACAGGCTCTTTTTTCTCTTCCGACTCTTCAAATTCGATATCGACCTTTCCCGAAGGCTCGCCCTCAGGATGCTCTTCCGCCCACTGTTCCATCTCTTCATCCGACATCGAAACCCCAACAGGTGCTGCTGCCCGAACCGTCGAGATCTCAGCTTCCACTTCCGGCTCCGATTCCTCAAGAGCGACTTCAGTTTCAACTCTCTCTTCCGGCTCTTCTTCGAGCTCTTCAATTGCTTCCTCTTCTTCCTCTTCGGGCTCTTCCTTCGGTTCCTCTTTCTTAATCTCCTCTGGGGTCTCTTCGATCATCTCCTCTTCAAGACTCTCAACTTCTGCCTGTTTCGGCTTTCTGGCCTTCCATTTTGTTACAAGCTCACTTTTAATTGCGGAGGCGGATAAGGAGATGCCGTCGATCGATCGATGAGAGAGATAGGAAAAGGGATCATCGGCAAAGTGCGAGACTTCTATCAGGATTTTTATCGATTGCGAAACATCCCCTCCGTAGAGGTTTTCTAAAGCTTTTCTCAACAACTGAATCCGCTCTTCAATATCTGCAGCTTCCAACTCAAGACGCTGTCCCAACAATCCAGCAAAGAACACAATACGGACACGCCTCATCGCTTCCGGATCTACGTCGCGGAACAAGCTTTCAATTTGTTGGTCAAGGTCCTTTTGATACGTGACGCCAACGACAGGATCGATTCCTTTTGATAGGGAATCGCGCAACAGTCCATTAATCTTCTCTTCCGATGCATTTAACTGTTCTCTGCTTAGTCGATCGCCTAGAACGATGAAGGATGCTCCCTTATCTTTTAAAATTGAAAAATGCACATCATGGGTCAAATGGCGGGTGTTGGCAAAAGAGAGATTCCATGCACCGAAACGAACATCCGGAAGAGGCTCAATAGTTGCCGTCGAAGCAAAAGGAAGGGCGAACAGCCACTCCATTTGCTTTGAATGTCCGGATGTCTCAGCCAACTCCTTCAATCCTTCAACGGCTTTTTCCACATCATCGTATGAGTGGCAGAAGATCAAACACACTTCTTCCCTCATCTTGTCAGTCAGATATTTAGAAACATCAACGGCTCTTTTTTCTTCCGGTTTGACGGGTTGAACGCTTTCCTCTTCTATTTCCTGTTTTTTCTCTCCATCTTCCAGCTCCTCTTCATCGAAGAATTCCTGAACAAATGGCAGAGGAGGTTTTTCTACTACAAGAATCTGCTCTTTAGGAAGAATTCCAGGACTGATGCAAACACCGTCAATCTGGTCCAAGAGAAGTTTTTTCAATAATTCAGGTGTGTATTTAGGAATTGAATACAGAATTTTAACCTGACCGGCGAAAGCTGCCCCTCCTATCTCTTCAAGAATGGCGCGGCACCTTTCAATCGAGTCTCGAATTTCTTTTAGACCCAGCCTCTTCGATTGATAGACAAGGGTGACCGCTTCTCTCTCTTCATCGTTAAATACCGAAAAGTATCGCTGAAGCGTTTCCCTCAATTGCTCTGCAGTGTCCTGTTCCCTGACTCCCAGGATGACAGGAAGCCCAGCATAAATAGAGGCGCGGATTTTCTCTTCCACAGCTTCGTAACTATTGGGGAATCCCCCATTCATTTCCTGCTCGCCTACAAAGACAAATTTCGCTTTCGTATCTTTCAGGATCTCTCCTTCCACCCCCTTTGCAAACGGCGACGACTCAGCCGAAGGCTGCACTGTTCGTCCGATCTTAAGTTCCGGCAAGCGGCTTTTCTGATCTTCAGGCATCTGATCAATATCCGTGAGCGATAAGTAGGGTTCAATATGAATCGAAGGCCCTTTCTCTTCTTTGAGGACCTCTATTCCCTTGATTACCTTTCCGATATCATCATAAGGTTTGCAAGAAACAAGACAGATAAATTTCTTATCCATAATGGAAAACCGTAAAATTAAGGCTTATTTTTTCTAATAACTATCTAATAGTATTATATATATGCATTTATTTATATATCAAGTAATATCTTTAATATTGACTTCATTTGGGAGGATACTCAAATATGTCATCTCATATTAAAAAAAACGGGCCCTAAGATGGAACAATCGCTGATTTCGACTCATCTTGACGAAATAGGCACTCCCGTAAGAGGTAAAGTCAGAGACATTTACAAGTCTGAAAATACGCTTCTCCTCATCTCTTGCGACAGAATTTCCGTTTTCGACCAGATCCTGCCAAATCCGATTCAAGACAAAGGGAAAGTCCTCAATCTATTATCGAAGTATTGGTTTGAGAACACGAAAGACATTGTTCAAAACCACTTAATCTCTGTCCCGGATCCCAATGCCATGATCGTCCGTCTTTGCCGTCCTCTACCGATCGAAGTTGTTGTCAGAGGTTATCTCGCCGGTTCGATCTGGCGTGATTACGCTTCCGGAAAGCGGATGAAATCGGGCGCAAGCCTTCCTGAGGGATTGGAAAAACATGCTCCACTGCCATCTCCCATTATTACGCCGACAACAAAAAGCCCGTCCGGGCACGACACAGACATTACTCCCGATGAGATCATCAAGTCCAACATTGTCTCCAAAGAGCTGTGGGATCAGATCGAAAAAGTTTCCCATCGATTATTTTTACGTGGGACCGAACGATTGAATGCAAGAGGGATGACCCTTGTGGACACAAAATACGAGTTTGGGATCGATAATGAAGGGAAGCTCACACTCATAGACGAGGTCCACACGCCAGATTCCTCACGTTTTTGGTTTCAGAATGATCGTGATAAGCAGTTCAAAGACAAAGAATACGCTAGAATCTGGGCAGCGGAGCAAGGTTTTATGGGAGAGGGCAAAGTGCCCGAAATCCCTGATGCGATCAGGGAACAAATCAGACAGGGGTATCTGGATATTTTTGAGACCGTCACCGGCAGCCCTTGCCCTGTTACAGAAGGGGACATTGAACAGCGGCTTCGGCTCAATTTAGCAAAAGCAGGAGTATTATAAATTCATGAAAATTCTAGTTTTAGGCTCCGGCGGCAGGGAACATGCCCTTTCATCTACTTTTCACAGGCAGGGAAAACAAGTCTATTGCCTGCCGGGCAATGGTGGAACAGACGTTTTTTGCGAACCTGTTGAAGCTGAGTGGAAGCACATCCATCTGGATCAACACGAACAGTTGCTCCAATTTGTGAAAGAACACGAGATCGACCTCGTTGTCGTTGGACCAGAGGCTCCATTGGAAAATGGAATCGTCGATTTTTTTACGGAACACCAGATCAATATTTTCGGCCCCTTCAGAGAGGGCGCTAGACTAGAGTCCAGCAAAGCACGCTCAAAAGCATTCATGGATGCGCACCACATTCCAACTGCTGAATCGGTGGTCTGCAATAATGCGCAAGAAGCCATGGACGCCATACACCGTTTGTTCCCAAAATGGAAGGGAGCGGTCATCAAACCTGATGGTTTGACAGGGGGAAAAGGAGTAACGATCTGCAAAACTCTACAGGAAGCGATCACGGCCATCGACCTGATCATGGAGGTTGGAAAGTATGGTCTGGCAGGAAACCGCGTTGTGATCGAGGAGATGCTGACAGGCCCCGAAGTTTCCATCCTTGCCTTTTGTGATGGGAACACCATGGTCCCCATGATCCCTTCCCAAGACCACAAACAATTGCACGAGTCTAACACCGGCCCCAACACAGGAGGGATCGGCGCCTACGCGCCGCTGCCGTTCATCAGCGATGAGGACCTCGAGCACATTTATCGGGAAATCATCGAGAAAACCAATGAAGGTCTTTTGGATGAAGGGGTCACCTATAAAGGCGTCCTCTATTTCGGACTGATGATCACCGATCAAGGACCCAAGGTCCTGGAGTTCAACTGCCGTTTTGGAGATCCGGAGGCACAGGTCGTCCTTCCTCTTCTTGAAAGCGACTTGGCAGAAATTATGTTGGCATGCATTAACGGCGAGCTCGCAAAGCTCCCTCCCCTTCGATGGAAACCGCAATCAGCCTGCGGAATCGTCCTATATTCGAATGGATATCCTGGAGAATACCAGACGGGCTTTCAGATCTCCGGCATAGAAAAAGTGCTGGAATCGGAGGATACGTATATCTTCCATTCCGGAACAAAAATCGATGCCGACAAAAAGCTGAAGACCGCTGGAGGCCGCGTGATCACAGTCACCGCATTGGGCAGCTCACTGCCGGACTGCGTGGACAGGGCTTACCAGGGAGCAAGGAACATCAACTTTGAGGGTGCGGCATTTAGAAAAGATATCGCTTCTCAAGCTTGCAAATAAACACTGAACTATGTGAAATTATCTTTTAACTTATGAGGTCAGCATTGCCTAAACCCCTATTTCAATCTCATTCACAACGTCCAATGAATGTCGTCGTGTTTGGGTCTGGATCGGGCACCGTTCTCGAGGCGCTTTTGAGAGGTCAGCAATCTGTGCGCAAAAGCGACGGCTCTCCTCTTTTTGAGATCAAAGCCCTCTTCACCGACCGTATCTGCCGCTTTCAAGAAATCGCCCAGAGGGAAAGAATCCCCTTGGTATTCCATTCTTTCAGCCAATTTTTTCGCAATGCCGGTATTGAAGATCGAAATGACACTGAGACGCGGAGGGAATTTGATGAGATCAACGTTCAAATGCTTGAGCAGTGCGCACGTGACAGAGGATTCGAAGTCGATCTGATTTTTCTGGCGGGCTACATGAGGCTTGTCCAAACCCCTCTTCTCAACACGTACAAGAACAAAATCATCAACGTCCATCCTGCCGACCTAACGGTCAAAGACGAGAACGGAAAACGCTGCTATGTCGGTGCGAACGCTGTCTACGATGCACTGATGGCAGGAGAAACGAGGACGCGGTCTTCTGTCATCCTCATCGATGAAGATGTCGATACCGGGCCGATCCTGGCGTCAGGCCCTTGGGTGCCGTACAAAGGTGATTTCCCGATGACATTTAAAAGAGCTGCAGACCATCAGGAAAAGCAAAAAGCGCTCAGCGACTGGCCTACATGCGTTAAATCCTTGGGGCTGATCGCCCAGGGCAGGGTCGCTATCGACAAAAACCGGAAAGTCTATCTTGACGGAGAACCCCAGCCGGAGGGGGGATATATCATGGAACGGTTCGAAGTGACGGAGTTTTTGGAATGTGTGGAATCTTCGGTATAATCGGCAAACTGCCGATCGCGGATTCAATTTATCATGGAATGATACAACTTCAACATCGGGGTCAGGATGCAGCAGGAATATTTGCGTATGACCCAAAAACGCAAAAGCACACCCTCCACAAAGACCTGGGACTTGTCAAAGATGTCTACGCCTCAGACGCGCATACCCTGCCCTACGCTAGTTGGGGAATCGGACATGTGCGTTATTCAACAATAGGGAAAGGGAGAAAAATCGACTCCCAGCCACTCTATATCAATGACCGCCACACGATCGCAATGGCCCACAACGGCAACCTGGTCAACTATGGCGCGTTAAGGCGTGAAATGGAAATGGACGGAGTGCTTCTCGAGACAACCTGCGATTTAGAGCCGATGCTGCACATCTTTTCTAAAGAGCTGTCAAATCAGGAAGTGATCTTCCCCGATATTATCGCTGCATCCAAACAGCTCTTCAAAAAGGCGCAAGGCGCATTTTCCCTCGTTGCCATTATCGCTGGAGTCGGAATGGTCGCTGTCAGGGACCCTTCGGGGATCCGCCCCTTATTGATGGGATACAACGACGACTGCCAGTCTTACGCCTTTGCCTCTGAGAACAGCGCCTTGAATGCCTACGGCTTTGATCACTTCGAAAGCATCAAACCCGGAGAAGTAGTCTTTATCGATTCGGACCTTGTCGTCTATCGCGAGACATTGACCAACAAAAAACCTTCGTTGTGCAGTTTTGAGCACAACTACTTTTCCAAGCCTAATACCGTGATCGATGAACAAGAGGTCTATACTGTCAGATGCAGGCTTGGAGAGGCTCTCGCCCGCCATGTCGCAAATGCAGGTATCGATATCGATGTGGTCAGCGCTGTCCCCTCTTCTGCCAGGGCAGCAGCCCTCTCTTTGGCTAAAACGCTCAACGTCGATTATCAAGAAGGGTTCGTCAAACAGGATAACATCGGCCGCACATTCATCATGCCGACCCAAGGGACCCGTCAAAAAGCGTTATCCAGAAAACTTGCACCCGTCCACTCTGTATTCAATGGAAAAAATGTCCTGCTCGTTGACGACAGCATTGTAAGGGGAACTGTATCAAAAAGAGTTGTTTCCCTTGCAAAATGGGCCGGTGCAAAACGGGTCTATTTCGCCTCCACCTACCCCCCCATCCGCCATCCATGTCTGTACGGAATTGACTTTCCAACTCCGGAACAGTTGATCGCGCATCAAAAGGACACCGACCAGATCGCAAAAGAGATCGGCGTCAACGGCCTCGTCTACAACACGGTTGAAGATCTGGAAAAAGCAATGGAAACAGACAACCTTTGCACAGCCTGTCTTACTGGCAAATACCCCACAGAAACACATGGAAAAGAAGAACTTCAACAACTTAGAGAAGCAGACTTAAAGGAAGTAGAGCCCTTATGCCAACTTTAGACTCGATCCTGATATTGGATTTTGGATCTCAGTATACACAGTTAATTGCCAGAAGGATTCGGGAACTCGGTGTCTATACGGAAATCCTCTCTCCCGATACCACTTACAAGACCTTATCAGAGATGAATCCAAAAGGACTGATCCTCTCCGGCGGCCCGGGGTCAACGCATGAGCAATTGCTGACATGCGATCCCGACATCATTGGATCTAGCTTTCCCATACTCGGGATCTGCTACGGCATGCAGTTGCTCAACACGATGCACAATGGAACAGTCTCCCGTTCACCAAGGGGCGAATATGGAAAACAGTCGATCTCCCTCCATTCGCACGAAGGGATTTTTAAAGGGCTGAATTCCAATCAGATGGCCTGGATGAGCCATGGGGACAGTATTCAGCAGCTTGCGGAATCTTTTTCGGTCACAGCAAAAAGCGATAGCGGTCATGTCGCCGCAATCCAGCACTCTACCTTGCCGCAATTTGGCGTACAGTTTCACCCTGAAGTCACGCATACGGAAATGGGCAAAGAGATCCTTCATAATTTTCTGCGTATCTGCAAATGCAGCCAAAACTGGACTCTGGACGACTATATCACGTCAGTGAAAAATGAGATCAGGGACCAGGTAGGCGAAGGGACCGTGATCAGCCTTGTCAGCGGCGGCGTCGATTCTACAGCTGCCACATTCCTTTGCTTTGAAGCGCTAGGCCCTGAAAAAGTGATCCCTCTGCACATCGATACAGGCCTGATGCGGGCAGGGGAATCTGAAGAAGTGTGCGCACTGCTCCGGTCCCATGGGATGAAAAACCTTGATTTTGTCGATGCGACCGAGGAGTTTCTCGAAGCGCTGAAAGGTGTTGACAACCCTGAAGAGAAACGGACGATCATCGGAAACCTGTTCATTGAAATTTTAGAAAGAGAGATCGCAAAATTGGAGAGCAGCGGCCTCCGCACTTTCTTGTGCCAAGGCACTCTCTACACGGACTTGATTGAAAGCGGCCAGGGTGTCGGCAAACACGCCGACGTAATCAAAAGCCATCACAATGTCAATCCTCCTGTTGTCCAACGCAAACGGGAACAAGGGCTGATTGTGGAACCCAATCAAAAGATCTTCAAGGATGAAGTGAGAAAACTGTGCGAGCAAATGGGTGTTCCCCACTCTCTTGCCTGGCGCCATCCCTTTCCCGGACCGGGCCTTGCGATCAGGATACTGGGAGATGTGACGAAAGAACGATTAGAAACTTTAAGGCTCGCTGATAAAATCTATTTAGAAGAGATCTCAAAGGCCGGGCTATACGATGAGATTTGGCAGGCTTTCGCCTGTCTGCTCCCCGTCTCAACAGTCGGTGTCATGGGCGACAAGCGTACGGTCGGACAAGTTGTCGCGTTAAGAGCTGTAGAGAGCGTTGACGGGATGACAGCGGATTTTTCCCCTCTGCCTATGGAGCTTCTCAGTAAAGTCAGTACCCGGATCATTAATGAGGTCCCTCTGGTGAACAGGGTTGTGTACGACGTCACCTCCAAGCCCCCGGGCACGATTGAATGGGAGTGACAAAAAGTCAATCAGCCCTTATAATCTTTCGTAAACTGGTGAGGAAGTACTCATTAAGAGCGATTATTTTCACAACTTTATCGAAGCCGGAAAACGCGCCAAAGAAGTGCGGGCATTTGGTAAATCCCTGATCGTTAAAGGAGCCTCCTACAAAGAGGTCACTTCAAAAATCCGTGATAAAATTAGAGAGCTGGACGCGATTCCTGCGTTTCCCCCTCAAATTGCATTCAACGAAGTCGCCGCTCATTTCCTTCCTGCTCCTGATGAAGACATTATTTTCAAAGACGAACTGATCAAGCTCGACATTGGCGTCTGTTATCATGGGGCGATCGGAGATTGTGCTGTCACTGTCGATCTCGGCGGGAAGCACCAAAAACATATTGATGCTGTTGAAGCCGCTCTCCTCGCTGCTGAACAGATCATTGAAGTGGGACTGCCGATTCAGGAAATTGGACGGGTGATTGAAGATACCATTCATTCTTTCGGGCTGAATCCGATTGAAAATCTGGCGGGACACGGCCTTGGTCATTATTGTGTGCACAAAGACCCGATGATCCCCAATTGCTTTCATCGAATGAAGGAGAAGATCGAACCGGGAATGACCTTTGCGATCGAGCCTTTTGCCACTGATGGGATCGGTTCGGTATACGAAAAAGGCAGACCGGAAATTTTTTCTTTAACTGATCGCCGTTACCCCTTAACCCCCCGCGCAAAAGAGGTGGTCGGACAAATGCTGAAAATGCATGGCCTTCCTTTTGAGCTTGCGGATCTGAAAGGAAGCGATAAGGAAAAGATCGTGGACCATCTCCTGCGCAAACGTGTCCTTGAAGGCTACCCCCCTCTCGTCGAGGAGGAAAAAGGGATGGTCGCTCAGGCGGAAAATTCCGTTCTTGTGGACAACGACGGCAAAGTGATCATCACAACTCGCTAATCGGCACAAAACTTCACAATGATATTTCTCTGGTGTGGAGCATCGCGGAATTCAGCTAAATAGACCCCTTGCCATGTCCCCAAAAGCAGCTCCCCTTCCTCTACAGGAATCGCTAAATGCTGCTGCAGCAGGATCGACTTCATATGGGAGGGAGAATCATCCGGACCTTCCAAAGTATGTTCGATGAAAGGAAGATCTCTGGAGGCGATGTGTTTAAGAAAGTTTTCCATATCTCTTCTTGCCGAAGGATCGTAGTCTTCCGAAATCGTCAATGCGCAGCTTGTGTGCAACAGAAATAGATGCAGAATGCCCGAAGGGCTTTTTGCCACTTGCTTGAGCGATGATTGGATTTGATCAGTAATAGAATAAAAACGTTCACCGCTGGTCGAAATGGAGATCTTTTGATAATTCAATCCAAAACCCGTTTTTTTCACCGTTTCATGCTATTTATACCGAATTATCTTCAAGAATCGGGATTTTGACAAGGAGTTGTCTAGAATTTGAGCCAAGAATACCAGTGACGATGCTATCCAACTAACTGGTCTTATTCGGAATTGAAATTATATTTTAAATAAATTATTATCATAAACAGGGAAGAGCACTCTGGGAGGAGGGATCATGAAGAAGCTTATCATCTTAAATGCAATCTTAACCACTTCATCTTTATATATTTATGATTCAAACTTTCTTTCCAAAAGCCAAATGGTCAATTCAGAAATTGCAATGGATGGGCGGAGGACGGATAAAAGCGCAGATCTGGCCAGGGTGGGTCGTCCCGCATTAGGCAGACCTGCGCTCGATAGCCGTGCTATTGGCCGTCCTGAAGTTGCCAGACCTGGATTAGAGGCAGCAACGCATCCTTATGAAGCATACCATCGGGATAATATCCCCGAGGTTAGAAATTATCTACAGGCCGCTCCCGAACCGTTAAGACCTGTAGGAGGAGCGGCACTTCCTCGATTAGATGACCGGGCAATCCGGGGAAATGCAGTCAGGGATCGCATCGCGGTTGACCATCCCTACCGAAATGATCTGTTTACACAAGACTTTTGGGGATTGCACCCTAGCTATTATCCTCTCGCAAGAAACGCGAATGTGTGGCGCGCGGCAACTTGGTATGGAGTTAGGAACTGGCTCGCAGACCCGATTGTTGGCGACCCTCTTTATTACGATAATGGATACGGATACCCCCAAACCCAGGATCCTGAAGAAGATGGATCTGGCCAGATCTATACTCAGCAAGCTGAACAATCCACGACAGCTGATGAAAGTGGGGAATATGCAAGCGGTCAATGGATTCCCCTGGGTGTATTTGCTGTCACTAAAGAGGCTAAGGATGCGCCAAGTCCTACAATGTACATGCAGCTGGCCCTTAACAGGTCTGGTGCAATCGGGGGAAATCTATATGATAGCACTTATAACAAAACATTCCCTCTCGTTGGTGAAGTAGACAAAAAAAACCAGCGGGCTGTTTGGAAAATGGCGCACAGTAAAAACACTCCGATCATTGAAACTGGCCTGTACAATCTCACAAGAGATGAAACTCCGGTAAAGTTCACTTTTGCTGATGGATCCACTCAGGAATTTTTCCTCGTCAAGATTCATGAGGGACAAAATTCTCCTGATCAGGAATGATCGCCCTAGAATGAAATAGACGAAATCAATCGGCAATGGTAAAGTTGCGCCTCATTTAAATAAGGAAGTAGCACATGACTGGACAAGCAAACACAACTTTGGATCCAAAAACCCACGAATTTTTAGAAGGGTTCGGTCAGATCATGGCATCCGTGGCCTCCCTTCCAGTCGCTGAAAAAAGAGCCGAATTTAAGCGTCTTTTTTCGCTTCCTCAATCTGATCAGGAGCCAGTTGGCTCAGTCGTGGACAAAACAATCGTAGGCCCTAATGGAGAAATCGATCTCCGCATCTTTACCCCTGAAGGAGAGGGCCCATTCCCAGTCATGGTGTACTTTCATCATGGAGGGTGGACTTTCGGAAGTTTAGATGAATGCGAACCTGTGTGCCGCAGGATGACAAACGCAACAGGCGTGATCATTATCGCTGTCGATTACCGGCTGGCACCTGAAAATAAATATCCTACTCCCCTTTTCGATGCATTTGCGGCGACCCAATGGGCAATCCAACATGCTCAAACAATCAAGGGCGATCCTTCTTGTGTTGGAGTCGGCGGAGAAAGCGCAGGAGGAAATCTTGCCGCAGCAGTCACCTTGATGGCTAGAGATATTGGAACATTGCCGGTTGCTTTTCAAACCTTGTTCTATCCCATCCTCACTTGTGACCTTGACCCTAAAGCCTACGAAAACTCCCCTGACAAGCACTTGCTGACTCTGGATAATATGAAATGGTTTTCCGAGCAGTACCTCACCAATCAAGATGAGGAAAAAAAGCTGCCCTACACCTCGCCTGTCAAAGCAAGCGATTATTCAGGTCTTCCTCGCGCTTTAATCCTTACTGCCGAATGGGACCCTCTTCGTTTTGAGGGGCAGGACTACGCACAGTCATTGGTCTCTCATCATGTCGATGTCCAGTACAACTGTTACCCGAATGTGATCCACGGATTCCTGGGCTTCCCCATATACCCTGAAGAGGCTGCCGCTGCAATGGCCGAAATCAAGGGTTTTATCAAAAGATAAGTTTGGTTTCTCTACGGTTTTATCTGGAAATGAGTTTGATTTTAACTATGTTGGGAAACTGAACAGGAATGAAATTGAATGGCCAGAGCCAGAATCGAACTGGCGACACAAGGATTTTCAGTCCTCTGCTCTACCGACTGAGCTATCTGGCCAAACAAAGTAAATAAGATAGTGCAAAAGACATTTATCCGCAAGAACGATTTATTAGAAATGAATCACCCCGTCTACAGGCGCGTGGTCGCTTGGTGCACTTTGAGTCTCAGGGGCAACTTTTACCCTTCTAATCTCCGCCCTGTCCCGTTGGCCATCCCCAGGATTTTTGATGTAGCGTAAGATGAAATCAAACCGAGCGGAACAAGCGTGCTGCACGTCTGCCCACTTCTTTGTCCCCCAGCCATGATTTTTTGGAACAGCGACAGCTTGAGTTTTTTTCCCAACTTTATTGAATTTTCTTTCGTACCACTCCTTGATCCGCATCAAGGCCCCTTTATTCGCAAAAGGACCGATAAACCAACTTCCGGAAGGCTCATCCAACTTGGTAACTCCATCAGGGGAATCTTTCTCAACAAATCTTGGTTTCCCAGAGGTCCGCTTGCCCATGCGGTCATGATCGTTTCGGAACAGATCGACAAAATTCGCATCGATCGCGTCAAAAACTCCCTTGTCCTCATCGCTCTCTTCACCCCAGGCCGTAATCTGAGACGCATTAAGGTCTCCCATCAGCACGATAGCATCCGCCTGGTCCGCTCCGTTCTCTGTCCTGTCATTGGTGATGCATTCGATGATCCGCTCCATCTGCCGCTTACGCGTTGCGGCCCTCTCCTTGCCCAGCAACGCTTGCAGATGCGTCCCATAAATATCGATCTTCTTTCCATTCTTTAGGATGCGCACCTTGATCAACCCGCGGGTTGAGAGCTTTTCCGGCCCCATCATGTCGTCAAATGGCCGGAAGCTCAATTCCTCGATCGGATATTGACTTGCAATGACCCCCCCATTGTTCAGTCCCATCGCATGGGGAGCAATGCTATGGATGACATATGGATATTTCTCTTTTAATTGATTTGTCAGCTTCCGGGTCCCACTCATATGGAAAGCTTCCTGAAAATAAATGAATTCAGGCAGGTCCTTATCCTGATGGATCCATTGTCCAATCTCCTCTGCCCGCGTTTTTACTGCACGCAAATCTCCGGCAATACGGAAAAATTCATAAACAAATCCAAGATTATGGGTGCGTACGCTAAGCGTATTCCCCGATGGGACAGGTGTTTTTAACCTGCGATTGTGGATCACTGAGACCATTGGCCGCCGACCATGGGAAAAAAGCTGAAAGGGAGCCGACAATGGGAGTGAGAGCAAAGAAAACGGGAGAAGAACAACTGCAGCGAAAACTGCGGCCACACGAATGGCAACTCCCATCCAGGGCTTATCCTTATTTTTCCCAGGCAATGGTTGAAAAGTATACGCAAGAGCCCGGATATTCATCCGAAACGGCAGCGAAATGATCTGTGCAGCCTTATGGCAGAAGATCGCTGATTTATCCTTACGATCGTGGGTCCGATAACGATCGGTCTGGGCCGAAATTAAATCATCCTTTGACCATCGAACAGGTTTATTATAAGAAAAAAAGCTGGACCTTGGAATAACAGACATTAAATCACTATATTTTAAATAAAAAAAATAATGATTTTAATCTAATTTTTAATAAAAAAACAATGATTTTATAAAAAATCAGCTACCTGCTTTCCAACATCGCTAAGCTCAAATAACTCTCCCTGCAGAACATTGCTTTGTTCTTTCGTCCGAATCGGAGAGAGTACTCCCTTTTTTCGAAGCTGTTCAATATCCTCATAGCCCATTTCAATGAACTCAAAAGGTTCGTTGTCTCTCAGGATTTCGATCATTCCCTTGATATTAAATAATATCTGCGCCCCTTTGTCCGAAGCCTCGCGAACGATCTTTTTCTGATTCCTCGACAACCCAAGTGCGATCTGTTCGGGATCTTTCATCTTATTTCCCGATCAAAATAAAGATTCCTGCCGCAAGCCCCAAAATACCTGTGGCAATAGGTGGAATTGCAATTCCGGAAACCAGCGTTGTGATCCCCCCTAAAATTAAATATATAGAAAGAAGCAATAGTCCAATGTTGCTTGTAATGTTCATCAAATCCTCCTCGTTTTATCCCGGGCCCGTCAAGGGCCCGGGAATAGAAAATTTATTGTTAATTAGCTTTTGTGACTGTGATCTGATCACTGCCTTCGAAAAGTTTTCCGTCTTTCGTCTGCCCTTTCAACGTCAGCTTTTGAACTCCCTCTTTGAGCTTCAAATCGTCTGTTGAAAACTCTGCAATCAAATCATCCATTCCATCGTTATTGCGGTCGATGACTAAAAACTCTCCGTTTCCTTTCACCTCTCCAATTGCCAAGGTGGTCTGGTCAATTGTATTGACATCAAAGTCTCTGGATCCCATGACAGCGACTTCAAGGATGTTTTTCGCCTCCTGACGTTGAAAAGGATCGAGATTATCATACTCGATATCAACCTCGACCAACATCGGCTCTTCACTTTTCATCTCGTTCCAACCAGTCGTTTTGTGCTGATGAGATTCCATTGAACCGTCAGCCTTGCCTTTGTCATAACCCCCTGCAATCGCAAGCGTGGCAATAGCCATCAGTAAAATGATGCTCGATTTGAAAACACTTTTAAGATTAACCATACTATCCTCCGTTTATTTAACAGACAGAGTAGCGCGGCCGTTCCGTGTATTGATATGTGTTACTGTGAAACGATCGAGGCTCTTGCAAAAATACCTGGGCTGATTTTGCAAGAGCCTCGATCAATTAAAATGCTGTGTACGTTTGGGGAACTCCACTTCCCTCTGCCCTCAAACCTTATTATACATTTTTTTATCATTTTACTGAGAATTTTCGTATATTATTTATTATTAAAGGTTTAAATAATCAATAATCTGCAACGCGACTTTCGTAAACAGATTTATCGAGAGTGATCATATCTTTCATGATCGAGACAGCTTCCTGCATTTGGAAGTCCAGATCATCAGGAAGCTCCTGTTCGTCGCTTTGGAATGGATTCCACTCGAGATCGCCATCGAGGAATTTTTTATAAGACTGGTTTTGCGACAACCTCTTTCGGCTTTGAGATTGCAGCTGGTTGACCAGAGAATTCCAGGATGTCTCCTTCTTTTGAAGCGAGGGCATATAATAGCGAAGATACCAAGGCTTCAGACCCGGATCGATATCGACCAGGCTATCCTGGAACGTATTGGGAATGGTATCCCCTGCGATCGGATGCTCCAGGTACTCTTCTCCGATCAGTTCTTTGCTGTAATAGCTTGGAACAACGATGTCAGCTTTTACGCCACCGACCTGAGGAGTTTTTCCTGATACGGTATAGTATTTTCCTACCGTCACTTTAAAATGGGAGGCGCTCGAACCGTCTGTCACCGTTTGACTCTGAATCGTTCCCTTCCCATATGTCTGTTCGTCACCGACGACAAGTGCGACCCCGTAATCCTGGAGTGCCTGAGCAACAATTTCCGCAGCTGAAGCTGTTGCCTTAGAAGTTAAGACAATGATCGGGCCATCAAAAGAAACCTTCCCGTCCATATCGCGGTAGAAACGCTTTTCACCATTTGAATATTTGGAAACGACGACCACGCCATTAGTGATAAAAAGACCGGCGACCTTAACTGCCTGGTTCAAAAATCCTCCGCTATTCTCCCTTAAATCGATGATCAGCCCTTTCAACTTACCCTGTTTTTCCAAATCTTTAATCGCTTTCCTCATATCTTTTTCACTCGTGATACCATTGCTTCCCTGGTAAAAAGAGTCCATACTAACCGTTCCGATGATTCCATCCTCATATGGCTCGTATTTGATATCGACCCTTCCCTCTTCGACTGCGATCAACTCTCGTTGCAAAGTCACTTTGACCAGCTTTTCTTTTCCCTCTTTACCTCTCTTGAGCTCTAAAACCAGCGAAGGCTTTTCCTGTTCCCTCAACTTATCCACAAGCTCATCCAATGAAGCGTACTCAACATCCTCACCGTTGATCTTCACAATCCGATCTCCAACTTCCACAAGTCCGCTTTTCATTGCAGGTCCGTCTTTGATCAATCGTGTGATGACCACTCCTTCAGGCCTTCTCTTTAAGACTACCCCAATTCCCTGAAACCCTTTTTCCAGTCGGATCTTCATATCAAGCGCTTCATTTTCATCGAGAAATGTCGTATGAGAGTCCAAACTGCGCGACAATGACTTGAGCACATGCATTACAAACAGGTTTTCTCTTTCCGGACCGGTAATCTTCTGACCTTGGTTATCGACATATAAATATTGATTCTCACGATGGGAGACAGCATCCATAAAAGATCGCATTGTCCTTTGTTTGTTGCCCATGACGGCCCGGTCGCCATAACGTTTCCGTTCGGTGCTGATATAGTCGATGATCTGGCTGCGAATCCTCTCTTTCAACTCGTTGTTGTCCTGAGGAAATGAGGACTTCCCTACTTTAGGGCTGAAACCGATCTTTGCGGGATCATCAGCGCTGCTTTGAAAAAGGTCCTCCTCGTTCTGCGCGATGGCCTCCCGGTATTTTCTTGTCCGATAAATGGCATTCTGGATCACCTGGTCGATCTGCTCGAATTTACTTAAGTCGCCCCGTTGATATTGGTTGATGATCCGCTTCATTTGTATCGGTGTGACATTGACGATCCGATCGACTTCTCCCTGAATTAAATAGACCCTGTCGGGATCAAACTGATCGATATAAAGCTGGAATGTTTTGGAGAGAATTTCTCCGGTTATCTCATGGTGATCGACATGTTTGGACAAGATCTCTTCCATTACCTTTTGCACATCTTCTGTCGTCAATAGTTCATTTGGCTGCGAATAGGCGCTAAATGGCAAAAACAAAGCTAAAATTAAGAATATAAATCGACTGATCATCCCATCACTTCCTTCAATAAGGGCAGTACTAAAAAACTTGCCCACCATTATAATTATAACTTTTTTTAATAATTTTTTCAACTTTCCCAGAAACCTATCTTAATGCGCTGATATGAAATAGATTTTTATTACCAATTGATTTATAGTGGTTTAGAATTTTCAACTTTCAATCAGGCAAGTTCGTGGAATTTCTTTTCAAAATATAATTTCGAAGGTATTCTGCTGGTTATGAATCAAAATTCTGAGAACACATTTTCATTAGACATCTTTGAAGGCCCTCTCGCTTTCCTGCTTCATTTGATTCAAAAAAGCGAGATCGATATCCACGATGTCCCGATTTCTGCCATCACAAAGCAATACCGGGAAAAGATTCAAGAATGGCTGACCCTTTCAGTTGATAACGGCGCTGATTTCATCAGTACGACAACGCTTCTGCTTCTCATGAAAAGCAAGAGGCTTTTACCAAAGCATGAAACCACAGAAGAAGATGAAGTTGAAGATCTCGATCCTAATTTCGAGATCATCCATCAGCTGCTTGAATACTGTCATTTTAAAGAAGCGGCAAAAGACCTGGGAATAAGGGAAGAGAAGCAGAGCGCGTATTTCAACCGTGGTGTCCACAGCCTCCCCGAAGCTAAGAAGCAGCTTGGCATCGAGCATTTGACCATGGAAGACCTGGCTGCTCTTTTTGAGCAAGTGCTGGAGAAAGCCGGCTCTCAAAATAAGAAAATATCCGAAGAAGAGTGGCGTGTCTCAGACAAGATCAATGCTCTGCGTTCAGCTCTCAAGTCAAACGCGAAAGTCCCGTTCAGCCGGCTTTTTTCAGAAAAACAGACCAAACCAGAACTGATCGTCAATTTTTTAGCATTGCTGGAATTAATGAAAACAGGCGAATGTTTTGTCGCCAAAGAAGAACAATCAGACCACGTATTCATTTATGAGGGATCTTATGACGCAAGAGACGATGGAAACTCCTGAGGAAGTCGTTGAAAACGAAACGAAATTACTCGCAACGCGGGTGATCGAAAGCCTGCTGTTTTCTTCCAGTGAACCGGTAACCTTGCGCAAGCTCAAGGATATCCTGCAAACGCTCCATCCCTTTTCGGTTACTGATGTCAAGGAGCTGGTCCAAGCCCTGAAAGAGGAGTATACCGAGCAGAACAGGGCATTTCAGATAGAGGAGATCGCCAAAGGGTACCTATTGAGAACTTGCGCTGACTATTACCCCTATATCCAAATGCTGCTTAAGCAATCAAGGCCTGATAAGCTTTCTCATGCCGCGCTGGAAGTCTTGGCAATAATCGCCTATCGACAGCCGATCACACGGCCGCAAATCGATGAGGTCCGCGGTGTCGACTCTTCGGGGATTGTCCATACGCTGCTGGACAGGCAATTGATCGAGCCGAGCGGGAAACTGGAAGTCCCCGGCAGACCGACATTGTACTCAGTGACCTCGCACTTCCTCAAACACTTTGGCCTCAAAGATAACAAAGACCTTCCCAGATTTCCTTATGAAATCCCCAAAAAGGTAGCAGCGTCTATATCTGAAGAACCAGCCGAAAGCGCCCAACAGGAAGAATTGCCAGGCTGTGAAGAAATCACTATCAATGAGTCTCCTTCCAATATTCAGGAAGAAGATAGCTTATGTCCGCAATCGGTGCAGTAAACTGCCTGAGGGCTGTGTCCGATCAGATGGCAATTTGGGCATGCAAAGCTTAATTTCTCATCTCGTTGCCTGATGATATTTGCTGTGACGATCCCTCCCGGCACTGCGATAATACTGTACCCCGAGATCATAATGATGGCGGCCAGGAACTGACCAAGAGGGGTTATCGGAGAAATATCTCCATAACCGACTGTCGTCATGGTGACAATGGCCCAATAGATGCTGATCGGAATACTGGTAAATCCGGAATTTTTTTCATATTCAATGGCATACATAAGGGACCCGAAGATAACCGTCATGGTGATGACCGAAAACAAAAACACTGTGATCTTGTGGCGGCTTTTTGCAAATGCCTGGAGCAAAAGATTCGTCTCGCCGATATACTGGACAAATTTCAAGATCCTAAAGATCCGCAGCACCCTCAAAATGCGAATCACGATGAAATATTGAGTTTCAGGTAAGATAAAACTCACATAGGTGGGCAAGATCGAAACGAGGTCCACAATTCCAAAGAAGCCGAAAATATAATGCCTGGGGTCGTGCGAGCAATAAATTCTGGTGAAATACTCAACCGTGAACAGAATGGTAAACGTCCACTCCACCACATTTAAGTATTTTCCCCAATCTTCGTGGATTGCTTGCACGCTATCGAGGGAAACGGCCAGCACACTCAATAGAATGGATAGGATCAGAACGACATCAAAAAGCTTGCCGCCAAAAGTGTTTGCCTCAAAGATGATCGTATATAACTTTCTCTTATACCGATCGTGATTCAAAATTTGATTCCATGCTTCGTCAGCTTGCCGCTGAATTTAATCACGATCGGTATAAACGTATCAGACATTGTTCAACTCCTTGTATTTATTTCGGAATATAAGCATAAATTCATTAATTATCAAAGAGGCATTGAATGAAAAAAGTGGTGATCCACAGCCCTGGAAATTACGATCACCTAAAGATCGAGCAGGACAAAATTCCGATCCCGGGCGAAGATGAGGTCCTCATCAAAGTCTCTGCAAGCGGTGTCAATTTTGCCGATTGCTGCGTGCGACTTGGCGTCTATTCTTCTGCAGAAAAATATGTAGGCTGGCCGATCACCCCTGGATTCGAAGTCTGCGGAGAGGTGATGTCATCAGGAAATAAGGTGAAAGGTTGGGAAGCGGGCCAAAAAGTGATCGCCATCACCCGATTTGGAGGGTATGCAAGCCACATCTCTGTTCCAGCAAATCAGGTCTTTCGTTTACCAAAAGGAATGTCTGAAACTGAAGGCGCAGCGATCCCGGCCATTTTTCTAACCGCCTATTACGCCATGCACGAACTGGCCCATCCAAGAAAAAACTCCCGCCTCCTCGTTCATTCCGCAGCTGGGGGCGTGGGAAGCGCTCTCGTGCAGTTGGGAAAAGCTGCGGGATGCCGGATTACCGGCGTTGTTGGGGCCTCCCATAAACTAGACACTGTGAAAAACCTTGGCGCCGATGATGTGATCGATAAGAGCTCAAAAAACCTGTGGCAGGAAGCGGAATCCCACTCCCCGGATGGATATGACGTCATTTTTGATGCGAACGGCCCGGAAACCTTGAAAGCAAGCTACAACCATCTTTCACCGGGAGGAAAACTGGTCGTCTACGGATTCCATTCGATGTTAAAAAAAGGCAAAGGAACACTGGACTGGCTGCGCGTCATTTGGGGATACCTGGCAACTCCCCGTTTCAATCCATTGAACATGACCGGTGACAACCGCAGCGTACTAGCCTTTAATTTAAGTTACCTGTTCGATCAAAACTGGATGTTGCAGGAAGGTATGACACACATTCTGGGTCTATTTGAGCAAAGAAAGATCTCTCCGCCTGCCATCTCAGTCTACCCCCTGGAAAATGTCCAGCAAGCCCACCGGGATTTGGAATCAGGCAACACGATCGGCAAACTTATTTTGACGTTTGATCAGAACAGTTGCGATAAATAACACAACGATAACGCAGACCACGATACCTCCGGTCGAAAAGGCCAGGCCTGATACAGAGAGGAAATGCCTCGAAAATGCCACTCCAGTGACTGCGGAAAGTACTCCTATTCCCACTGAAAACAAAAGCATCGTTTTCAAATGATTCGTCAGAAGCCTGGCAATCAGAGAGGGACCTGTCATCAACGCCAGTACCATGAGCACCCCAACAGCACGGAACCCGCCAATGGCTGTTGCCGAAACCTGGGTCATCAACAGATAATTAAAAAAAGCCGGTGAAAACCCAAGCGCTTTTGAAAGCCCGCTGTCGAATGTCGTAATCTTGTACTCCTTATAAAAAAGGGCGATCAACACGACATTCAAAACCAAGACAGCACTGACAAGCTTGAGGTCCTCAAGCCTTAAAGCATCCGCATTTCCCATGACAATTTCTGTACCAATGTGAGCATTGCGGGTGAGAAGTGTGACAAGGATCACTCCTAAAGAAAACAAGCTTGTAAAAACAATCCCGATACTTGCGTCTTCCTGCAAACCTGCCGACTTTGTCAGGAACTCTGTTAAAAATGTTGTCAGTATCCCCATCGATAGAGAAGCGATCAACATAGATTGGATCGAGAGTTGCAAGTGCGACTGCTCAGAGGATCCGAAGAACCCTTGCACGGAAAAGAAATACACCAACACAATCCCAAGCAAAATGGTATGCGAAAGAGCGTTGGCCAGCATTGTCATTCGGCGCAGCACCAGATAACAGCCTAACAAAGATGAAGAGATCGCGACACCGGAAAGCACAAACACTTGTATTTCGTCCGAAACGAGATCATTAATCCCAATTTCTCCAGTGCAAAGAAGCCAGATTCTCGATGCGAATACGATAAAAAAGCTGAAAAAGTTCTGTCCGGTATAAGGGTTCAACGCATGCATTAGAGTTCCGCCTCCTCAACTATCGAAGGGGGAATAGGCTGTCTGTGAGGATCGACTTTCGGGTCTTTGAGCAATTGGGTCAGTTCCAATTCGAGCTCAGGAGTAATGATATGCTCCATCTCCTCAGCGCTGCGGTGAACACGTTCAGCTCCTACACCTAAATAATCGGCAAGGTACACCTCCCACAATCGATGCAGACGTACAATATGCGCCGACCGATGAATCCCGTCGATCGTCAAGCGATACTTATCTCCCCTTTTTTCAACCCATCCCTGTTTTGACAACCTGTAAAAGATAAAGCGCAAATAGAATGAAGAGACCATTTGATAGCGGGCGATGTCATCGATGGAGAACCAAAGCTCCTTTCCAATTCTCCACATGGACTTCATCACATTTTCCGTTAAGCACCGATACCGAAAATACGCGATACGCGCCAGGCGAACGACAAGCCCCCTTTCAGGGGCGAATAACAAAGATACGATACAGATAACTGTTGCCACCATCACGATCATCGGTCCTGTTGGAATAGCAAGCCTGTCTTTCGGATAGAGGTTTTGTAGATACTCTGTCAATTCCACAGACAATATATTTCCAAAGAGTCCGCTGAGAACACCGATCAGCCCTGAGATCAGAAGCATGTAGATCAGCCGGTGCGTATATTGCCTGGCAGCGACTGCGGGCGCGATCAGCATCGCCGACATCAGGACGACGCCGACGGACCGAATCCCAACGACAATAGCCAATGTCAACAATATGAACACGATGGTGTCAAGCATCCTGACCTGCAACCCCAGGCTCTTTGCGTAATCGCGGTCAAAAGTAAAAGCTTTCAGCTCCTTATAGAACAGTAAGATCATCGTAATGACCAACACCGATAGAGCCCCATACAAAACGATATGGATATCTGTCATGGTTGCAGCCTGGCCATAGAGGTAGTTCACACTTTGCTGATATAGCGCAGTGTGAGTAAATTGGACCCGGGACGCCATTGTGATTCCGATGCCAAAAAATGCCGAGAGAATGAAACACATGGCAGAGTCCGGTCTGATCCGGTGTGACTTTTCCATGTAGTGGATGCAATAGAGCGCTAAAAGAGAAGTCGTGAACGCTCCGACCATTCCCATTATAGGCACCCAGATCCACAAATCACCATTTCCGAGAAGCAAAGCGCTGATCAGAACTCCAAGAATCACACCTGGATAAGATGCATGCGATAACGCCTCTCCCATCAACGACTGTTTCCTCAAATACGCGATCACTCCGATCCAGGCAGCTGACAAGCACATCAACATACACCCCAGTGTCGGGGCCCTTAATATCGGATCGGTAAAGTAGAACAGAAACGTCTGAATCAACGGGCAAGCCCCTGCTGTTTTTCCTTCGATAACTTTAAAGCCTCATCGAACAGCGCATAACTCTTACCGTAGCAAGCGTTCAAATACTCTTTAGTGAACACCTCCTTCGTCGGTCCCGAAACGACCAATCGGATATTCAACATGATCACCCAGTCAAAGTAATTATCGACACTGTCGAGCTCATGATGCACCACGCAGACGGTCTTTCCCTGATCCCGAAGTTTGTGTAAGATGTCCATGATGACCTGCCTGGTGCCCAGATCGATCCCGGCAAACGGTTCGTCCATGAGATAGATATCTGCTTCCTGTATCAACGCTCGGGCTAAAAACACGCGTTGCTGTTGACCTCCGGACAGTTGACTGATCTGTCGATGGGCAAAATTTTCCATGCCAACCATTTCCAAATAATCATGAACGGCTGCATAGTCCGCTTGACGAGGCCAACGGAACAGCCCTAAATGACCATAACGCCCCATTAGAACAAGGTCTCTGACAGTAATCGGAAAGTCCCAGTCGACTGTCTCTTTTTGGGGAACATAGGCGATCCTCTGCCTGACTTTTTCCAAAGGCTGCTCAAAAAACTCCACTTTACCAGCAATGGGACGGACAAGGCCAAGAGCTGTCTTGATCAGCGTTGTCTTACCTGCCCCGTTGGGGCCGATAATGCCTGCGACCACTCCTGAAGGGAGATCCAGTGAGATGTCCCAGAGGGCTGAAACATTTCCGTAATTGACGGACAGTTGATGGGTCGTCAGAGCTTTGGAATTTTTATTCATGGTCATTTCCGTTTAGTCTTAGATACTTCGAAATGAGATGAACATCATGGGTCAGCATTTTCAAATAGGTATCGCCGGAAGAGCCGGGAGGGCCCATCGCATCCCCGTAAAGCGGACCGGGTGCAATTTCAAGGTCCAGCCCTTCTTCGTTGCCAGCATCTTTCAATTTTTGTATAGATGCCCTGCTGACGTTTGACTCGGGAAAAATCACACGGATATCATACTCTTTCATATGGTTCAGGATCAGACGGATATCCGCAGCACTCAATTGGCTTTCAGGAGCAAGCCCCTCGGGAGCGGCAAACCTCTTTTGCCAGTCGTCGTCTTCAAGCTCCTGATCGGTCGCCAGATAGGCCCGTGCAAAATAATTAAAGGCATCATGACTGGTCACCAGAAAACGTTTCTCGGGCGGTACCATTTTCATGAAGTGCTGGAGCTCAAAATGCGCATCGACCATTTGATGGTAAAGCGACTCCCCCCTTTCCTTGTACTCATCTGCATTTTCAGGGTCATGTTCGCTCAACACTTCGACAATGCGTGGAATTGTTTGCGACCATAAGCTGACATCCATCCAGATGTGGGGATCGATGATGCCGTTGTATTTCAAAATGGACTTGGGGTCGTTTTGCAAAATCCAGTCGCCAAGCCCATATGCCTTGGGATTGTCGTTCAAAGACTCACGGAGGCTGGGGCCATGTTCCAATCCAAGCCCGTTGTAAAAAATGATGTCGGCATAAGCGAGTTTTTCATCATCCCCTTTGACAAGCTGGTAGGAGTGAGGATCCAGCTCCCCTTTAACCAAGGTCAAAGTATCGACGTGGTCGCCCCCTATCTGTTTCACAGTATCTTCGATCATTCCAATAGTGGCCAGGACTTTCAACCGTCCATTGGGCTTCAACCATGTTTGCAGCTCGTTCTTCCGTACTGCACACCCAAGACAGGTGCAAATCAATAAAAATAATACGATTTTTCTCATGTAAAATATCTTCTCAAATCTTCAAAACTATAGATCCCCAACGAACAGCCGCTGGTAAATGTAATCCGAATGGCGTATCTTCCAACGCTCTGCACCTTGACAGCTCGCACTTGTTCGTCAACGAGGTCTGGGTTGTTCTTTCTTTCTCCTGTCGATTCATCGACGCAATTAGCGCAGGGACACAGCTTTTGCAAATCACTCAACCGATAGTCAACGGATTTCCCATCGGTCCACAAAATGGAAAAACTGTAATTGTCCTTTTGCTTGATCTCTTTAATCTGATACACGCTCATTCCCCCATCTCCTGCCATTGCATTTCGAATGCGCCCACTCCAAGCTCACTCAGCCCTTTCAGCTGTTCCTGAATCCGCTCGGCAATCGCAAGAAAAGCGCTTGTCGACGGCCCTTCCTCTTCAAAAATCGACTCACCACGATCGGATTTTTGGCAAAGAAGAGGGTCGATAGGAATCTCTCCAAGATAAGGAACTCCACCTTCACGAGCCAGACGCTTTCCGCCCCCTTTTCCAAAAGGGTACACAGTCTCGCCCCCGCTTTGCAGTCCAGACATATTTTCAATGATTCCCAACACGGGGATCTTGACCTGATCAAAAAGATGCATGGATTTTTTCACGTCCATCAGGGCAATTTCTTGAGGAGTTGTCACCATGACAGCGCCCGTAATATTGGCCTGCTGCGCCAGTGTCAACTGGATATCGCCTGTTCCGGGTGGAAAATCGATGATCTGACAATCAAGCTCCCCCCAATCGACTTGATGGATGAACTGGGAGATCACACCGTTAGCGATGGGAGCACGAATGACGGAAGCCTCATTTTCCTGTCGGAAATAGGCCATCGACATCAGCCTGATCCCCCTGCTCAGGGCCGGTGACAACCTGTCCCCTTTCTGACCCGGCATCCTGTCCTCCGGCAGCATTTTCCTGATGGAAGGGCCATAAATGTCTGTATCCATCAGACCAACACGAAGCCCCTGCCTCTTCAGCGCCAACGCGAGATTGACTGCCACAGTCGATTTCCCCACGCCCCCTTTTCCCGATGCGATCGCAATTGTGTGCACAGGTTTGCCTCCTGCGGCTGATTCATTTTTCAATCCAAACATAGGAAGAGGCATCTATTTCTCCAGTACCTTATTAGAGGGAGTCCGCAAACATCTGCAATCTCCATTCTTTTGAAGACACCCTCTTAATCATCGATCGATACATTTTACACAGAAATATGTTTATTCAGAAGAAGATTCTATACTCTGCCTTCAAATCAAAAAGACACCCCAAACTATTCAAATAGTGAAGCTTAAGCACCAAAAATAACAACTTGAATTTAATATATTTTTGGAATTTATAATTTAATACCTGTTAATTTAGATAATTATTCTAAACCATTTCCCTCTGAGAATTGTGAATTTGAAAAAGATTAGAATATTTTTTGCAAAAAAATCACAAAGATGTTTAAATCCTGTTTCTGTGTCTTTTGTAAATTGTGAACTTTTAACGATGCAACTAATTAAAAAGGGTGCTCGACTATTTACTTAAGACATAGTAAAGGGAAATTTGCTCCAGCTATACCGTATCTGCTACAAGAATCGGAATTTTCACAAGGAGTTGCCCAATGTTCGGACAAGGTGGAGCCGGCGATGAAACATCTCAACCTGAAAAGGTTGGACGATACGGACAGGCTTCAAAGACTGTGGCTGACGACGAAATGAAAATCTGATTCTAGAAATAGATATGGTATATATCGACATAGAAACTCATAAAGAATCCCAACTTTTATGAACAATTGGGATTAAGGTAACTGAACCTTTTGAGAGACCAATAGTTGGGCAATATGATGAATTTAACGTGATTAATGTTATGAAGGAAGGTTAAAATGACACAAGACAAACATGATACAAACAGCAAAGAGCTGGAAAATTTGATCGAAGCAGCGATCAAAAAAGTCGGCGGTAGAAAAGAGAATGATATTTGTCGATATCTGCCAATTGGATCCGGCGGCTATATCCACCATTTTACGATGCGCAAGATGAAGACCGAAGACCCAAAAAAACTTGCAAGCATGATCAAGCAACACATTCTTAACGCCAGCAAGCCAACGACTGTCCCTCCAAAACCTAGAGCTGCAAGAGGTTCTAGAAAAAGACGCGATCAGTTTCTTTTCACTAAAGACGATATCGAGCGCATGCTGAATATGGCACGTCTTGCCGGAGACAAAGAAATGATCCGAAAACTCACTCCACGCAAGGATCTGAAACAGATTAAGCGCGAACTCATCGCCTCTATTCGCCACAATCAAATTGATCACGAGCTCTGGAACTGCTATGTGGAAACTGTAACGACTGCTGAAACAGTATCGAGCCATCAACAAAAATAATTCCAACTTTCTGGTTTGAGGGGTAAAGCCCTCAAACCAGCTTATCTTGATTTATCACCTATCATCTTAAACCTCAGACTTTCCTGAAGGTCCGGAAAATTATTCTTGATTTCATCTATTTGTCTAACTAAAATCTCCCATCCAGGAAACTAAACCGCTGCCATTTTGCCGCTTTGTTGGAGTGGGTGTTTACAAAATCTATAAGGAAGCGATTGTTCACGGACCTCTTCTGGATTTTGCAATCACCCTCTTTAAGTTGAATTCACTTATAGAGATGCCTGGCATCCATTACAGCATTCAAAACCCAAAGCGTTCAAAATGGCAAAGATCAATTTAATTGAAATTAGATCATGGTTTAGCCATTGGAGATCTCTTTACTTTGTGAGTGACAGACGGAAAAAATACGATTCGTTCGCAAAGAGAGATTTTATATTGGAAACACTATTAAAATAACGAGGTATTACTATGTCGAATGAAACCCAACAAGAATTTGGGAAACTTCGAACGTTTTTTTGGCCCGTACATGCCTACGAGATCAAAAAACTCCTTCCGATGTTTCTCATGTTCTTCTGTATTTCCTTTAACTACACAATCTTGAGGGATACGAAAGACACATTGATTGTCACTTCTTCTGGTGCGGAAACGATCCCTTTTCTAAAAGTATGGGGCGTCGTACCCGCTGCTGTCGTGTTTATGTTGATCTACGCAAAGTTGAGCAACATTTTAAGCAAACAGGCACTGTTTTATGTCACGATCACTCCGTTCCTGGCATTTTTTGGACTGTTCGCGCTTGTCCTGTACCCTAATAGAGAACTATTGCATCCGACAGAACTTGCTGATTCGCTGCAAGCTACTCTTCCTCTCGGATTCAGCGGATTGATCGGCTGTATGCGGAACTGGACCTATTCTGTTTTTTACATCCTCGCCGAACTTTGGGGAAGTGCTGTACTGTCCCTGATGTTCTGGGGATTTGCCAACGACATTATGAGAGTCACTGAAGCGAAACGCTTTTACAACCTGCTTGGCCTGGGAGCAAACGTTGCTCTTCTTGCTTCAGGTACTGCGATTATTTATTTTTCCGATATCCGCAATCACCTCCCTGCCAATGTTGACGCATGGCAGATCTCCCTCAATTACTTAATGGGAATGGTTGTGATTGCCGGAGCGGCCATTATCGCCATCTACTGGTGGATGCAAAGAAACGTCCTGACAGACCCTTCTTTTTACGACCCATCAGACGTGAAAAAGAAAAAGGAAAAACCGAAAATGTCACTCGGGGAAAGCTTCAAGTACCTGATGAGCTCCAAGTACATTCTGTGCATTGCGATTCTTGTCATCGCGTACGGTATCTCCATCAACCTGGTTGAAGTGACATGGAAGAACCAGCTGAAACTTCAGTATCCTAACCCCAACGATTACAGTGCGTTCATGGGAGGATTCTCAAGATGGACCGGATTGGTCACCATCTGCATGATGTTTATCGGAGGATACATTATCCGTACGAAAGGATGGGGCTTTGCAGCAGTGATCACTCCGGTGGTCTTGCTATTGACAGGCGTTGCCTTCTTTACTTTCGTCCTGTTTAGGGAGAGCCTTTCAGGATACATTGCAGCTCTGGGTACAACACCACTATTTCTGGCCGTTGTGATCGGAATGGTGCAAAACATCATGAGTAAATCAAGCAAATACTCTCTATTCGACCCGACAAAAGAGATGGCCTATATCCCGCTTGACCAGGAATCCAAGGTGAAAGGTAAAGCTGCGATCGACGTCGTCGGCGCACGGCTTGGAAAATCCGGAGGATCTTTGATCCAGCAGGGACTGCTGGTTGCATTTGGAACCATCTCTGCGATCACGCCTTATGTCGGTATCGCGACAATCGCCGTGATCATTGGATGGATGTTTGCTGTTCGCTCCCTGAACAAGCAGTTTGTCACATTGACAGGCAAAACTCCTGCCGAAGAACCGAAAACACAGGAAAAAGCTCCGACTGCTGCAGCTGCGGCAAGTTAATTTTTCCTAATCAAGGAAGTTCTTAGCAAACCGGCAGTCCTGATTGACAGGGCTGCCGGTTTTATATTTTCAAAACACGATCCCATCTGCACCGCATCAAACAATAAAAGCGCTAAATTGAAGTCTGTCAATGGAGTCCACTATAGGTTTAACCTCCGCGTCCCTGCGTCTCAGCGTTTTACTTTTCTGGTTCATCCGGAAAATGAGTACTTCGATTTAGGAAAATAACAAGAATTGGTAGTTGCGTACATTTCCATAAACAATCTCCATGATCACTTTCATACTGCGTAACGATACGAACGATCGAACGATAAGAACGATATGAAATTAGAGTGGATATATCGTTACTAGAGAGTAGAGAGGACAGGTCACCCTGCCTCCCCCTCGTTAGAACCCATCGTGCGCCATTAAGGCAATAGGCTCACGACAGTAACCTTCACCCACACTCTTGGTTTAGAGAAGACTAGTCATACCTCTAAAGCACAATGTCAATTTTCTTCTTCCTATAGAATATTGACTACTGCCATCTGGAAGAGATGAGTTATCCTTTTCCATTTTTGTTCTCGCCTTCTTTCACTCCTCTGTTGGGTAGGTAAAAGTTTCAAACCTCAGTTCGGTTGAAGAGCGTTTCCTTTCAAAGGGTGTTACCGCCTTGGTTCCTTCCCTCCACGGTCGTTACTCGTTTCATTGGTACTATGAACCATCTGACTCCTCATTAAACATCTCCACCTTCTTGCTGTTTAGGCTTGTTGGTGAATACTTCGTCCTTGAAGATCTAATGAGGTATCCCATGTTTACGCATTCTCTTTAAATGCATGCCATGCTCTAAGACCCCGAGGGTATGATGTAACCTGTCATTAACGGTTTTCATCATGTTGCCTTCTACTAACGATACAGTATCGGCCACCCTGACTAATCGATATTACGAGGCTCAATCACTTCAGCTTTCGCTTACGGCCTACATCCTCTCTGTCTACGCTTAATTCATTTCGTCACCTCGATAAATCCAAGACTCAATATAGAATCCGATTGATCATCGGTTTTCCAACAGGACTCTCACCTGTTAGAGAATGCGCACTTCATGGCGCACATCGTTATATCGTTGTTATCGTTGAGTTGTCTTTCGACCAATGACAATGTGAAACCCAATTCTCTGATTAGGAGCTGAATAATCTTGCTCATTCTGTCGTTTGCGCTCCTGCTACTGATTTTGTGAATTGCCGGTTAGGTACTCATTTTTCCGGAAAAACCATTTTTCTTGATCAATTAACGCTGAGGCGCTGAGACACAGGGACGCGAAGGTTGGATACAGCATCCTATCCACCCTATGAAACTTAATGAATTTAAAAGTTAAAAATATCTCTCAGTTATACCGATCATGTTTCAAAATTAAGCTTCATACTTCGTCGGCTTGCCTCTGAATTTCTACCCGCCTGCATCGTCCAACTCATTCGAGTTGAACTGCTTCGTCGCCGACCATGTCTGATAGAAATTCCGGGCACCTCCTCGTCTGAAAACATAATTTTGAAACATGATCGGTATAACAGTATGGTGAATTCGGGAAGTATTTTCATGAAAATCCACTAAAAAATATCAATATACCGCCTTCCAGCTTTATTCCATTTCTGATATGATCTCCTTATTCAATTTTAGAAATTTAAAGGGAAAATCAATGGAAAAGCAAAAACGTTGGCAATTCTACTTGATCGTGGCAGTCATCCTTCTGACACTGATCAACATCCTACCCACTGTCTTTTACTACATGAAACCGCTAAAAGACCCTGTAAACGCCGACCGGGCGCACGCGGTCGCCTTAGATGCCGTTCAAAGAGTCAACAACCTTGAAGATGACTCAAGAGCCTGGCTGCTCTCATTCAGTAAAAATTTGGGAATCAAACCCGTTTCAATTCACCTGAAAAGCGATGATCCCGGGTTATTTGAAGTCACATTCAAGAACGCTCACGATGCAAAATTATTTCAAAGATATTTGCCTCGGGCAGGCTCATTAATCCCCTTCGTTCCGGCTCAATTGGGATTGTACGGGCAAGGAGAAATCAGTGATAACACTGTTCTTGTCTCAAGGCAGATCAACGTCCATCTGGATCCATCGAATGTCGATCAATTTTTCGTTTATTTTCCAAAAATGGAAGATGGACAGGTCTCAGCCCCCTACAAGGCCCATGTCTTTGATCGCGCTGCCCAACTAGGCATCGCCTTCGCTGGTGAAAGCCGTGCAGGACTTCAGTTGGAAGCCATCTCTAAAAACTCTACCAACGACAATCAACTGGCGATCGGCCTTGCAAACGAGATCGCTGATTATTCTCGCACTTTTGGTGAAGAGCACCCCGTCACAAAAAGGTTTTATGCCAGCTTCACGCAGGTCGAAAATGCTGATAAAGACCAGTTGATCCAAAAGCTGCAGTCTCGGATCAATGCCGCGAAATCGGATTTGCAGTCTGAACAAAAAATGCTTGCCAATCTGAAAGAAAGTCAAGAGAAAGAGGGTAAAGGCCTTGAACCGTCTCAAAGACAGCGTCTCAGCCAGTTGAACACCCAGGTAGAATCGCTGGATAAAGCTGCTGAAGTGATCAAAAGGCAGGCATCTGTGTTCAAATCAGGAAAAAGCCCCTTTTCAATTGTAGGTATCGAGGAACTTCTGGGAAATTCCTGGAGTTCGATCGATCCAAAAGAGCCTCTTCAAACTCTGGATTTTGACGGAAGAAATCCCTATATCAAAGAGATGGTGATCGATTGGAGCAATGACACAATCGCTTTCAACCTCTATCAAGATGTTCAGGCGATCCGTCTTAGTCAGAAAAACACAGAAACTGCAGCGATCCAAGCTGACAAGATGAACCAGGCAGTGATCAATGATATCGCGCGGGCTGCGCGTCAGTCTGACGAAACTGTCAATCCATCCGGCAATGACTTTGCAGTCAAATTAACCGACCTCACCAATACCGAAAGTTTCCTTTCTTTCGACATTGGAAAACTATCGGAAAAACTAAGCCAGCAGATTCTTCTTCAGCTGATGGCCGACTGGCTCCCTGAGCACGCGGACCTGAACCGAAAAGTCTTCCCTGTCGTTGGTTATGAAACGTATCAGACACTGAATCCTCAGGAACAAAAACTCGGGCTGGTCGTATACGCCCCGGCTGCAGATGAAGGAAGCGCACCTGAAGGATTTAAAAACACCTCAATTTATGTGATTGCAAGAGGACTTGACGCAATCATCCAGAAATATCGTGAAAATGCCAATGCTCCAGGCGCGGAGGCCCTTTCTTACGACCTGGAAAAGCTCCAGTCTATCTTGAAAAAACGCGGGTTCATTGCGTATCCCGGATCATCTTTTGGAATTGATAAGGAATTTAATCAAGACCTCATTTTTGAGCTCGACGATTTCTACTCCACACTCCTCACAGCTACTCGTGAGGACTTCTATGTCAAAGGAAGCAAAAAAACGGCCCTGCTTGACTTTACCGATGTCGAACAGAGGATTATTGCAACCAACAAGATCGAAGATGGCATCCAGGAAGACCTTCTCAAGTGGAGAGATGAATACAATGCAGCTCAAGTTGATATCGATACAACACACCGTTTCGATGTCCCTCCCCCAACCAAAAACGCGTTTGTCGAAAACTTGAAGCTTTCGATGAAAAAGTACTTCCGCGGCGACGATCGAAAGATCCTGAAATGGGGTCTCGACCTTTCCGGGGGTAAGACCGTACGTATTGGTCTTCGCGATCAGAGCGGAAGAGTTGTCACCAACCCTGACGATCTTAAGCAAGCGGTAAACGAGCTCTACACCCGCATCAACAAGATGGGTGTCGCTGAAAGAACGATCCGGATCGAGAACAACAACATCATTCTCGACTTTCCTGGATCTCAGGCATTTTCTGCCTCTGAGCTGGTCAAAGCCTCGGCGATGTACTTCCACATTGTCAACGAAAAGTTCTCCCAGTTCAATTCCTCTCTAAGAGAAGACGTGAGCCAGTTCCTGCAGAATGTCTGGAACGAGGCTGTCGTGACAAATCGTAAAGATGTGCAAAGCATCAACGAGATTGCATGGGAGCAAATGGGTGGAAACCTTCAAACCGGAGAAGTTGGAGAGCCGCGAAGCGAAGTTGCAAGAACGCTTTATGAAAGCGGACTGCGCATCTCAAATCCGCGCACCACGATCAAAAGCGCTGCATTTGATGATACACACTCCTCGATCGCTGTCCTCAGGGGCGACGACTATTCTGAATGGGATGGGCAGACCCACCCCCTTCTGGTTGTTTTTTCGAACTTTGCATTGGAAGGCTCCAGCCTTGACAACGTAAATGTCGGCTACGACCCTTCCGAAGGAAACATCCTCAGCTTCGGAGTTAAACGCTCCTACGACTCAACCCACCCAAGGGCCGGGTCCAGTCCGCGCGACGACTTCTATGGATGGACATCCCATTTCTCAGAAGACAAAATTGCCGGAACGCCAAAAGAAGCTTATTCCCAAGGACGTGGATGGAGAATGGCTGTGATCTTGAACGATCAGGTCATCACAAAGCCAAACCTCCGTGCAGCTCTTAGGGATGCAGCAACGATCAGCGGACGATTCTCCCAGAGAGAGATCAACCAGCTGGCTGCTGACCTGAAAGCGGGATCTTTAAGCTTTACGCCCAAGATCCTGTCTGAGCAAAATGTCAGTGCGGAACTCGGAAAAGAAGAACGCACCAAAGGTATTTTCGCCGCATGCATCGGGCTTGTTCTCGTTGGTGTCGCGATGATCAGTTACTACCGTTTTGCCGGTGTCGTTGCCACATTGGCAGTTCTCTTCAACCTGTTGATCATGTGGGGAGTCCTGCAAAATCTAGGAGCAGCGTTGACCCTTCCGGGAATTGCCGGTATCGTCTTGACGATCGGTATGGCAGTTGACGCGAACGTCCTCGTCTTTGAAAGAGTACGTGAAGAGTTTGCGATCTCAGGAAGAATTGCTTCCGCGATCCAAACGGGATACCGCAAGGCGTTCAGCGCAATTATCGACTCCAACGTTACAACGATCATTGCCGCCCTGATCTTGATTCAATTCGACTCCGGACCAATTAAAGGTTTCGCCGTCACATTGATCATCGGTTTGGTTTCTTCAATGTTCACAGCTCTTTTCATGACCCGTTACTTCTTTGCCGGCTGGGTGAAAAACCCCAAGAATAAGAAGCTGAACATGGCTAACTTGATCGGAAACACTAAGATCGATTTCCTTAGCTACACAAAGCCTGCAGTGATCATTTCCATCGCGATCCTGATGGCAGGAGGCTATCTGTTCTGGGCACAAAAAAATACGATGTTCGGCATGGACTTTACCGGGGGATACTCCTTGAATGTTGAGATGGAGGATACTCTTGGCGAAGAGGAAGGCATCTACAGGGAAAAAGCCACTACTGCCATGCTTGCGAACGGAGCGGGTTCAAACGACTTTGAAATCCGCCAGTTGAGCAGGCCCAATCAGTTGAGAATCCAATTGAGCTTGGGAATGGAAGAGGAAGGACATCCGTTTTATGGTATGCCGGAAACAATAGAAGATGACGAGACTGTCTACGATTATGAACAAGACCCAAGAATTACCTGGGTTGTCAAGGCGCTTGAGTCCGAAGGTCTCAATGTTCAACAGTCAGATCTCGAAAAGCTGGACAAACAATGGTCGATGATGAGCGGTCAATTTTCAGAGACAATGCGAAATAACGCATTCCTGGCCTTGACATTTGCATTGATCAGCATCCTTGCTTATATCACGATCCGCTTTGAGTTCAAGTATGCTATCGGCGCTGTCATCGGCCTGACCCACGACGTCATGATCACAATGGGGATCTATGCCATGTTCCATGCCATCGGATTCCCGGTACAGATCGACCTGGAAGTCGTCGGTGCGATCATGACGATCATCGGTTACTCGTTAAACGATACGATTATCGTCTTCGACAGAATCCGTGAGGACCTGAAGGTTTTGAGAAAACTCTCATTCCCGGAAGTGATCAACCATGCGTTGAACGTCACACTGAGCCGTACCGTCATGACTTCCGGAACCACCTTGTTGGTCCTGTTATCTTTGGTACTTCTCGGAGGACGTTCCATCTTTGACTTCTCCCTGGTTATGACTATTGGAGTTGTCGTAGGAACCTTCTCTTCATTGTTCATTGCTGGTCCGGTGATGTTATTCTTCCACAACCGGGAAGAAAAACAGAAGAACGGTCAAGCTTCTCTAAAGAAAGCTTGACAATCAGCCAGATACAGTTAAAATAAGAATAATACATAAATCCCTGGATTGGTGGTATCTATAGCCAATCCAGGGTATTGATTTTGGAGTTTCTCATGATGTCCTGGAATTTTGAACCTGACAACCCCATGTGGGTTTATCCGAAGACGGACAGCAATTGGCAGGATGACATAATTAAAGAGTTTAAAATTCACCCTGTCACTGCTCAAGTCCTCGTCTCCAGAGACTTCACGACTGTCGATCAGATCCACCAATACCTCTATGCGAAACTCCCCGATCTTCACGATCCCTCTCTACTGCAAGGAATGGACAAGGCTGTTGATCGAATTATCAAAGCGATCGATAACGGTGAAAGCATCCTGATTTACGGAGATAACGACGTCGACGGAATGACGGGTACTGCCCTGCTAACCGATTATTTAAAAAAAGTGGGAGCAAAAGTCCACTTTTACATCTCAACTCCAGGAGCTCTCAGGCAAAATCTCATTATTGAAGCGATTGAATTTGCAACAAAGAATGAATGCAAGCTCCTGATCACTGTTGACTGCGGAGTGACCGCGGCTACAGAAATCGCTCAGGTTGTCGATAAGGGAATTGACGTCATCATTACTGACCACCACGAGCCGACTGATCAAATCCCCCATTGTGTCGCAACTTTGAATCCGAAGTTGCTCAATAATTCCTACCCAAACCGAGACCTTACAGGAGTGGGTGTTGCTTTCAAGTTAATTCACGCTCTCACCAATCAGTTGATCAAACAAGGAAAAATCGAATCAAAAAAAATCGACCTCAAGCGTTATCTGGACCTGGTCGCTTTAGGGACAGTTGCGGACATGGGGCAGCTTCTAGGGGAAAATCGCATTCTCGTCCGTTACGGACTTGAGCAGCTCAAAAATACAAAACGGATCGGTCTTGCAAAATTGATTTCCGTTTGCGACATGGAATCGAAGCAGGTATCAACATTTACGATCGCTTCAAAAATCGCGCCCCGCCTCAACAGTTTAGGAAGGATTGCAGATCCTGTGAAAGGAGTTGAACTCTTGCTGATCCGCAATGCCAAGCAAGCTGAAAAAATGGCTCAAGAGTTGGATTTGAACAACCTCGAGAGACAAAAAATTGAACGAACAATGACAGCCGATGTCGATCAGATCATTTCACACCATCCAGATATTCTGCAGAAAAAAGCGGTTGTCATCCATTCCGATAAATGGCATCCGGGCGTCATTGCCATCCTATGCACGCGTATTTCCAAGCACTATAACCGTCCCACTGTCATGATTGCGATTGAAAACGGGATCGGAAAAGGATCGTTGCGTTCGATCCAGGAATTCCCCCTTCTTTCCGTTCTGAGAGACTGTTCTGACCTGCTGATCAATTATGGGGGTCACGACTACGCAGCCGGTCTCACGATAAAAGAAGAAAATATCCCCGAATTTAAAAGGCGGTTCATCGAAGCAGCAAACAAAAAATTATCCACTCATGACGTTGTCACAAAGCTCAATTTAGATTCTGAAGTTAAGTTCTCTGATTTGACATTTGACTTAATGGAATCTGTGAAACTGTTAGAACCGTTTGGAAATGAAAATCCGCAACCACTGATGTATACACGCGCGAAACAAGCGTGGCCTCCAAAAATTGTTGGCAAAACCCATTTAAAGCTCTATTTAGAGCAAGGCGACCGTATGCTTGAAGGGATTGCCTATGGCAAGGCCCATCTTAGCCCACATCTCCGCAAAAAAAATATCGTCTTAGAAGTTGCGTTTACTCCTCAAGTCAATAATTTCCTGGGGCCCAGCATCCAGCTCCTCATCCGCGATTTTAGAATTATTGAAGAAGCGCAAAAAACAAATGAGTAAAACATTAGACTGACGAGTCCTTATCCAAACAGGATCATCACCTGTTCGTTCGCTTTCTTAAGCAAATTTTTTCAAGTGTCTCACATTTTGAAATAAGGAAAGGACAGGGATTAATTCCCCTGGTGAATATGGACAAAAAAATAAGGACAGATCATTTTTTTGATCTGTCCTCATCAAAAGGTAAAACGAGAAGTGCCGTTAATTAAACTGCGCGTCTTCTGTTACCTTTCTTGCTGAGATGCTCTTCTCTGTATTTATTAACATCTTCAACGTGAATAATCCAAGCAGCACCTTTGCGATGAGCCTTGAGCATTCCTACACGTGTTGCGTAATAAATCTTCTGAGCTGGAACTTTAAGCATTTCAGCTACCTGGTTAACTGAAAAGTAACCTTTATCATTATCAAAGAGCAACTCACCATCGTGCATGGACTTGGTTCGAGAGTACTTGTTCTTGCGGTACTCATCGAGGTCCTTAACATCGATCGTCCATCGAGTCGTTTCCTTTTTTGCCTTAAGCTTTTTAAGCTTAATAGCTACATAGATCGCCTGACGCGTAACGCCATTAATCCGGGCAGCCTCTGTAATGGAAACGACCTTAGGCTCTTCGCACATTTCCTTAGTATTGGACATTTTTATAAACCTCCGTGTCTATTTTCAATAAATCTTAGCAATCGCTATTTAGTAAATAAGCGACCATTATTAACTTTGTGAAGGTACTATTTTAACAAAAAATAAATATAAATCAAGCATTTTTTACAAAAAAACGGATTTTTTTTAAATTTTTCCTTGTCTAATCAGAGCTCTTGAAATTTTGATACTTGAAGAAGCTAAATCCCGCGATTTTGTCCTATTTCCCGATATTTGAAGTTGATACGGTATAAACCAATGGAAGAAAACCCCCTATTTCCTTTATACTCAATCTTATCCTATTGATTTTGAGGTAAGTGGTCCTATGCGAAAATTTATACTATTCATTTTATTCTTTACCCTGACCTGCCATTTTACACATGCCAAACTCCCTGACATTGATTCCCCTAAAGTACTGACAAAGGTCAACGAGATCATCAAAAGCCACGCTTCGCATACGAAGCTGACTCCGGAGATCATGAAACGAGTCATTTCCAACTATATCGATGAGCTGGACCCGAACAAAACCTATTTCATCGAATCCGATATCAAGACCTGGATCGACCCATCTCCTGAACTTCTTCAACGAACGCTGAATCAATACAATGAAGGGAATTTTACTCTATTTTACGAAATCCGCGATCAAATGCTCAAAGCAGTCGCTCGCAGAAAAATACTCGATCAAGAAGTTAATGACGATGAGCTTCCGACAGATGTCGAACCCAATGAATTCAAAGATATGGAGTGGGTGAAAACCGAGAAAGAGTTATTGACGAGGCTTGAAAGGATCAAGGCCCTGCAGATCGAAACTTCACGGAAATTAAACGATGAGTTTAGAGAGAAAGCAATGCAGAGGATTGAAAAGCACCAAGCGAAAAGAGAAGAGGAGATCACCAACCCCGATCCTAAGCAGTGTGAACAGTTTGTCCTGGCTTCCATCTTAAAAGCAACAGCCTCCGCGCTAGACGCACACACCTCCTACTTTACACCTGGTGAAGCAACGCAGTTTATGATCAATGTTCAGCAGCGGCTATTCGGCATCGGTGCACAGCTAAGAGACGACCTGAACGGATTTACCATCGTAAAAATCATCGAGGGAGGGCCCGCATACGAGAATAAAGACCTCAAGGTTAAAGACCGCATCGTTGCAGTTGATGATGAACCAGTGGTCGGAATGGACATCTTAAGCGCTGTCGAGCTGATCAGGGGAAAAGAAGGCACTCCTGTAAAACTGACTGTCATGCGCGATGTGGGAACAGAGGACAACAAAAAAGAAGAAAAGCTTAACATTACTATTATCAGAGGCGAGGTCGTTCTCAAAGAATCCCGTTATGAAAGCGCCTATGAACCCTTTGGCGATGGCGTGATCGCTTATTTGAAATTATATTCGTTCTATCAGGACCCCGAGAGTTCTTCTGCAACGGATCTTGCAAATGAAATTGAAAAACTCAAAGCGGAACACAACGTCAAAGGAGTGGTCCTTGATCTTAGAGACAACTCAGGAGGTCTTCTATCACAGGCTGTGGGTGTCACCGGGCTGTTCATTACAAAAGGGATTGTCGTAGGAATCAAAGACAATACAGGCAGCATCCAATACCTTCGCGATCTTGACGGGAAAGTCACATGGGATGGCCCTTTAGTCGTTCTGGTCAATCGCGCAAGTGCGTCCGCATCGGAAATCGTCGCTCAAACCCTGCAGGATTACGGCCGGGCCATTGTCGTTGGAGACGACCATACTTATGGTAAGGGTTCATTTCAAACATTTACCCTTAATGTCGGCAAAGAAGGGTCTGTGAACCCTGAAGGCGAATACAAGGTTACCCGCGGACGTTACTACACGGTGTCTGGAAAAACTCCGCAGTTGACAGGTGTTCTATCCGACATTGTCCTTCCAGGGCACTTGTCAGAGATCGATATCGGCGAGCAGTATGCGAAATACCCTCTGGAAAATGACAGTATCAAACCGAATTTCGAAGATGACCTATCTGATGTCCCTTATTCGCAAAGGCAGAAAATCAACCTGTTATATAAGCATGGCCTGCAAAAGCAGCTCGACACTTATACACCCTATATGCCGACTCTCAAGAGCAATTCACAATACAGGATTGAAAATAACAAGAACTATCAGGCGCTGTTAAAAGAGATTAAAAAGGAAAATCTGCTTGAGGACGAATCTAAGGAGCAGTTTGGGCAGAACGACCTGCAATTGACAGAAGCCAACAATATCATGAAAGACCTGATCATATTGATGGATGCCGATCGTCTCGGCCAAGTCAGCCAAGATAAAAATTCATGAATCGGTATTTATTTTATTGAGGATTTGAGAGAAAATATGAGACCGTTGCATAATCGATCGTGATAAATTATTCAACGGTCTCAGATCGTCATCATTTAAGTCTAACCCGGAATAAAGAAAAATGTCAGTTCGAGTCCGTATCGCTCCATCCCCTACAGGAGATCCCCATGTGGGGACAGCCTACATTGCTGTCTTCAATTCTATCTTTGCGAAACACCACAAAGGAAAATTTATCCTCAGAATCGAGGATACTGACCGGGCAAGAAGCCGGCCCGAGTACGAACAGAACATCTATGAAGCGTTAAGCTGGTCTGGGATCGAATGGGACGAAGGCCCAAATATCGGCGGTGATTTCGGCCCCTATCGACAATCCGAGCGCCTCTCCATCTACAAGGAGCATGCAGACAAACTGGTTGAAAAAGGGCATGCGTACAAGTGTTTTTGCTCTTCTGAAGAACTCGCGGAAATGCGCCAAGTCCTTGCGAAGAAAGGCGGTCGGCAAGGATATGACCGACGCTGTCGGAATCTAAGTCCTGAAGAGATCAAAGAAAAAGAAGAACAGGGAATCCCCTCTGTCATCCGTCTGAAAGTTCCTCTTAAGGGCGAGTGCGTATTCACGGATAAGATCAAAGGGCGTATCACATTCCCCTGGGCTGATATTGACGATCAGGTCTTGATGAAAACGGACGGTTTTCCCACATACCATCTAGCGAATGTCGTCGATGACCATTTGATGAAAATCTCCCATGTGATCCGCGGTGATGAATGGATCAGCTCAACACCAAAACATCTCCTGCTGTATGATTACTTCGAATGGGAAGCTCCTGAATTTCTTCACATGCCTCTTCTTTTGGGTATCGATGGAAAAAAGCTGTCCAAAAGAAAAAACCCCACCTCCATCTTCTTTTACAGGGATAGCGGATATTTGCCCGAGGCCTTTAAGAATTTCCTCACGCTGATGGGGTACAGCATGACAGAAGATCGGGAAATTTATCCATTTGAAGATATCGTCAACGAGTTCGACCCCTCCCGTATCGGGGTTTCCGGAGCCGTATTCGATATTAAGAAACTCGACTGGCTAAACCAGCAGTATATCATCAACCGCATTCCTCAGGAAAAGCTCTGGGAACGACTGAAAGAATGGCGTTTCAACGACACATTTATGGAAAGGTTGATCCCCCTCTGCTACTCGCGCATCAAAACGTTCGGTGATTTCATGGACCTTTTCAATTTTCTGTTCATCAATCACCTGGAGTACCGTGAGGAGACGTTCAATCAGCGAGGTCTGACAAACTTGCAGGGCGCCTTTGTTCTTCAGGGAATGATCTGGAGCCTGGAATCTTCCAACGACTGGTCTGCTCAGGGAATCCAGCAGGCCTCAAAAGAGGTCGCTGAGGTACTGGGAGTCAATCACAAGAAGGGTGTCATGCCGATTCTTTTCGGATCGATCATGGGAAAAATCCAGGGACCTCCTCTTTTTGACTCTGCCGAAATCCTTGGAAAGGACATTGTCCGCGCACGGTTTTTACGCTCCATCGAGTTCCTGGGTGGAATCTCAAATAAAAAAGGGGCGGAACTGAAAAAGGCCTGGGATAACCGGGACGCTAAAGAGGTATTTTCCGCAGCGAAATAGGGACTACGACGTTGAGCGCTACTCAAAGTTGATGGTATAGACGGTTGTGATCTCGCTTTGACTTCGTCTTGAATCGATCACCAGCAGTTTTTTTTCCTTGTCGTAATCCCAGGGAATTGGCTGGCCGTTTCTCCTGATATCCATCACTTTTTGCTCTGAGTACATCAACATTGGCGAGGTGACAATTGATGTGATATGCATCGACTCCTCTTCAAATGTGGTCTCCTGTATCGGCCCTGAAGGGACAAAATAGTGATAGCATCCAATCAGGGCCACACCGTTTCTGATCGGAGAGAAAGTAAGGACATCCGCCTCGTTCTGCTTCACTGCAACAGGAAACTGTTCTTCCTTTCCAAATACCCCCAGATAACCATTGGCATGACTGTATACAGCAAAAGCGTCTCCGACAATCCCCTCAACCTCTGAAGCGGAAACGTATTCCTGGACAGGCTTCTTTTTCCGGGTCAAATTAAAGAGCGCCAAAAGACCGGTCTCTCCCTTATGTGCAAACCCTTTATATAACTTCTGGCTCTTTAGAGGATTAACGAATAGAGACGATTCACACAACAACAAAGGGAAATCGGTCTTTATCAATCTTCCCGACGGGAGTACGGATTTTTTTAAGAGGCCGACATTCGATCTCCCAGGAGGATCACTGATCACGTTGATGCTGGAGGAAAGCGCATGGAGGATTGCCAGCAGAGGACTATGCGGATAGTCCGTAGACCAACTATTAAAATCCGGATGCATAAATCGCTGCATCCAACATCCATTCGCCAATAGATTTCTGATCGCCTTTTTCGCGCCGGTCCTGCTCTGCGTGTCTAAATCATCAGCTGTCGATGCAATTCTCGATGTGGTCCAATAAAACAGGTTTTCATTCGTCAAACACTCGCTGTTTAAATGCGGCGCTTCAAAGTGAAGACTGGACGCTGCCTGAATGGCAGATTGCAACTGAGGATAGACCCTTGTCATCAACGCTGGATCGCCAAGCTCCCTTGATGCATCTGTCTGCCTTTTCACTTTCGTAAATGAAATTCCCTCCCGGCTCAAGAACTCATAATAATCGTGATAAAACTGAAAGGTTTTTCCCAAGTCAAAACCTAAAAAACCTTTTGGGTTTCCAGCGCCGGTAAGTTGGTACCTCTCGACCATCTCTTTAGAAATCCCTCCACTACTTCCCAAAATAGAGTGGGAGACCCCTACATGATGGACGCCAGCTCTTTGCAATTCTTTCACAAGACCGGACAATCCCTGTGGAAACCGTTGAGGATCTGCATCGAAACGGTGCAAAAGTTCCTTTCCGCCTTTGCTGGCCGTCCACTGCCACCCATCATCTATCAGCACATATCCCGGCTGTATTCCTTCCTGTCTTAACGACCATACAGCGCTGATGATTTTATCATGGCTCGGTTGATCGCCAAATGCTCCTCCCGATTCCCATCCCAATGCATTCATCCAATGATGAATAGGGGGTTTTTCTTCCCGTAGTTTCGCGGAGTGACAAACTCTTCTGATTCCCATCCTCAACGCAAGACCCAACGACTGGTACAGATTTTCGCCATGGACACAGATGAGCACAGGGAAAGACTCCTCAGCATCCCCTTTCAAACACAACACGCAATCATCACCCTCTCCCTCAAGAGCTGCAGACACCCCTTGATGAGAAAGACAGAATAATATTACGTAATCGGACCCGTATCTAAAAATGGATAAGAAATTTGAAGGGATATCTGCGATATTGGCCAAGTATCTGGGGCGGACCTCTTTTCTTCCCTTGCCAATGACGACGACTCTCAGGTCATCTGATTTTCTTAAATGCAAGGGAACGCGTAAATTCCCGGAAAAGGGAGGAGATGACACAACAATCGGTTGCGAACATGATAAATATTGGTCCAAATCGACTGTCGAATCGGCTAAAAGCGTTTTCATGAACCCATCTGTCTATAATTTTCCCTTCAGATATTTTCGCTATCTGTGACAATCGCACTCGCTTAGATCACATTATCACAAATGAAATTTTAATTATATTGAAATTTAAGGATTAAATTGCTATAATTGAATGACATGGAATCAATAATTCAATTTGCTACGGAACACGCAGAAGTTGCCCACTGGCTATTTGCCATCCTTATTTTTCTGGGAGGGCTCAATATCCCGATCAGTGAAGACATCGTGATGATCAGTGCCGGAGCATTAGCGAGCACTCTTCTTCCGGAAACTGCATTTTTGCAATATACCATCCTCTTTATCGTTTGCTGGATGGCAGCCTGGGAAGCCTATTGGATTGGCAGGCTGCTAGGACCAAGGCTCTATGACATCCGATGGTTTAACAGGGTGTTGACTCCCAATAAAATCGACAGGCTTCATCACTATTATGAGAGGTTTGGAATCTGGACCTTTATCGTTGGGCGATTCATCCCCGGTGGTGTCCGCAACGGCCTTTTCATGACCGCAGGTCTTGGGAAAATGCCTTTTAACAAATTTATTTTAAGAGATTTACCCGCCTGCCTAATCTCTACTGCGTTCCTATTCACTCTAGGCTATTTCTTTGGGCAGCACTCGACAGAGATCATCGCGGGCTTCCGCACCTATCAACACACATTTCTATTGCTGCTAATCGCTACGATCTTTTTAGGAACCCTCTATCGCTGGCGCCGCTACTTTTTTACCACTGATTCTTAATAGATGATTTTTATCGTTCAATTCGTTAATATTATGAACAATTGAACACGGTGAAAAAGATTCGAAATGTTCACAGTACCCAACTTAATCTCCACGCTCCGTTTGCCTCTTGCTTTAGTATTCCTGAAGCATGATGTCATGGTCCGCACAGTCGCGTTGGTCTTAGCAATGATCACCGATGGCCTTGACGGCTTTCTGGCCCGACGCTACAAGCAGTCGAGCGCATTTGGAACTGTGCTGGATCCCATTATGGATCGATTTTTTGTCTTTTTTCTCATTGGGATCTTTATGTCTGAAGGATCATTAGGTATTTGGGAAGCATGCACGATGATCTGCCGCGATTTCTCAGTCTTATTGTTCGGACTTTACCTTGTATTCACCGGCAAGCTCAGTTCGTATCGTTTCCGCGCAATCTGGTGCGGAAAAGTGACGACATTTTTTCAATTCCTGGTTTTTCTTGGGATCACCCTTGGAATTGTCATTCCTCCAATCATCTACTTGCTTTTCATTGTTCTTGGCGGCCTCGCACTAGTCGAGCTGTATCTAAGTAAAGAAAGCAACCCTGTCCACTCCTCTTAATCCTTTCTTAATGAATTAACATTAAGCTACTTATTTAAACATAGCAGGTAAGATTTATGGTTGATATAGTTGAAGATGTTCTCGTCCCCATTGGAATGCCGTTCGTGCATGGGTATTTTAATGTCAGGGAGTCCGCATTTATCAATACCCGATCGGATTCAGGCGGGAACCCTTTTGAGCTTGTCGGCGACCTGTATCTGACTCCAACACGCTATTTACTAGGGGGAAGCAGGAAGGTTACTCATTACAATCTCAACACCCAAACCGCAAAAATGGAATGGGAATTTAAATACGACGACCACCCTGCGCTCGTTGTCCTGAAGACTGCTCTTTGTGTCGTTGCTCTGATCCCCACATTCATCATCGGCTGCGCCTTCAAAGGCCTCGGTATGATTGCGCCATTAGCGAGGCAAAGGCTGCACACAGTGTCTGTAACAGACTCGTTTAGAGAAATCGATAAAGTTGCTTTACAGGCTAACAAGCGCCGTTATGCCGGCATGGGCATCCGCACAGAACCTGAGGGGCGTTATGCGGCGTCCCAGGGAAAAGCGCATGAACGATGTGAACAATTAAGTAAAAGCCTTCGGAAGACGGTTGCAAAAGAAGAGAAGATTATCGAAGAGCTGCGGGGGCTTGTCGAAGTACTCCGAAACAACAACATTCTTTTTTGGGCGGATTGGGGAACATGTTTAGGAGTTTATCGGCATGGAGGGTTTATCCCCAAAGATCAGGATGTCGACTTTGCAATTCTTGCCCCAGACCATCAAGCTGTTTTGAAACTGCTCAAGACCAAACTTCCAAAAGACAAGTACCGCGTCATGGACTTCTCTCCGGCTTCTAATCGAGATTCATTGATCAAAGTTGAACTATTGAAAAGCGGGATGCTAGTTGACCTCTACCACTATACCGTTGATCGGGAAGAACAGACGGTGACATACAATTTCTCACACATCCGTGAACCGATCATTCCAAAAGAAGCGAGGAAACGGGAAATCCCTCACACGGAGAATCATATTCCCTTTTCTATGCTGTTCCCGCTTCGCCAGGCTTCCTTTGATGGGTTGGAAGTTTATGTCCCCAATGATATTGAAGGGTGGTTGAAGCTTATTTACGGGGAGGATTTGACTCC
>CAZWOB010000008.1:0-45226 GCA_964635295.1 uncultured bacterium
AAATTTTGATTTTCAACCTTCTAAAGCACTTTAGAGGGAATTAGGCAACACACCCTCTTGGATCTCATAAGTTGTTCATAATGGAGAATGTAGCAAAACAAATGGAAGTAAAGAGAATTCAAGCTCGGGTAAGAGTATCAAATCTCATAGGGATCCGTTTCTATCAAAAATGTGGATACGAAATTGAAGGCATTAAGAAATCTGCCGTGCTTATCAATGGGAATTACGAAAACGAATTTTATGTATCAAAAATATTAGATTAACTTCGATGAAAAACAAGCTAGCAACTTAAGTTGAGATTTGAAAGGGTCTTTTCCAGGGAAATTGCAGGTTTAACATCTAACACTCCATTTCAAATTTTTCATTATTATGATAAAAAGAACCTCAATGAGAATTTTTGTAGAGAGGGTTCAATGCTGCAAACGTTAGACACACGGCTGGTTTCCGACTCCCCTATGTGGAAGCACTTGTTATCCAACTATAATTTTGCATTACTGATCACCTGCGACCAATTGGGTGTATTCGGCCTCATAGAAGGCGGCGAACATACCTTCAGCACGCTTAGCAGTACCCTGAAACTCAATGAAAAAGGGGTTACCGCTGTTATTCTTGTCCTGAAATGTTTAGGTTATGTGGACTTTGAGCATGGCAAAATCGTGAATACCGATCTCACTAAAACGTATTTACTGCCTGATAGCCATTTCTATTGGGGCGATGTGCTGAAAGACGATTTGAACATTTATCATATGACCACTTTGCAAGACAGAATTCTCGATAGTTTGAAAGATGAGCATAATCTGGAATGCGACGGCCACTCTGTGACTGAAATGTGGGAAGAGGAGAAAATGAGCCAGCCTGTGGCGGATGCATTCACTCGATTAATGCATAACCATATTTTCGCAACGGCTGTATATTCAATGAATCAAGGCATATACGAATCCGTCGATCGCCTCTTAGATGCAGGAGGTGGTTCAGGCGCCTTTAGTATTGCTTTTTGCAAAAAATATCCGGATAAGACTTCTGCGATTTTAGAGCTCGACACCGTCTGCAAGGAAGCCGAAAAGTATATCCGGCGTTATCAGTGTGAAAACCAGATAAAAACAATTTCGGGCAACTTCTTTCATGAGGAGAACTGGCCTGATGGGTATGACGCCATCAATTTCAGCAATGTGTTTCACGACTGGCAACCGGTGCAATGCCTGCGTCTTGCACAAATTGCATTTAACAAGCTGCCTAATGGCGGAAGAATATTCCTTCACGAAATGTTGTTGAATGAAGAAGGCGACGGCCCTCTTAATGCAGTATTGTTCAACCTGCACATGTTTATTAACCACAAATCTCAGCAATTCACGCAAAAACAGTTGTATGACATGCTTGAATCTGTAGGATTCGTCGACTGTACAACTCAACATTCACTGGGTGATTACTCTGTCATTTCTGCTGTAAAACCTTAGAGGAACAGAGAGCTCTTTGGAGGGGTAATTGTTAAGGGGGCAGAAGCCCCCTTAATTGCCCTTGAGCGGACAATTATCGAACCATTTTGTCGAGGGAATGCGCAAGATCTATGAGCTTAAACCCTTTATATCAGTAGAAAAAATTTCCAAAAATCAATGGCGAGCTGTGGCTGTTGGAGGCTAAAATGGATTTTTCCGAGAGAGAGGAGCCAATTTTTCTCTTCATCTACTCCCCTTCACCCAAATAGAACAAAAACAAGGAGGGTTCCAAGGGGAGAATTCGGTGATTGTTCATAACTTTTTTGGACTTTGATTGGGTTAAATATTGTGGCTCTTCTACCATGCAAAATGCCCTGCAGAATCTTAAAGCTGATTTTTGCAAGGTTTAGCCCATAACCTTGCATTATCAATAAACGGTTTAGATCAAAACCATGTATTGACAATGCAAGGTTTTTTTGTTATACTGAAGTTTAAAAGCGGGGAAGGTCTTTATGGATCGTCAAGTAATAAAAAAAATTATTGCGGATCAGCAGGAATATCAAATTCCACGGAATTTCTTTGATAGGTCACAATCTATTACCATTAGAAAATTTATTGATGATCCAAATGTTTTGATACTCAGTGGAATTAGAAGATCAGGAAAGTCAACCATTATGCGTGTCTTGCAAAAGGAACAACAAGAATCAGATTATTATTTTAACTTTGATGATGAGCGTTTAATTCAGTTTGCGTTGAAGGATTTTCAGGTTTTGCTAGAGGTTTTTATTGAACTCTTTGGTAAGCAGTCCACATTTTATTTTGATGAAATCCAGAATATAGAAGGGTGGGAGCGGTTTGTCCGAAGGCTATACGAACAAGGAAACAAAATTTTTATTACTGGATCGAATGCTAATCTGTTAAGTCGAGAATTGGGTACTCACTTGACAGGAAGAAATATTCAATTAGAGGTATACCCTCTTTCTTTTAAAGAAGTTGTTCATCATGAATATCCAAATCTTATTAAGAAAAAAATATTCTCAACCGCAGATGTTGGAACTCTATTAAAAATATTCGAAGATTACATGACCTTTGGAGGTATTCCAGAATATATTAAGTTCAAGAAGGTTGAGTACATAAAAAATCTTTACGAAGGAATTCTCTACCGTGACATCATTGCCCGTCATAACATCTCCAATGAGAAACCTCTGAAAGAGCTTGTTTACTATTTTGCTAGCAACATTGGGAAAGAGTTTAGCTACAGTAAGCTGGGCGAGTACTTAGGTATTGCAAGTCCAAATACAGTTTCAAAATACTGTTCTTACCTCGAAGACTCCTATCTTTGTTTCTTTTTAAGCCGTTATAGTCACTCTTTGAAAAAACAGATTCAATACAACAAAAAATGCTATATGATCGACCCCGCTATGATCAGGTTAATTGGCTTTCGAGTAAGTGAAGATCGAGGGCGATTGTTAGAAAATGTTGTTTTTTTGCATTTGAAAATGATGGGAGAAGAGATTTTCTTTCATAAAGAACAAAAAGAATGTGATTTTATCATTAGGCAGGGGAATCAGGTTGTTCAGTCTATTCAAGTAGCTTCACATCTATCGGATAAAAAAGTTAGAAAACGAGAGCTTGAAGGGTTACTCGAAGCTATGAAAGCGTACAGCTTGACGGAAGGGATGATTATTACTGAAAACGATGAAGAAGAATTCGAGGTTGAAGGTTTTCAAATAAAGGTAATTCCAATATGGAAGTGGCTCTTGCTTTTAGATCGCAATTAATGCAAGGGTGTCAGTCGTGACTTATTGACTTGTTGGTGTTAAATCAAATGAGACCAAAAAAGTGAGAGGTATTAGATTGTTTCGAAAAAAAAATCTAACCCTCTCGCAGTTTGGCTGCCGATGTACGGACTCGAACCGTAACCTTGTTGCCAAGAGTGGATTTTGAATCCACCGCGTCTACCAATTCCGCCACATCGGCTTATTACAGGGGAAAATATACCAAATCCCGATGAAATTTAAAAGAGAAAAGAATATCATACTCCCATGTCCAAACCATGCCCATGCCACAGCGGCCTCCCCTATAAAACATGCTGCCAGCCCCTCCACCTAGGGAAGCCTGCAAGCAACGCGGAAGAGCTCATGCGCTCCCGCTACACGGCCTACGCGCTCAACCTCCCCGACTACATCATCAAGACCACACACCCCGATAACCCCGCCTATCTCTCCGACCATAAAAAATGGTCCAGCGAATTGCTCACCTTCTCCGAAACCACGCAATTCCTCGGACTGGAAATCCTCGACTCCCATGAAGATGACCATGAAGCCTCTGTCACCTTCAAAGCAATCTTAAAACAAAACGGCCAGGATGCCTCCTTCACCGAAAAAAGCCGCTTTCTCAAAGAAAACAGTCACTGGCTTTACTTCAGCGGCGTCATTTCTCATTGATGTAAATTTATAATTTCAATTAACTGACTTTATTGATTTCAGCCAAGGAGGGCGCCCATGTCAGTGAGTTTTGATCCCAACAACCCTGAATTTCAAGACTATTCTAGAGCTGCCAGCTCTTCCCTGGGAACCGCGGCTCCCCCACCCTCACCAGTACACTCACATATTCAGACCCAGGAAGAGAGATCCCTTCCATTAGTCATCTCAGACCGCATCCGCCAGAATATAACTCTTCAAGAGTCCAAAAAGGTTTTCGGCGACCAGCCAGACCCCTCTCGATATTGGTCGGCTATCTTTACAAGAGCAGAAGGGTGTCCAACAGAGGCCGCCGCAATCGTTAATGAGACACAGTCAGAAGCTTCATCCTCCCATGCAAGGGAGTTTGATATTTTTGAGCGCGCATTCATTGGCCTTGCAAGCGTCTCCCCTCAATTACTGTCCGGTTTGGGACTTTTGGAATCGATCAATGTTCTTCATCACAACACCCAGCTTGACGATGTTTCGCCTGAAGCGCTGCGGAATCGGATCAGAGAAGCGAAAACATTGTTGAAGGAACTCGAATCTGTTCCCCCGGAATCAATACCGGAAAGCTTGAGAACAAGTTATGAAACACTTTGCTGGATGTTCGACCAACAGATAAAAGGCGCTCCCTATCTCCTCCATTCCTACCATATCAATCAAATGTTTGGAGTGATTTTCGAACTCAACCAAACATTTATCGAACATCACAAACTCGATACTCCAGTTAATGTGGAAAATTATCTGATCCGCATGCGAAGGATTCCTATACAACTGATGCAGGCGATCGCGTTCTTAGATGAACAGGAAAAAGCAGGCATCATTCCGCCCCGTCTTTGCGTGGAGAAAGTGATAGAGATCATCCGGTCCATGATTCCAAAAGATGTTGAAAACCATCTCTACTTCATCCATCTGAAATCCCATACTGAATCACCCATGATCCTGGGCGAGGCTAAGGCAATCCTGACAAACGAAGTCTACCCGGCCTTTTTAAAATTGCTTGACGTGTATCAAAACCTTCTGGAAAAAGCTCAAGACAACCATGGAGTTGACAAGCTTCCCCAAGGATCTGACTACTATCTCCATTTGCTAAAAGAACATACAACGACAGACCTGCCTCCGGACATGATTCATGAAATGGGGATCAAAGAGGTTGAACGGATCCATGCAGAAATGCGGGTGCATCTTGCCCGCGTTGGTATTGAGGACCCCGAAGTTTGTCCGGGAATACTGATGCAAAAGCTCCAAGAAAGAGATGAACTCTATTTTTCAAATGACGAAAAAGGGCGTCAAGAATGCATGGCCGAGATCGAAAAAATTCTCGAAAGATGCCGTCGCGAACTCTGGCCATTATTTGGGATCACTCCAAAGTCCCCTGTAAAGGTAAAGCCAGTTCCCAGGCATGAGGAAGATGCAATGCCGGGCGCCTACTACTGCGAAGCCAGTTTGGATGGCAGCCGGCCGGGATATTACTTCATCAACCTGCGCTCAATGAAGGAGCTTCCCCGTTTTGGCCTGGAAACCCTATCTGTGCATGAAGCGGAACCTGGCCATCATTTTCAGGATACCATCCGGAATGAACTCCCCTTTCCTCTTGTGATGAAAATCATCGGTTTCACTGCATCTCAAGAGGGATGGGCGCTCTATGTCGAGAAACTTGCGTTCGAACAGGGGTTTTTCTCTTCAGATTACGATATCCTCGGGCATCTGCAGGATGAAATACTAAGGGCCGCTCGATTAGTCGTGGACACTGGGCTCCATGCAATGGGATGGACGAGAGAACAGGCGATCGACTACATGGTCGAAGCGACCGGTTACACACGTGAAACAGTGGAAACGGAGGTCGACCGCTATCTGGTGATGCCGGGACAGGCATGCGCGTATAAGGTCGGCCAGCTCAAAATCCTGGAATTAAGACAAAATGCGAAAGAAGCTCTGAACGAGCGGTTCGATCTAAGGGAGTTTCACAATGCCGTCCTCCAAGCAGGGATCGTCCCTTTGCCGGTATTGGAAAAAGCAGTCGAAAGATATATCGAAGCTACTCTTGCCGCCGACTCGCCAACAACACCAATGTCGCCGTAAACCCGATCCATGCCGTCGCAAAGGGAGCGAATTCGTCGAACATCATCAGCGCGCAAAGGGCAACCATATCGGGAACTGTCGCAGGTTCATCGACAACTGGCTGGATCACTTCGATCACCCTGTCGACCAGAGGTTTGGTTTGTGAAGGCACAGTACCCGACTGCACCAGCTTGCAAAACAAAGCTCCCACGCTGCCAAGAATCAATGTCTGCGGACCTTTGATGAGCGCCAACCCGCCAGACACTGTCAAGTACATATTGTCCTTAACAAATTGCGGGACTTTTATTTCCTGATGCTGAGGTTGTGGCTGGGGTTGCTGCGCTCCACCCCACAAGGGGACTAAGTTCCATAAACTCATCTGCGATATCCTATCTCTTCAGTTAATGGTTGACGGCTTTTCATCATTGTGATCTCCGCCCGTTTTTCAGAAACGGTCAACTTAGGTCTATACTCCAGATTAATCGGAGCTGAATGGTACATCATCTCCAATTTACGAAAATGCTCATCTTGATTCATGTGATGAAGATAAAAAAAATATTTATCTAAAACAAGAGAATTCTACTGGCGGGGTGTTTGAAAATGGGAAAGGGGCTTTTCAAAATTTGAGCGGAAAGGATTGATATCCAGACCTCCTCTTCGCGTAAATTTTCCAAATACCGTTAATTTCTCACACTTGCACTCGCGCATCAGATCCATGTAGATCCGTTCGATGCACTGTTCGTGGAACTCTAAATGCTGTCGATAGGAGACAAGGTACTTGAGCAGGCATTCGTGATCGATGTGGGGACCTTGATAGTGGATGAATAGAGATGCCCAATCGGGCTGCCCCGTCACAAGGCAGTTGGATTTGAAAAGATTTGTGTAAACCGACTCTTGGACATAATCTTCTCCAGCCTTTAACAAAGCCGGATCTACCTGATAATGGTCGATCTCGATATCCAACGTATCCAGGGAAATCCCCTTAAAATCGCTTTGCGGAAGACGATCAACAAATATGACAGTGGCAGGCTTTCCGCACCCCTTGGAAAGATCCTTCTCCAATGTCTTTTGCACGTCATCGGTAGAATTAAACCGGGTCTGGTTGAAGGAGTTCAGATAGAGTTTAAACGACTTGGACTCGATGATATTGGGAGAGTCGCAAGGAAACGTGAAAACCGCCAGAGCTATCACAGGTTTGCCTTTCTCATTCAACCAAGAAAGTTCGTAACCAAACCAAATATCTTCCCCTTGGAAAGGAAGTTTCTTTCCGATGCCGATTTCGCTCCTTTTTTCAGATCGAGAGATCGGAAACAGCAGCGAAGGATCGTACTGATCTTGGTAAACGGTCTTCTTTCCTAATGCTGAACTACTTAACTGAGTCATGCTCGTCATTTTATCAAAACAGGGATTTTATGGTGAGGGAATTTTCACTATAGGCGGTCTTCCCAATTGTGAACCGAAGAACACCATCTACCGACTCTACCTGATGTTCCTCATCTTCCATGGTAATTTGCCATTTGCCGTCCTTGGAGACCCTCCATTCCATTTGACAAGGGCCATATCCCTTGCATGAAACCTCGATCCCCTCATCCGATCGTGAACGGGCATTCCATACCCTCCAGGAACTTTCGACCAGGACAGGATATGGGACCTCCTCAACTTCTTCATCAACCAGATAGATCACTGCATCTTCAATAGCAGGATCCAGGGCTACATACAAGCTTCCCTGTAAATGAAAAGCTCCGACCACCCCCTTGGACCGTGCAAAATCGACATCTTGGGTTGACGCACGGTCGAAGCGAATAGTCTGCAACTCTCCGCGGTTCTGAACTTTCCAGCCCCCATCATCGATCGGAACCAGCTGACAGGAGTAAAATCCATCAACGATCCTGGCAAAGAGGCTGGTTTCGATCGGAATAATCTCCTGGGTCAACGCATAATCCAAATTATACTTCACTGCGTTCAAGCTCGACAGTTTCTCCCCCGAATACATATGGTAATACACATTGATCGGACGGATGCGGATCGGCGAGTCGGTGTTCTTCAATGTTTCTGGAAGCTCTTTGAATCCGAAATAGCGCCCACGCCACAGGTCGGTATAGGTATTTTCATTGCTGCAGGAGGCATAGACCTGAACCTGATCCCCGATGTTCCTGGAAAGAGGCCTCACCCAGGCATATGAATTAAAAGCGGAATCAAACCGAGAGTCTCCCCCATTGAGATTGGGAATGCCCAACTCTCTGGATTTAGCAACCGCCTTTTCAAAGGGCTGGCAATCCCCTGACCATTGGTAGAGCATCACTTGTTTATTGTCAGGGCAAAATGACTGAACTTTATCTACAGACCCCTTAATTTCCAAATCCAGTTCGAAGGGATAATTTGCGAACGCGCGGGGGATGTCATATTTTTCCAGAATTTTCTCCGCACCCTCTTCAGAATCTGTGTCATCGGGTAAGTTCGGGCGATAAACTTTCTCGGCATCTGTCTGGACCGCTACATCTTTTCCATGCAACCGTTCCCGGTATCCAAACAACCGTTTGAGCTTGTTCCAATAACTATTTCCCTGCCACGTTTTGGTCAAATAATTTTCCAAAAAGGGAATCTCATCCTCAGGACGGAAATTGTCAAAAAATTTCCAGCTAAAGGGGTGCGAATAAGTATGACTGGCAGCCTCTACCTGGTCCAGGGAGAACAACAAACGCGCAACCTGCTTGCTTACAGCCTTTCCCTCCCAAGCGGTATCGATATCGGCAGCGATCGCACTTACTGTCACAGGGAGATCGGGATAGGCCTCGATCAATTCCCTGGCAACGACTTCGGCACAAATCGTTTTATTCCGACGATACTTCTCCAGTTCAGTAATGGAATTCCATCCGTCGCCATCAATATGGCTATAGTAGATCCGCTTGCCAAACAGTGTAGTCGTATCCGGAACAGGATACTGCTTGAGGCCGAAAGCCAGCTCAAAAAACCGAAACGGATTGACGTACCATTTTCTAAAGTTCTCTGTTTTGTTAAAAACCTCATATTTAGCGTACCCTTCGCTGATATACCCACCAAAAGGGCCTGTGCAGACGAGAACGCTGTCTGTGCTCGGATCCCCATCTTTCCTGGCAAGCAAATGCACTTTGATCTGCGGATCGACAGCTTTAATCACTTTAAATGGATGTAAAACGTCTATGTAATTCCGTTCAAATCCCACTACAGTGCTGTCCAGCACAGGAAATTCCAACTCGTAAGTTTCACTGATCCAATTATCTTCGTCCTTCAGCCCCTGCCATTTCCAGAACTCCTGGATTTTTCTCTCCGGCAAAGGTTTGTCGAGAGAATGCAATCCGGAAGATCCGAGGAAAACAAATTTCTTCTTCGCTTTTGTAAAGCTCTCCACCCAATCCAAATACCCTTCAGGATCAGGAAGTACAGTATATTTGGGAAACCAGACAAGAACACCAAGCACGTCTTCTCTAGAAGAAATATCTGGGAGGCCGCTTAGAATGTCGTAATACTCTACCTTTAACCCCAAATGGTTTAGGGGCATCTCGGCATATTGATGGATCCTTGTAAACCAGATATCGGGATAGTCCTCGCCATTATAGACAGCGATCACAGTCCGCGGCAGAGCCTCTTCGCTCTGAAGGATCGAAAAGACTGTGAGAGTAAAGAATAAAAAATTTCTACATATACCAATCAAATCACAAATCCCAGCTGGCTCAGGAGGAATGCAAAGTCCGGCGCCCGTTCCTTCAGGAGCGAGTACCGCCCTGAGGCCCCATGGTGTCCGGCACCCATGTTGATCCGGAATAGAAGCGGGTTTCGGTCCGTTTTAAATTCTGCTAATTTCGCCACCCATTTTGCAGGTTCATGGCAGCTGACCTGTTTATCGTTCAATCCTGCCACAACATATAATGCAGGGTAATCTTGAGCAACAATACCGTCATAGGGAGAAAAACTTTTCATATATTCATAAGCGCTTTTCTCATTTGGGTTCCCCCATTCAATCCACTCCTGGGTCGTCAATGGGAGCGACTCATCGAACATTGTGGTCACCACATCGACAAAAGGGACTGATGCCAGACATGCCTTGAACAGGTCTGGCCGCATATTGATCACAGCGCCCATCAATAGACCTCCCGCACTACCCCCTCCGATAGCAAGTCGGTCGGGAGATGTGAATCCCTGGTTGACCAAATGCTCTGCGCAATTGATAAAGTCCGTAAAGGTATTTCTCTTTTTCTGCATCGACCCCTGCTCATACCATTGCCGGCCAAGGTCCCCGCCTCCTCTCACGTGGGCGATCGCAAAGCAGACGCCTCTTTCCATGAACGACGCGTTCATCACGCTGAAATAGGGATCGTAAGTCACCCCGTAGGAACCGTAGCCATACAGATAGAGGGGCATCGAGCCGTCGCGAGGCATCCCTTTTTTAAAAAACAAGGAGATCGGGACTTTCGTTCCATCATCGGCAACCGCCCAGACCCTTTCCGACTCATATTGTGAAGGATCGAAGCTTCCTGCTTTTTTCTGTTTCAGAAGTTCAAGGGAACGCGTTCCCATGTGATAGTGGAAGGTGGCCAAAGGATAGACCGGAGAGTCGAACGTGAACCGCAATAAAGGGGTATCCCAATCGTCGTTATATTCAAAAGCGATATCCCCAATCTGCTGCGGCATCTCAACTTCATGCGATTTTCCATCTTCCAGTGAGATGATCTCCACTTTTTTCAAGCCCTGCTCCCGTTTGAGCAAAGCAAGATGCCCTTTGAACAGTTCAACATCCACTAGATCAACATCAGGATTCGACGGCCTCACCTCGACCCAGTCCGCTTTTGATAATTTTCCCGCTTCGGACTTATACAGGGCCCAGTTGCTCTTATCTTTCGAAACCATCAGATAATGCGTGTGCGCTCCCAATACAAGATGATATTGCAATCCTTTTTCTCTCTCATGGACCATAAATATCGGCCCTTCCGAATCATCCAAGGCCGCAAGGCACACTTCAGACGTGTCTTTGCTCGAGGCGCTGATCACCAGGTATCTTTTCAATTTATCCGATGAAATACCAAGATCGAACAAGGGGTCTGTTTCGTTGGCAATGAGGCGGTCCTCTGCGATCGGCGTCCCGACCTCATGGCAATACAACTTGTCCGTTCTCATCTCATCATTGACTTTTGTATACCAAAAACCATCCGAACGGGTGTTCCAGACAATGCCGCCATCGCTATGCGGGATCTTCTCTTCTAAGAATTTCCCCGTCTGGGTATCCAAAATCATGATTGTCCCAAATTGAGATCCATCGGTATCGATCATATAGGCAACAAAACGACCGTCAGGACTGGGCTCTTCCGCTTTCACGCTAAAATACTCATAGTCTTTCGAAACGACGTTGCCGTCTAACAGGACCTGCTCCTGATCCCCTTCGGTCGACTTTCTGCAATGGATGGGATGTTCTTTTCCTTCTTCCATACGGTAATAATAGAGGAAAGGTCCAACACGGTGAGGAACTGATTCCGAGACAGCCTCTATTCTGTCAACAAACTCCGTATACAGTTTCTCTGTCAACGGTCGGACAGAGTCCATCACTTGAGAAGTGTACCTATTCCAGTCCTCTAAATATCTCAGCGTGTCGGTGCTGCCTAAATCGCGCATCCAATGATAGTCATCCATTCTGAGGTCTCCATGCGCCTCATGGACAACACGCACTTTTTTCGCTTGGGGAACCGTAAGATGCTCCTCCTGAGCCGCACTTGCACTTGAAGAAGATGCTTCTGCTTTCGTTTCGTTGATGTGTGAGACTCCTATTGTTGGATGAACAGCCATGCGAAAAACCTCCATGTAAAGATATTTTTTTACTTTACAGCTTGGGTGTTTTTTACATCAAATTCTTTCAAATACAGCTGACCATGAGTGAAGGATCAGTGAAAAATTCGCAGCAATCTGCGCAATGGTAAAGCGTCGGGGATTTTTAAACATATAGATCAAAGCAATCAACACAACACATTGCATAGGAATAAGATAGTTTGCAGCTCCCATTCCTGCCGCCCCGACCGCAGAAGCGACAAGAGACAGGAAGGCGATGCGAAAAACCTTTTTAAACCCAAAAAAATGGATCAGGGACTGAACGGCAGGATGACAGAAAGGATTGAGTTTGCGGCAAATCTCAAAAGTAAAAAAAGCGCCGGCCAGCAAGAGGGTATAGGACAGGTTCTTATTTGTGAAAAGGTTGTCCTGATGGGAAAAGCTCAGAGAAAGCAGGATCATGGGAAGCAGAATTCCCTGATAAGCAAGCGTCTTCAACAAGGGTCTTTCATCAAGGGATTTCCCTAAATAAAAATGGTGCCGGGCAAGCCAAAAATATCCGGCGGTGATGAACACCAGCAACCTGCTCCAGTGATTATAATAGAGAAAGATGGCAACTCCGAGGAATACCAGGATCACAAGGATGCCGGACAAGACAACCTCCGCTTCTTTCTTTTGGATCACCCCTCTGGGAACCGGACGGTCGGGATGAGCGACCTTGTCAACTTCGACATCTCTGAGATCATTCGAGAGCCTGAAATAGAAGATAAGAAAGAACCACACCATGCATGAAAACATAAAATTAACAGGATCAAATACTTGGTAATCAAGAATTGCGGTACTTGTCGCGATCCCTGTGATCACAAGAAATGTAGAAACAGGATTCAAACGTTCAAAAAAATAGGAAAACCAACGATCCATCTTCTCGCAAGGGGGGATAAAACTAATTATTTGCCATTATTACCCCTTTTCTGTTTTTTTCACACCTTCTATTCCAAAAATTGCAGTCTGTAGAGCTTTTCATAAATCCCGTTCTTCTCAAGAAGCTCCGCATGCGTCCCTTCTTCTTTTACTCTTCCCCAATGCAAAACGATGATGCGGGTCACATCCTTGATTGTTGACAGACGGTGGGCGATCACAAGAGATGTTTTCATATGGAAGATCTTGTTCAATGCTTTCTGAATAATTTTTTCATTATGGGTATCGATATTCGCGGTTGCCTCATCGAGGATCATGCAGCTTCGGTTATGGGCGATCGCGCGCGCCATCGAGACGAGCTGCCTCTCCCCCACCGATAAGTCTTTTCCCCTTTCCGTCAAGCGGTGGTCCAAACCATTTGAGTAGCGGCCAAGCAAGGCATCCAACTGCATGAAACGCACTGTCTCCTGAAGCTTCTTGTCATCGATCTCGGGGTCGTCAAGGCAAATGTTGTCCCTTATCGAACCGGAAAACAGCTCCGGATCCTGTAAAACGACACCGAACAACTTTCTCAAGCTGTGGATCGAGTATTCGGTTATCTCCCTGCCATTGATTGTAATCCTGCCTCTTTGATAATCGTAAAAACGCAAAAGCAAATTGAGGACAGTTGTCTTTCCGGCACCTGTCATTCCTACAAAAGCCACAGACTCTCCTTTTTTCACGGAGAAGCTCAATCCTTTCAACACCCAGTCTTCCCCATGATACGCGAACCAGACATCCTCAAATATCAAATGTTCCAATTCATCGATCGTCTCCTCTCCCCCCTTTACTTCTTCCTGGAGGTCCAGCACTTCGAAAATCCTTTCAGAGGCGGCAACTGCCGATTGCAGTACATTATAACGGTCGGCCAGATCAGACAAAGGTCTGAACAACATGATCACATAGAGACTGAAAGTGAAATAGGTCCCTGCCTGAAACCCTTCTCCGGAAGGTACGAACTGCACAAGTAGCACGAAAACCGCGATCAGAGAAAAACTTTGGATAAAGTCGATATTAGCGAAAAATTTCGCAAAGTGATGGATCGTCTCAACGTTCGCTTCCCGATGCTGAAGGTTCAACTGATCGAAAACTTTTTTCTCTTCCTGCTGCAGACCGAAGCTTCTGATCGTCGACGTCCCCAGCAGATGCTCTTGAACAAAGGCGTTCATCTTCGCAACAGCTTTTCGAATAAGCGCGTAGCATCTGCGCTGCTCGCGGGTGAATGTCCTTGTCATCAGGGCGACAATCGGCAAGATGACCATTAATAGAACCGCAACCTTCCAATCAAGAAAGACCAGGCAGACACAAATACTTAAGAATAGCGCGATACTGCCGACAAGGGGGACAAGGCTCTCGGCAAACATTTGATTGATCTGGTCCACATCATGAATCGTACGCGTCATCAGCGTCCCGACTTTTTGATGGTTGTAAAAATCGATCGGCATCCGCTGAATGTGCTGGTACACATCAGAGCGCAATTTGAACAGCGCGCGTTGACCGACAATATTTTTCAACAGGACGTTCAGGCTGTCGAGAAAATAGGAAAAGAGAAGCAGGCCGATAATGATGAGCGATTGGCGGATGATGATGGACAATTGGTCTTTTTCCCCGCTTAAGATCATGTCGGTCACCTTACCGATATACACGGGAACATACGCTTCGATCCCTTTGGACACCAGCAAAATGATCACGGCGATCGCGACCATGCTCTTGTAGGGGCGTAAATACCCCCACAACCTTAACAGGAGTTCGCGGTCAATTTTTTTCATTCCTGTCCATCCCCTGCAATTCTACCAATGCGGCGTATTGACCGCCAATCTCCATCAGCTCCTTTGGCGTCCCGTCTTCAGCGACATGCCCTTCTGAAATATAGATGACCCGGTCCATCTGCTCCAGGATCGACACGCGGTGCGTGATCAACAATACGGTCTTTCCCTTGAAATGCCTTTTCATCGACTGAAAAATGCGCGATTCGGTGTCCGAGTCGACTGCGGAAAAGATGTCGTCCAATAAAAGGATAGAACGGTCCACCAAAAAGGCGCGGGCCATCGCCAACCGCTGCTTCTGCCCTCCGGACAACGTCACCCCCCGTTCTCCCACCAATGTGTGGTACTGTTCAGGAAAATCGAGTACTGTTTCGTGAAAATCAGCGAAACGGGCAACTTCTTCGATCTGTTCCTTTGTCGCCTCTCTTCTGCCGAACTTGACATTTTCCTCGATGCTTTTGGAAAACAGGAACGGCACCTGTTCGACAGTAACCATCTCCATATGAAAAGCGCTCAAGGGATATTGATGAATATCCTTCCCGCCGATCTCAATCATCCCTTCGGGGATTTCATATTCCCTGTTCAAGAGCTTGAACAACGTGCTTTTTCCCGCTCCGACAGGCCCCGTGATGCCGACAAACTCCCCCCCTTCGATCTCAAGGGAGAAATGTGAAAGGGCCGGCGCCTCTTGTTGAGGATAGGTGAATGTCAGATCCCGAAAGACAAGCCCCGATCCCGCAGGAATTCGCAGCTCCGAGGCGATCCGGTTCATCACTTCGATCGGCTCTTCGTAAATTTCAAGAAGCCTGTCGTAGGCAGCGCGCCCCCTTTCAAATACAGGGATCAGCCAGCCAAGCATTAACACTGGGAAAAAAATGTACGATTGGATCCACATGAAGGAAACAAAATCGGCAACGCTCAATTCCCCCCATCCTTTGTAAATGACAAATCCTGAAAACATCACAAGGATCACAGTGATCACCTTGGTCAAAAACGTGAAGAACGGAAACAAAGAGCCCTGCACCGTTGCCAATTGAAGATTAAGCTGAAGAAACGTGCGGCTTAGATCGGTAAATTTTTTGAAGAGCGTATTCTCGATCACATAACTTTTGATTGTACGGATTGATGAGTAGTGTTCCTGGACCATGTTGCTCATGTCCGCAAGGCTGACCTGCACTTTCTTTGAGAGAACATACAGCCTTCCACGGATCGCAAAGTTGACGATCGGAATAATAATCATGGGGATAGTCGCAATCGCCGCAAGTTGGGCTGAAATGAAAAAAAGCGCCGCAAGACCTGGGAGGACCAAAGTGAGAAAAAAAAGGGGATACATGATTCCAGGCCCCAGGACATCGCGATAAGCGGAAACATCGTTGGTCAAACGGCTCAAGAGCTCCCCAATCCCGTGATTGTCAAAAAACGCCATCGACTGGTTTTGGATTCTGCTGAAAAGCTTGGAGCGCACCTCGACTTCCACATCCCTGCTCACGGTAATGAAGGTGACCCGCATCTGATACTTTAAATAGGCTGAGATCGCTGCGATCACGAACAGTGTCGGGGCCCAAACCCACACGCTGCCGGTCTGAGAGCCCCAAAGCCACCAGAAAAAATCGTGCAGCATTCCCCCTTCTACCGGAGAATTGGGGTCGACGGCCATCACAGCCTGCCTGAAGACCAGCGGATTGAAGATCAAAAGAAAGTTTGAGACCAGAAGCATCAAAAAGCCGAGAAAAAACCTATGCCTGTACTGTTTGAGAACCTTTTTTAAGGATTCATACAAGCTTTTTTCCATTACAGGCTCGTCGTCGTTGTCACATGGCCCATTTTACGTCCGGGCTTGCACTCGCGTTTGCCATATAAGTGGAGTTTGGTCGACGGGCGGTCGAGATAGCTGTTCCACTCTTTGATATCGAGCCCCAGCAAGTTTTTCATTTCAGCGCGGCTATGCATTGAAGGATCACCAAGGGAACAGCCGCAGATCGCCCGGATATGCTGCTCGAACTGGCTCGTGTGACACGCGTCGATCGTCCAGTGACCGGAATTGTGCGGCCTTGGGGCAAACTCGTTGACAAGCAGCTTTCCATCGTCGGTTACAAAAAACTCGACAGCCATGATCCCGATGTAGTCCAATGCATCCATCATCGCCCTCACGGCCTCGCACGCCTCATCCCCCAGTTGACCGGGAATGTCGGCCGGAGCGGTCGTCGTATCCAATATCCCGTTGCAATGCACATTTTCAACCGGCGCATAGGGAACGAACTCTCCATTCACTCCTCTTGCGGCAATGACCGAGATCTCTTTCGCGAACGGGATCAGCTGCTCGACAATCCCCTGTTTACCTTGAAACTCTTTCCAAACTCTGTCCAGATCAGTTTCCTGGTCGATCCGATGCTGTCCTTTCCCGTCATATCCAAGCTCAGTCGTCTTTAAGATACAAAGGCCATTGAACTCTCCAGCCGCTTTCTTCAACTGCTCAAGACTCTCGACAGGACGATAAGAAGCTGTTTGGATTCCAAGTTCGTTGACAAACTGTTTTTCCCGCAACCGATGCTGACTTGTGTAAAGGGCGTTCCAACTGGGATGAACGAGAGTTTCCTCTTCAAGCCTCTGAACCATTTCATAGGGAATATTCTCAAATTCAAATGTAGCGACGGCACATTGTTTGGCAAAACGGGAGACTGCTTCTAAATCCCAATATGGCGAGATCATCGACTGAGTGGCGACATGTGTCGCAGGGCTGTCGGGCTGATCGGTGTAAACCATCGTTTGGTACCCCATGCGCGAGGCCGCATGAATCATCATCCGGCCCAGTTGCCCCCCTCCAACAATTCCAATCCATTCTCCGGGAGGGATCATGTGACCGGCTCCTCTGGCACCATGGAAGACTGCGATTCGCGGTAGGCCTTAAGTGATTGATCGAGGGCTTCATCTGAAAGAGCGAGGATCGATGCCGCCAGGAGCCCTGCATTTTTTGCCCCCGCCTCTCCAATGGCCAGTGTGCCGACAGGAACTCCGCCCGGCATTTGGACGATGGACAGCAAGCTGTCCATCCCTTTCAGATGTTTCGAGTTAACGGGCACCCCCAGAACCGGAAGCGTGGTCATGGATGCCAGCATACCCGGAAGGTGGGCCGCTCCCCCCGCTCCGGCGATGATCACCTGGATTCCTCTCTGCTGAGCATCTTTTGCATATTGAATTAATCGATCGGGAGTGCGGTGCGCTGAGACAATTTTAACCTCATGGGGAACTTTCAGATCCTCCAATACGGTAACGGACGCGCTCATCACCTCCCAATCGGACTGGCTTCCCATCACGATGCCGATCAACGGTTTCGATAACTCCATCTGTTTTCCTTCTTTATCCCAAAACAATAGCGGCATTCAGGATAATTTTCCAGACGGGATCTTATAGAATATGACAAAGCACAGGTTCCTCAGGCTTAGAGGTTCCCTTTGACGCAAGCTCCACTTTGACATCTCCCCATGCGTAGCGGCAAGCCTTTTCGACAACGCTCTCTCTGCCAAAGATCTCCTGTGCGACTTCCACTGTTCTCGTTGCGAATTCAGAAAAAGTCGGATTGCTTCCGATGCCCAGCCTCGCCTGATACCAGACGCGTCCTATCCCGTTCCAGGAAAAGGAATACTGTTCGGAATCATAGTCTCTCAACTTGGTGGAAGCGAGATAGAAAGCCCGATTGGGAATTCCGGAATTGATATGAACACCGCCGTTATCCTCCAGTGTATGATCATACGCATCCATACTTCCCGGCTGCGGATCATCTCCAAACACTGGATGGTCCTTATATCCTGTTCCTGGCCTGCTCATTGACCTGAGCGCATATTGGTCACCGACCAATACGTTCTCTCCAATCAACCAATTGGACCTATCGACAGTTTCACCGCCAATATATTGTTTGACCATGATGCCGAATACATCCGATATCGATTCATTCAACGCGCCTGCCTGCCCCTGATACCGCAAGTCTGAATCAAATTGGGAAACACCGTGTGTGAATTCATGAGCATAGATATCGCTATCAGTGGTGAACGCATCGATATATTTACCGTCCCCATCACCGAACACCATTTGTTCTCCATCCCAAAAAGCGTTTGAATAGTTCCTGTCGTAATGCACAGTGGAAACGACATCCATTCCCCGATCATCAATTGAGTTCCTTTCAAAAACACCTCTAAAAAATTGATCCGTTATCAATGCCCATCGATAGACCTCTGAAATTTCAGCGTCCTTCGACTCTTCCGGTGATGCAACCCATGTTCCAGGTAAGCGTGTCGCATGATTGGCATCATAGATTTTGACCACGGATTCATGAGAGCTTGAGGAGCTTGAAGCCGAGGAACTTGCAGCCGGGCTTAAAGAGCTGACAGGGACAAAAGTCCTTGAGTGATAATCACGTTGGGCCTGATATCGCACGGAACGAACGGTGCTGTCTTTTTCCAGTGTCCTGATCGCGACATCTCTGGTCGCTCCAACAGCTTCGTGATCAATGATCTTCTTCAACATAAAATCGGGAATAATCCCGCAGCGATGCGTCTGTTTTGCCCCATGGGCAGTTGAAATTGAAGTACACATAGGCTCCCCCTTCACTCTTTAAAATTTCCCTCAATTCAACCCATATAACACTCCGGATTATTTCAAAATACAAATCGCAAACGACTAACTATTGGATCTTTAACACAATTTACAAATACTTTTTGAGAGAAGAGGCAAGGGAGACCCCCTTGCCTCTAGAGGTTTTTAGCGAGGATGGATAATCGCCGCTTGCGCTGCAAGAAGCTTCACCACAGGAACTCTGGCTGCAGAACAAGAGACTGTGTCAAATCCGAGCTGGTGGCAGATGAACACACCCACCTTCTGACTGGCATGCTCGCCGCAGATCCCAACCGTTACATCGCTATTGATTTTTCGCATTTGCGAAACGCAAATGTGCATCAACTTCTTGACCGCAGGATCGATTTCCGAAAACGGGTCAGCTTTCAATAACCCCTTATCAAGATAGAACTTCAGGAACTTGTCATAGACATCCCCTCTGGACAGGGCGAGCGTCTGGCCCGTCAGATCATTGGTCCCAAAGGAAATGAAGTCAACATAAGGAGCAATTTCTCCGGCAAGAAGGCAGGCTCTCGGAGTTTCCATCATGATACCCAGGCGATAAGGAAATGTTTTTCCCACTGCATGGGATACTTCCTGATACACATCCTCGACCATTTGACTGACAACCTGTACTTCTTCCGAACTGATAATCATGGGAATGACAATATGGGGCGTCACCGATTTACCTTCTAAAGAAGGGTGCTGAGAAGCTTCAAAAATAGCCCTGACCTGCATTTTTAAAATCGAAGGACTGGTCAGAAGAAGGCGAACGCCTCTGTGCCCCATCATCGGATTGGCTTCATTCAGGCTTTTAACCTGAGAGACGAGCTTGTCCAAAGGAATGCCAAGATCTTCCGCAAGTACAGCCAGGACTTCCTCTTGGTGAGGGAGGAACTCATGCAGTGGAGGGTCAAGCAGGCGAATTTTTACCGGATAGGACCCCATTGTTTGAAACAGGTCGATGAAATCAGCTTTCTGGAGCTCTTTCAACTCGTCTAGAATGGCTGCATTCTCCCCCTTCAACAGAATCGCTTTTCTAAATAAATGCAGGCGTTCGGGTAGAAAGAACATATGTTCTGTTCTTGGATCGACACCTCTGGCACCATAGTCAAGAGCTTCTTTTGCCTCTTTTGCACAGTCTGCATTTCCATGCACTTCCAAATTGGCGAAGTGTTCCGACCATTCCGATATTTTTTTCAAAAAGGTATCGTCGCTGTGGACGTGCAAAGGGACCTTCCCCAAAAGAAGACGTCCGTTGAATCCATCGAGGGTTGCCTCGTCGCCATGTTTATATATCCCATAAGGAGTGATCAGCTCGTTATCGGTCTTGACCACGTTCGCAGGAAGCGTCAAACAGGGAATGTTGTACACACGTGTAACGATGATCGCGTGCGAGCTGGGATCCTCGTTGATAGCAAAAATTCCTGCAAAATTGTGCAAGTGGCACAAATCGTCGTTCTTAATGTAGTCGGTGACCCAAATAATCTCTTTGCCCTCTTTTTTTAATCGGTCAAGATCGGACAAATCGAAACACAGGACACCTTGGGACGCTCCCGTGCAGGCAATTTGTCCTTCGGCAATGATATTGGCCTCCTCAGGATTAATCACTGACGGTTTTAGCAAGAGTTCGATATCGCTTTCTTCAATCGCAAGCACGGCATCGGCGACAGCTATCTGCTGTTGCTCGACTTTTTTAAATAACTCTGTCAGCTTAGTGGACACTTGTTCAAAAGACTGTTCCGCATATCCACACCCGAAACAAAAAACGCTGACTAGAAAAATTAATAATCTCATTTGTTCACCTACCTCTTAAACCACATTTTAGAAATAACACCTTCATCTACTTGGTAAATCACCAGCTCGTCATGACTCCCTCCCTCAAAATTGGAAATGCGTTCGTTGTCAATGACCATGTTCCCGCTGACGATCCGTTCAGTTACCTTGCAATGAATCTCCGGGTTTTCCTGGAATTTATCCGAGTAGTGTTTGAAAAAACCGCTTCCGCTCATCTCTTCGATCACCTCGGATGTATTTAGATCGTATGAAATAATGTCGCTTCGATAACACGCGGCAAAGGTCTCGTAGTTGCGGTTGTTGTAGGCGTCCAACTGCTTGTTGACAACCTCTAAAATCGACGAATCGTTCATGCTGTTGCTTCCCTTTTTTCTTTTTCTTGTACTGTTTTGTAGATTGTTGCTAACAAGATCGCACATCCTGCAATCTGAAACAGGCCGGTATTCCTGCCAAGGAAAAGGCAGTCACCCAGATAGGTGAGAGCCGGCTGCATCAGAAATAGAACACCGGATGTCGATAAGTTAAGTTTGCTTAAACCTTGAGAAATCAACCACCAGCCACACACCTGGCTCATCAGGCTGTAAATGGCAACACAGGCTTTTCCTGACCAACTGGCAGGCAATGCAAATGACTCACCAGGTAGAAAATACATGACTGCGCCTAGAATCACAGTGCCCAGAATACAGATAATGCCTAAGTTAACAGCAGTAGATGTTTCAGGGCTCTTTTTGCTAATCGACTTGAGACTGAGCAGATAGATGCTAAAAACAAATGAAGCAAGCAGCGCATACGAGATCCCTAAAATCAAATGGGAATGCATCTCATGGAGGTAAGGCTTGATCAACAGGTAAATTCCTGCAGAAATAAGCAGGATAGTTGTTGGAAGCGTCTTGTCGACTTTTTCCTTAAAAGCGATCACTCCTATCAAAAGAAGAAAGATCACTTCGAGATTTGAAAGGACAGTCGCCAACCCTGACCCGATGTAGAGAATGCTCTGATTGCAAAGCAGCAGATCAACCGTAATCGTCACTGCAGCGGTGCCATAGAGCCAAAGCAAGCCGATGGAAGGCAGCGGTTTTTTCTGGTACATCCCAATAAGAAAGAAAGCAATTCCTCCGATCAACATTCGATAGAAACTGCTTCCCATTGCGCTCAGCCCTGAAAATTCGACAAAGAAGGGACCGATCGCAATGAGCGCGGTCCCAGCAATAACGTAGGCGATGGCCTTATTTTCACTTAAGTTCTTCATCTTCTTTACAGAATTACCCTTCCGTAAGGAGTCTTTTTCCATTCATGCGATTTGACAAGGTCGGTTGTAATGTTGATCCTTCTGAGCCATCGCGCTTTGGGTCCGTAGTTCGGCTTGTAAGGGGCGCGTCCATGGACCGTGATCCTGTTATCGATCACTAAAACGTCTCCCGGATTTGTGACCACAGGTGTCTTTCTCTCATTCATGTGATTGAAGAGCCATTCAAGCGCTTCCTTCGCTTCAGTGTCTCCTTCGACAGCTTCCATAAATGCTTCGTCGATTAAGAGGTGTTCATACCCTGGTTTTCCTCCCAAGACAGCGACAGGAGTGGGATTTTCGATAAAGGAGCGGATTTTATTGAAGTGCCCCTCATCAAGAGACCATTGTGAACTATTGTTGTTTTCCATTGTGTGCGACTTATCGGGCTCAATAATGTAGCGCGGCTCTGAGAGCACTTTCCGATAATGTTCCGGGATGTCAAGATCTTTAAGCGAACAGATGTTTGTCGTCGCCTGCTCTTCGTTCCGGTAGCACATGATGGTCATCATGTCTGCGCGGTGAGGATGAAATGCTTCTTCAATGTGCCAAAGCAGGGTAACGTTGCTGCTTCCTCCCAGCTGTTCATTCTTGTCCTTCTCGATGGGAACAATATGTCGAATAAATCTGCCGTTCTCCTGGGTTAACCAACCGAAGATATCTCCCAGACAGGAACTGATCAGGCAATGGTAGATCTCTTCACGAAGCGTTTTCGGACGCTCCCAAGGAGCATCCCAGTGGGATGGAGTTGCGCCGATTTGTTCGTCATCGATTGAAAAGCCCTTGACGACAAGATAGCCTCCTGGAATCCTTTGATTTCTGAAATCATTCAATTCCTTCCTCAAATGATAAGGCATACTCTGTGCCATCAGGTAGCAAGCGGAGGCAAACTCATCGCTTTCAGTTGATGTGTATTGAGCCTGAAGCCGTTCAATGATCGACTCGATTTGTTCACAGTCTTGCTCGCTCAGTGAAAGAGTAATGAGACGCGTTTGTAAATCCATAAAATTCTCCCCTCAGATAATTTTGCAGGTGAGATTCTACCAATAGCTCGACTTTTAAACCAGATACAAAAATAACTTTATAATAAAATGACCTTGTCTATTTTTGTAACAATCTGGTATTTTTGTTGAAATTTTTTTAGGTTATTTATGAATAGTAAAAAATCAACGATCGGAATCATTGGTGGAGCAGGGCCCACAGCCGGGGGATATTTGTTTCAGAAGATCATTGAGGTTTCTCAGGAAAAGTATTCCTGTGAACGGGATGCCGAGTTTCCCTATATTTTCTTAGTCAGCTATCCCTTTGCCGATATGCTAGGGGAAAACGTTGACCGGGAAACTGTGAAAGGCCAGCTTGCTGAATGCCTTCAAACGTTGATTAAAAATCAGATCTCTGTTGCGGCTATTGCCTGCAACACCCTGCACGGATTCCTACCGTCAGAAATTGAAGGAATACAGCTGGTTCACATTATCGATGAGACCAGAAAGTATCTTGAGCAAAGAAATTGGCATACCCCTAGAATTCTCTGCTCCTCAACTTCAGCAAAGACAAGGCTTCACGCAAGCTACTTCCCTTGTCTGTATCCCGATACATCGACACAAAAAATGATTGATGATTTAATAGATGAGGTAACTGCAGGATGTTGTCTCAAAGAGGCGTCTTCGCGGTTATGCGGGTTGGTTGATAGCGAGGAAGCTGTTGTGCTGGGTTGTACCGAGCTATCTGTGATTCATGAGGCCGAGCCATTATCTCACGCCAAAGTCTGCAACCCGAATCAAGTGATTGCCGAAAGGATTTGCGAGTTAACTTTCCAGAACCACGGGATGATAGAGTGAAAATAGCGATTATTAACGATGTCCATGCCGGAAAGCCGTTAATGCATGGAGAAAAGGCACGTTCTTCTTCCAGAGAGGTCATGGACACTTTCGAATCCTTTCTACATGAGCTCTCAGAAAGGCATCAGCCGGATCTTTTTATCAATATGGGCGACTTGATCCGAAGCGAAGCAGAAGAGATTGATCTTGAAAGATATCATCGGCTGATGGAATCCTACAAGTCACTGCAACAGCCAGTCATCCATCTCCTGGGCAACCATGAAATCAAACAGGTGAATTCTGAAACTATCGAGTCCGTATGGAAACAGCATGGGTTCGATCAGGGCAGTTATGGGCATCGCACCTTTGACCATGTCGACATCATTTGGTTGGGGATCGGAAAAAATGAAGGTGAAGATGGCAAACTATTTCTTCCTGAGGAACAGTTGAAGTGGCTGGAACAAACGCTGGAGAAGTCAACGCGCCCTCTCCTTCTCTTCACGCATTGCGCCATTGACGATCACAATGTCAACGGTAACTTCTTCTATGAGTATTACGATGGAAGGAAGAAGGGTTCGCTTTTCCTGGAGAACCAGCACCATATCAGAGAGCTGATTCATGCAAGATCCAATGTTGTGGGAGTATTTCAGGCGCACCTGCACTATTTTCATTCGAAAGTATTGGAAGGGATTCCCTACATTACCTGCCCGGCAATGAACGATAATATATGCGGCCCTGAAGTGACGAATAATCATCCGGAAATTTATACGATTGTTTCGCTGGGGGATGATCAATTAATAGCTAAAGCCTATTCCAGAGAATACTGTTTCGCAGGTTTTGAGGGGAATGTTTGATGAACTATAAATCCATATTGATTTGTCTGTTTTTCGTTGTCCAGTCGGTTTTCTCAATCGAAGTGCGGCATATTAATCCTCCAAACCTTGGCGAAGGACACATTGGAAAGAAAATCATCTGCTACCGCCCAATGAGAGAAGGTTTTCCGAATTTCTCCGTTGAGAACGTTAATAGGAAAATCCTTGTACACAATTACGGTCATGGGGGCAGCGGTTGGTCCATTGCTCCCGGAACTGTCAATTATTGCCTGTCTCTGTTTTCCGAACAGTACCCAAACCTGGACCGTCAAACTCCTGTAGCAGTCATCGGCGGCGGCTGCATCGGTTTGTTTACAGCCTACCAACTCCTGGAAGAAGGGTTTTCCAACATTACTCTTTACGCCTCTTCGTTTGACGATTTGACTTCTCATCATGCAGGAGGTCTTCTGTCGATGCGCGCCTTCGGAGAAAATGCGGAACTTCAAAAGCTTTCCATAGACCTTGGCTGTTTTTCGTATACCTACTATAAAAAAATTGCCGAGGGCAGCAATCAGGAACTCGTGGGAGGAGCCTCGATTTTACCTACCTATTTTGTCGATCTTGAACAGTCGGAGCTTGAAGTATTTGTCGGAAAGGTGATGCAGCCTGCAAAAGAAGTTATTCTCGACTTTGGCACTGGCGTCACACGCCGTATGCTGGCATATGATGACAGTCTTTTTATTGATACAGGTTTCATGATGGAACGGCTGACGGCTTTTCTGAAAGAAAAGATCGTTCTTTGCCAGAGGGAAATCCAGGACTTCTCTGAGTTGGAACAGCCTGTAGTTTTTAACTGCACAGGTATCGGCTCTTCGGAGCTGAATAGCGACGCTTCCTTGTACCCGGTACAGGGCCACCTTTTGATGTTGAAAGATCAGAACCCAAAAGATTTCGCATACATGATGATTGTGGATTGGGACGAGGGATATACAGAAAACAATCAGCCGATCAAGAGATCTTTGGACTTATTTCCCAAAAGGCTTCCAGGCACATCCTGTCATGATATTGGTGTTATTGGCGGAACGTTTATTCACGATGCCGATGAAACCACGCCAAATGAAGAAGAGTTTGATCTGTTGATCCAGCGGGCCTATGATTTCTTCTACAGCAGCGAGTGCACAAACCTATCCCAATAGTGTTATCGTCAATCTTTCCCCACTATTTCCCAGACATTCAGACAATTTATTTGTTCGGATAATGACTAAAACGGTAGTTTTCATGGAAATAAACTAACCTAATTTGATAATATATTTTCTTTCAAAATTATATCAAAATTCTAAAAGGTTAAAACAGTCATGTCTATATACACACCCTTATCTACACTTAATTTTTCACAATCAAATTCGCAATGCGGTGTCCAAGACGCTATGGATGATACATCTTCCTTTGAATCAGTTGTCGAATTGGGTTTTTCAAAAGAACAAGCGCAATACCTCGTCGAAAATGGATATGACGTTGAAGGGATCAAGCAAAGACTATCGGAAAGGTTTACCACAGAAGAAATCTATCATGCTGTTGTCGTGAAACTCCTGCACGACCGCGTAGAAATCACCGCCTACCAAGCGTTGCAGAATGGAATTATCGCACTTCAACTTTACACAGGACGACACAGTACAAGAATCACACAAGAACAATCAAAATATTTACTTCATTACTGCATTAGAAGAGCCGCCCACGCAGATATGCGATCAGAAGATGGCTATGTCACACTCCGAGGAAAATATTTAAACATGAAACAGCTGGGACCAGTCATTGAATAGGTTTCTGTCATCACTTCCGATAGGGACAGCAAACTGACCAGGGCAACCTATACCACTTTTGAAGCGTTGCTTGCCAATCTTGATGCGCATAATACAATGGTCAACGCGATCCTTTTCAATGCGTGGGGAGTTCCTGAAAGGAAAGGCTGCGACCATTTAGCGGAGATCAAGGAAAAAGCAGGCTTCACCGGCACCCTTTCTCTATAACGATTTGCGTTGAACGACATCACCCTCTGCAAGAAGTGGCCAAAAATGTGTTACCCGAACACCCTTGAGATATCGTTATAGGTCAAGAACAGGAAAAAACTGATCAGTAAGACCGCAAAAACGATCACCACTTTTTCCAATGTCTTCGGCTTCATGCGACGTCCCGTGATCATCTCGATCAAAGAGAAAACAATCGTTCCCCCATCCAGGATCGGAACAGGAAGCAGGTTCAATACGCCCAGGTTCAAGCTAATGGCACCTATCCAGAACAGCGCTTCGAGAAGACTCTGCGATGAAGTGGTCTGTACCATATGAACGATCCCGACAGGGCCGGCAATGTATTTAGGGCTTAACGATCCTGAGAACAATGCCTGAATCGTCCGACCGATTTCCTTGGAAACATTGAAGAAAGCGGTCATTGGATTGGGATTGTAGATCACTTTTCTGTCTTGAGGATTTGGCATTCCCAAGACGAGCAGTTTCTGGTTTTCATCTAACTGATTGAGCAGCTGTGCACGCTTTTCAGGATCGTCGACCTTCTCAATTTCCTGTTTTTTCTCAAGCAGTTCAGTTGCGTACCAGGCTTTTGTCTCTTCAGACATCGGAAAATCTAAACGCGCCATCGGTGTTACAGGTGACAAGAGAACCAGATTCCCCGCTTGCGACCGCTGATTATCTGTCCCAATGCTGTCAACGATCTGATGCAGCTGCATCCATTCGACCGTCTGATTGAAAGAAGCGTTGGCCATTTGGTAAGGAACGACTTCAACTGCTGTCGAATCCCTTTCAACGATGATCTGGACATTTTTCTTTTGCAAATCCCGCAGAACTTCATAGGAACGGGTCACAGGCTGACCCTGCACTGCAATGATGCGGTCTCCAGGACGAAGCGCTTCCTCCATTTCGGAGAACAGGTGGACGGGAAATGCCTCCTCCTGATTTTCACTATCGACAAAACGGAGCTCCCCTTCCACAACACAATCATAGGTCAAATTGTAGGGGATCGCATACAGGTCCTGAAATCGGCGTGAGTTGATTCCCGCTTCATACATCCAGTCGATCATCTCTTCCCTAAACTCGGAATCGGGCCGCAATTCCTGCGCCTTGATGCGAGGAACCCTGCGATGGATAATATCATTGCCCCGCTTGATCGTCATCAGCACGCGTCCATCATTGAGTACTTCGCTTAATTGGACATTTGAAAACACTGTTTCACCGTCTACCCATAGGATCCGGTCCCCATACTGGAGACCGCTATCTTCCATCGGAGATCCCTCAGGAAGCGGGTTTTCCTTTCCATTGGGAAGGCGGTCATAAATCACGTAACTGGCAGAAGAATTGATCCCTGTCGTCTTAATGTCTTTGTCGGCAAAAGCAGGATTGGAATACGTATTGACGGTATAGGAAAAAGGAAAACGTTCCCCCGTTTCATAATCGATTTTTGTTCCCTTGACCTCCACCTCTTCATCACCGAACATTGAGGCATACAGATGGTCTTTATAACTTGAAAAGGGGTGGCCGTCATACGATTCGATCTCATCTCCGGGACGGACACCTAATGCATAAAGTTCCGAGGCGGGGTCCACCCAGCCGATTTTAGATGTGTATTCGGTAAATGTTTTTGTTCTCCCGCCAAATGCCCAAAGCATGGCAAAGACAAGAAGGGCAAAGACCAGGTTGACAAAGGGACCCATGAAGGCGACCTTAAGCCGGTCCCAGGGACTTTTGCCAAAAAAACCGTCTTTAACTTCATAGGGATCAACGCTGCTGTCCGTATCGGTCCCGGCGATTTTGACAAATCCGCCGAACAACAGCCAGCCGATCTGCCACTTGACCCCGTCCCTCACCCAGGAATAGATCGGCTTCCCAAAACCGATGGCAAAAGTCTCCACGCGCATGCCGACGCGGCGGGCCATCCAGTAATGACCGAGCTCGTGGATGAAAATCAAAAAGCTTAAACCTAGAATTGCAAGTAGTATATAAATTAAATTTGCAAACATTCGCGTTTATCTCCGAATAAAGTAATGGGTATCATATCAGATATGCGCTCTATTTGCCAGAAAAGATTGAGCAGCGGTTAAGCGTTATAGGTCGATGAACTGGTCTTGCCTCCAGTCCCCGTCCAGTTGGTATGGAAATATTCACCCCTGGGCTGGTCGACCCTTTCATAGGTGTGGGCTCCAAAGTAATCCCGCTGGGCCTGAAGCAGGTTCGCCGGCAATCGGGCTGTGCGGTAGCCATCGAAAAACGCTAAAGCCGAGCTAAAGCAGGGGCAGGGAATGCCGAGATGCGCGGCAGTCGCGACCACTTGTCTCCAGCCGGACTGCGCTTTTTCTACCTCGGATTTAAAGAAATCGTCGAGAAGAAGGTTTTGAATATCGTGATTTTTATCGTAGGCTTTTTTGATGTCTCCTAAAAATCGGCTGCGGATGATGCACCCCTCTCTCCACATCAGAGCAATACCGCCATAATTAAGTGTCCACCCGAACTCTTTTGCCGCTTCGCGCATCAGCATAAACCCTTGGGCATAGCTGACGATTTTTGAAGCATAGAGGGCGGACTTGATCGCCTCCACGAAAGCTTCCGCATCTCCGTCAAAAATAACCTCCGGACCGCTAAGCTCTTTACTTGCAGCGACACGCTCCTCTTTGATTGCCGACAGGCAACGTGCAAAGACCGCTTCAGCGATCAAAGTGACAGGCATTCCGAAACCCAACGCGTTGATCGCCGTCCACTTCCCCGTCCCCTTCTGACCTGCGACATCAAGAATTTTCTCCACAAGTGGCTCGCCCTCTTCCTTGTACGAAAAGATTTCAGAGGTAATTTCGATCAGGTAGCTATTGAGCTCGCCCTGATTCCACTGTTTGAACACTTCATGCAACTGATCACTGGAAAATCCAAGTCCCGCTTTCATCAGCTGATACGCTTCGCAGATCAGCTGCATATCGCCATATTCAATCCCGTTATGCACCATTTTTACATAATGGCCGGCGCCCTCTTCGCCCACCCAATCGCAACAGGGCTCGCCCGATTCCACTTTCGCAGCAATCGACTGCAGGATCTCTTTGACATGCGGCCACGCGTCCGGATTACCGCCTGGCATGATCGAGGGACCGTGACGGGCACCCTCTTCTCCGCCTGAGATTCCCGTTCCGACGTACAAGATCCCTTTTTCTTTCAACTCTCGCGTCCGCCTTGTCGTATCGTCGAAGCGGCTGTTTCCTCCGTCGATGACGATATCCCCCTCTTCAAGGTGGGGAAGCAGCATGTCGATAAAGGCGTCGACAGGTTGGCCGGCTTTAACCATCAGCATTACTTTGCGCGGCCTTTTCAACTTATCAATAAATTCTTCAAGACTATGAGAACCAACAACATCAGTCCCTTTTGCAGGGCCCTCGAGAAATGCATCAACCTTTGAGACTGTTCGATTGAACACTGCCACTTTGTAGCCATGGTCATTCATGTTCAACACGAGATTTTGGCCCATTACCGCCAGGCCGATCAAACCGATATCCGCTTTATCCATTGTTATTGCCCTCTAGTCATTTTTCCTTATCATGGACTAACACCCCCTTTGGGTGCAAGTGCGTAAATTTCTCCTTGCCGCAAAAAGGGAGCATCCGTTAGGTTATTCGTATGTCCTCGTAGCTCAGCTGGATAGAGCAATTGCCTCCTAAGCAATAGGTCGTGCGTTCAAATCGCGCCGGGGACAATTCCTCCATTTATACCGAAATGAACTCAAAATTTTGAGTTCATTTCAGTATTATGATCTGAAATAGTCCTGAACCCCGTTGGCGATACTCTCTGCCATTAACTGAATATGAGCAGGATCACGTAAGCGGGCCAATTCCTTTTCGTTGGTCATAAATCCCCCTTCGATCAGGATCGCAGGCATCCGGGTCTCTCTGATCACAGCAAAATTCCCGTTTTTAATTCCCCGTGATTTCATTTTTGTCGAAGCAATGACACGGTCCAGCACTTTTTGTGCGAGGATTTTTGAGCGCGAGGTTCGGGATAAATTGTCCTGACTGTCGTAAAAATAGACTTCGACACCTTCTGCCTTTTTATTGGGAGCGGAATTGTAATGCACACTGACAAACACGGTTGCGCGGTTGCTGTTTGCAAAATCAGCGCGAAGCTTCAAAGGGACAAAAAAGTCTTCGCCGCGGGTTAAAATCGTGCGGTATCCTTTCTTCTGCAGCATTTGATTAAGTATCAATGCTGTCTGCAAATTCAAAGCTTTCTCTTCCGTTTGAGGATCGGGGCACATCGCGCCAATGTCCTTCCCTCCATGACCGGCGTCAATGACGATCACCGGCCTTGGGGACTCCCGTCTGACGCGCGCCATCGCCACTTCATTGTCCGGATGGTCCCTGACAGGAACTTTTGAAGCGCACCCTGTAAACACTGCCGCTATTAATAGGAGTCCTGCGATCCTGATCCATCGGTCAATCATGATTTTAAAATATCCTCAGCTACTTCTCGGTCTTTAAATTCAATGGTTTGATGTGCAAAAATTTGATAGGGCTCATGCCCCCTGCCTGCAATTAAAACAACATCTTTAGAGGTGGCTTCCCTGATCGCTTCCGCAATTGCCTCTCTCCTGTCTTCCTTGATCTGAAAACGGGAGGGGTCTTGAAATCCATGAGCGATCTCGTCGATAATCTTGACGGGATTTTCGGAACGGGGATTGTCCGAGGTGATGATTGTAAGGTCTGAATACTCTTCAGCAATCTTTCCCATTTCGGGCCTCTTATAGGGGTCCCTGTCTCCTCCGCAGCCAAACACTGTGATCAGTTTGCCTTCAGTCAACTCCTTCAAACACTTCAAGACATTTCTTAAAGCATCGGGGGTGTGGGCAAAATCGATAAATATTTTCAGGCCGCGGGAATTGGGAACGCACTCCAGCCTGCCCGGAACAGGAGGAAAGCTCTTCACCGATTTTAGAATTTTATTCAGGGGAATTCCTTGAGAGATCCCGCATCCGATTGTCGCCAAGCTGTTGTATACGTTGAAGCGGCCGATCAATGGAAGAGAAACCGGATATTGATCCCCTTTGTAGACCAACGTATAAGTGATCCCTTCAGCTCCAAGTTGAATATTTTCAGCCTTCAGATCGGCGGCATTGACGATACCGTATGTGATCATGGGAACGCGGCACCCTTCCACCACTTCTTCCGACCAGGCATCATCGGCATTGACGACAACAGCTTTCGGGTAATGTTCTTTCTTTTTGTTATCCGGATCAATGGAAGTGAACAGTTTCCGTTTCTCCTGGCAATAAGCTTCCATCGTTTTGTGATAATCGAGATGCTCGGGCGACAGATTGGTGAAAATCCCCACATCGAAGGAGATCTCCTGGACCCTGCCCTGATGAAGGGCATGAGAAGTGACCTCCATCACTGCCGCTTTGCATTGGTGGTTTGCCATCTCCCTCAGCAGTTTGTGGTTGGTCGTGACATCGGGCGTTGTATGAGTTGCCCTCACTGCATGGTCACCGATCAAATACTCGATCGTCCCGATCAATCCGCAGTTCATTCCCAATGAATCAAAGAGATGTTTGAGTAGATAAGAGATCGTGGTTTTCCCGTTTGTCCCGGTCACTCCGACCATCAGCATCTCTTGCGCGGGGCGGTTGTGAAACGATGAAGCAAGCTTCGCTTCCACTTCCCCCACATTGGGATGGATAATCTGGCTGACCTTTAGCGACGGGTCGAATATGTCATTGAGGACTGCTGTCGCACCAGTTTCTACCGCTTCGGAAATATACTGGGAACCGTCGAACGTTTTCCCCTTTTTCGCGATGAACAGGTTTCCAGGCGCAACTTGTTTTGAGTGGGCGCAAATGCCTGTGATCTCCACCTCTTTCGAGCCTTTGACCTCAGCATTTGGAAGATCTTTTATGAGTCGTTTTAGCTTCATGAACTATCAGTTATTCCATTTTTTATAGATTTCTTGCAACTGTCGTGTTTCTTTCATCCAGTCTGCTATTTCCGGATCGTGACGGGGGTCTCCATAGGGATAACCTCCTGGATCATCAGGAGTTACACCTAAATAGTCGAGCGTTCGCCTGCCGATCTCCTTGAACACCGGCGCGGCAGAGATGCTTCCGTGGTGATTGTTTCCGACACCCGGAATAAATCGGCATTCAGGCTCGTCCATGACGACAATCATCACAAAAACGGGATCATCGACAGGAGCAAACCCAATAAAGCTCCCGACAGTCTGTTTTGTTGAGTAGGCCCCATTGATGATCTTGTTTGCCGTCCCCGTCTTCCCCGCTTCGGTAAACCCCCAAATATCTGCCCGCCGTCCGCTTCCTCCTGTCTTCGTCACATACTTCATCGATTCGACGGTCCGGTCCACCACCCCCTTGTCCAGCACTTTGAAAGAGGTCTCTTTTTTCCCGTCAGCGACCAAATGCGGCGTCACCCAGTAACCGCCATTCGCAAGCATTGCGTATGCCCTCAGCATTTGAAGGCTGTTCGCCTGCAGATTGTGCCCCATGGCCAGGGAAAACGGTGTTGGGGTCGACCACTCCAAAGCGCCATTGGGATGGAGTTTGCCCGGTCTGGGCACAACTCCCCAGCTTTCCGATGGCAGTTCAATCCCTGTCGGCCGTCCAAAGCCAAAAGTGTCGGTCAATGCAGACCTGTACCAGTCATTGCCAAGACGATTAATGATCCTCTCCACTAAACGCGCCAGATAGATATTGGAGGATTTCTGCATTGCCAGGTTTAAATTCAAATAGTTGTGGGCCCGCGTGTCGTGAATCACTTTTCGCCTGCCCGGAAAATGTCCGTCCAAAGTCGGCATCTTCTCATCGGGATCAAACAGTGGAGGCTCTCCCCTTCGCCTGAGTTCTTCATTTGCCAACAAAGCGATGGCGACAGTGATCGGCTTCATGGTGGACGCGGGCTCGTGAGCGTCTGTGATTGCATTGACCTTTGTGTCTTCAATCATCTCCGGGTCATTAAAATACTCTGGATACCGTTCAGGATAGAAGAACGGATACTGAGCAAGGGCGAGGATCGCTCCTGTTTTTGGGTCCATCATCACCGCCCATCCTCTTTTTGCGCGGCACCGCTTCACCCCCTTTTCGACCTCTTCCTCTGCAATCGCCTGTAAAATATGATTGATCGTCAAATAAATATCCTGTCCATTCACCGGCTCTTCGATCACCTGGCCTGTCTCAAAACGGTGTTTAGGTGAGCGTTTTAACAGACGCTTGCCTTCATGCCCTTGCAGCTCCTTGTTGAACGACAGCTCCAGCCCGCCTGTCGGGACTGCCTGTTTGGTCGTCTCGTTCCTCTGGTTCTGCACAGTGTGAAGCACCTGCCCGAGCAGCTTTCCGAACGGGTATGAACGTTTGTAATCGGCCACAAAATAGATCGCGTTGCTTGCGATCTTGTGCTTCCTGGCAAATGGGGACCACCAGTTTAAAATGTCGTCTTTCTGTTCCTGGTCAAGCCACATGGCAATCTTGCGGCTTCTGCTGCGGCGGTCAAAATCCCTGCGCTTTTGTCTCCGTTCCTCCCCTTCGATCCCCAGCTTGTCAAGTATCGTATCGGCAATCATCCCCTTCTGCTCATCCGGGATCGACATGGGATCGATGTACAAGTGATGTTTCTGAATGTCGAAAACAAACTTTTGAGACTCTTCGGGATGCTTTTTCTTAATTTTTGTGTTCGACCAAAAAGTTCCCCTTTTAAACGGTTCAGTCACGACAAAAAAATGTTGCCGGCGCGCCGTCTCGCTCCACTTGTCGTGCTCGATGATCTGCAACTTGAAAAACTGAAAGATCAAAGCGGCAAACAATAAGTAGATCCCAAGAGAAATCACGACCAGGCGCTGTCTGTCCTTCCGGCCGGTCATTCCCCCTCCTCAAGGTCGATTTCGATCACTTCGTCAAGCCTGGGGTATCTCAGGTGCCCGTACTCAGGCTTCCGGGCAAGCTCCATCAAATGGATCGGGCTTTCGAACCGGTCAATCTCATAGCGGAGGCGTTCATTCTCCCTCAGCAGCGCTTTGACCTCTTTTTCCAATACCGGGATGGCGAGGCGCAAAGAGGTCAAATCGTTGATCGTATCGATGTTCGAATAAAGAGTGATGGCGGCGACAGCAATACAGATCAGGATCCGAATGAGAAATTTTGTCTGCGCCGTCATCTCTTTTCCACCACCCTTAATTTGGAACTTCTTGAGCGCGGATTATGTTCAATTTCCTTTTCGCCTGGAACGATCGGCTTTCGAGTGATCAGATTGACTACCGGCTCCTTTGAAAGGAACACCCCTCCAATCCCTCTGGAACTCTCTTTATCATCTGCAAGATAACGGAACTGCTGTTTGACAATACGGTCTTCGAGGCTGTGGAAGCTGATCACAGCAAGTCTGCCGCCGGGCCTCAAACAATCGATAGCTTGAGGAATCACTGATTCAACCCGCTCGATCTCTTTATTCACTGCTAGACGCAAAGCCTGGAAGACAAGAGTCGCGGGATGGATTTTTCCTCTTCTCGGCCTTCCCAGAACAGATGTAAGGACCTCCACCAGTTCAAGAGTCCGGTGGAGAGGCCGGGCTGCAACAACTGCCCGCGCGGCGGCCCTCCACCGCTTCTCTTCCCCGTATCTTTTAAACAACCTCCCCAGTTCGGCCTCCGACCAAGTGTTGAGGATCTCTTCCGCAGTCAACGGCTCTTCCGGATCCATCCGCATATCCAAAGGTCCGTCCTTCTGCAGGCTGAACCCCCTTTCCGGCCGGTCGAACTGCATCGAAGAGACTCCGAGATCAAGCAGGATCCCATCGACTTTTTCCATTCCGTTTTTCACGAGATGCTCTTTCAATTCGGAGAAATTCCCCCTTTGAAACACGGCTTTGCCAGACCATTCTGCCAGCCTTTCACTGGCGATCTCCAACGCGTCCGGATCCTGATCGACTCCCAGAAACTGCTTAATTTCAGGATGTTGCCCTAAAATTTGGGCTGAATGCCCTCCGGCGCCGAGGGTGCCGTCGACAAAATACTCAAGGTTTACTGGCGAGAAGCTTTCCACGACTTCATCCAGAAGAACTGATAAATGAGGTGTCATAAGACCTTTATTTACAAAATTATAATATAAATGTTAATATATTATTAGGTGAATGTATTATTTACTACCTTTGATTTGGAGGAAATTGGATATGGCAACGATCGACCAGTTAGATATCAGCATCTACAACCTCTATGCCATCCGCACACGGATGATGGAGCAGATCAACCAAGACCTGCGTTTAGGTGAGGCGGGAACCATTCCGCCCCAGACCCAGTTGATCGACACAATGCCGAAAATGACCGAGCTGGACATCCTTTTAGGGGTCGCCCCGGTTGTTACCCCCTGGGCATATTTCTATCCTCCCAAACGTTTCCGATTTATCCGACGTTCTCCGTTTGCTTTTTTCCGTATAGTTCCCAGCCTTGGATCTTTGGAGGAACATACTGAACATGAAGAAAAAGCGATGTCTGTCAACACGAATTCCCCTGAAGAAGAGCAGGAAAAAGGGGCAATTCTGTCCCTGCTTGATCAAATTGACAAGATAAATAATTGGATGAGCTTTATAGTGGGGCGTGTAGGACAATTCTTACAAGGTTAACCCTCTATGAGTCGTATTAACTGGCTTGAAGAACTCGGCTGGAATCAAGATCACGTTGAAGACCTGCGAATGGCAGGGTACGCATACATCCGTCAAGGAAAGTATGATATCGCATTGCCATTTTTCGAAGCGTTGACCGTTCTGGATCCGACAAGCTCCTATGACCTGCAACAATTGGGAGCGTTGCACCTTCAAATGGGAAATCCGGCCGAAGCGCTAAAATATCTTGACCGCGCGCTCAAACTTGAAGCGGATCATGCTCCAACGCTTTTAAATTTGACAAAAGCCCTTCTCATGCTCAACAGAAAGGATGAGGCATTAAAACTTGCCAAAATCCTGAAAAAAGAGCCTGATCCCACCATTTCCAACATGGCCAAAGCCTTATTACTCGCGTACGAATAAGAGGGTGTCTTCAAATTACTGAAAACACCCTCTAAACCCTAGATATTAATACATAATTTACCTATAATAATTGAATTTAATCTAAATAATTATAGGTAATATTATGACCCTACAAACAATTGCTCATTACACATTTCCTGCCAGCATCCGTGACATTGGAACAGGCATCTACCATCTTGCAAAAAAAGATGCGACAGAAGAACAGTGCCAAAAAATGGTGACCGGCGCGATCAGAGTAGCCACTGCCGTCTTGACAGCTCTGACAGCCATTGCGGCAATCGCACTGCTACCAGCTCCTTTAGGAGAGCTCACCGCACTTGTGGTTCTTATTCCAATGCGCTTTTTAGATCTGGAGACCGGAACTCTTTTATTGGGAACGATAGGTATCGCATCAGGGCTCGCCAGCTGCGCGTCTGGAATTGTTCATCTTGCCAGAGGGCTTTTTGCTGAAGGTGCATGGAATCTGTTCGCAGGGACCTTGTTCACAGGAGCTTCATGGTTTGTAACAAGGATTCCGAAGGATATCAGTTTCGGATTCCGTGGGTTATTCGCCGATAAAATTGATGGACTCGGCGATGACTGGGGATCTAAACTTTACGAGAAGACCCTCTAGCCAGACATTCTTTTACTTCCGAAGAGACGCGATCGACATCCGTCTCTTCCATCTCAGGGAAAAGGGGAAGCGATAAAGTCTGTGCGTAATACGCTTCCATATTTGGAAAATAGGCGCTGACATCCCCCTTCTCTTTTTTGAAAAACGGATGGCGATAAACGGGGATATAATGCACCTGCGTCCCTATCCCCTTTTCACTTAATTGCTCCATCATCTCTTCACGCGATTTCCCGATCGCCTCAAAATCGATTTGGACCACCATCAAATGAAAACAAGTGTCCGCGTCAAACTCTTCCGTAAAAAGGGATACATGGGGAAGCCCGTCCAGCCGCTCCCGATAACGCTTGACCAACATCCTCCTTTTCTCCGCGAACGTATCAAGCCGGCCGAGCTGACTCAATCCGAGTGCAGCCTGAAAATCTGTCAGATGAAAATTACCTGTCAGCTCCCTCACTTCATAATACCAGGGATGCGGGTGGTCATTCGGCTTGACAATCCCGTTGTTGCGATACTGCCTGAGCTTTTCATAGTATTCGGATTGGTTGGTCGTCACGATCCCCCCTTCTCCTGCGGTAATCGTTTTGACAGGATGAAAACTGAACACTGTCATCGCACTGAACTCGCAGCACCCGACTTTATTCCCATTGGGATAAGACGATCCCAGGGCATGGGCAGCGTCTTCGATGACCAATGAATCGGGATGGACAAATGCCGTACTCATGGCTTCCATATCCACGGCGATCCCGCTAAAATGGACAGGGATGACCACTTGCTGCCCTCTGGAAAAAGGAACTTCGAGCGAGAACTTCAACTGCTCTAAATTTAAATTCCCGGTGTCCCGATCGATATCGACAAAAACCGGGGTTGCCCCTCTTTGAATTGCCGGACCGATTGTCGCCACAAAAGTATTGGGCGTAGTGATCACCCGATCATAGGTGCCGATGCCAGCGGCGTGGGCGGCAGCGTGCAGGGCGCTTGTCCCTGAAGAAAACGCGACTGCGTACCGGGCTCCGCAATACTCAGCGACCGCTTCCTCAAATTCCTCTACTTTAGGGCCTCTCGTAATCCAGTCCCCTCGCAGAGCATCGGCAACGGCTTGGATATCTTGTTCGTTGATCGACTGTTTGCCGTATGGAAGAAATTTTTCATTATTCATAGAGCTCACATGATGATAGGAATTCCCACTTGAAGTCAATGAAGATTTTCCGTAAATTCAGCACAAACATGTATTCGGGGGTACCCATGACAACGGTTTTCGAACCTAAAGCAATCGAAGCATATCAGGCACAGATCCAAGAGCTTACAGCAAAAAATGACACTAAGGAAATTCTAAGGCTTATCGAAGAGAACCAGTCGAAACATAGCAGCAACCCAGAAATGGAAGCTTTTTTTAAAGGCGAACACGCTTTCTATTCGAAAAATTACGAAAAGGCCCTTGTCCACTATATGCAGGCCAGACAGGTTGAGGAGTTCGAATTCTACTGCTACCGAGCGACCGCTTTTGTCTCATATGGGAGGAAAAATTTAGAAAAGGCCGCCAGTTTTCTCGACAAGGCCCTTTCGATTAAGCCGGAAGACGTCCCTACTCTCAACCTGAAACATGAGATGCTGGTCAATCAGGAAGAGTATGACCAGGCAAGTGTTGTCAAATCCCAGCTGGAATCCCACGATGTGGAAGAAGAGCCTGTCGAACAGGCGCCGGCGCAATCGGCTGAGCGACGGGAGGAGCCCGAGCCTTCCAGCGAATTCATCGCTTCCAAGCTCGGTGTCGATGTCGAAGCGGAGCAAGAGCTTGAAAAAAGGATCCAATCGCACCGGGAAAAAACCCAGGCATCGATCCGAAAATATCTGGAACAGGCCCCAAGGGCTTTAGCTGCAAAAGAAGACTTCCTTCACGTCCTGAACGGTTGGGACCGGCCCGGCCCGAACGAAGTGATCCCAAATCTGCAAGCCAAATGCGGCGGTTTTTTTCTCCGCTGGAACGGCCACGGCATTGTCATCAATCCCGGAACCTCGTTCCTGGACCGTTTTCACGAAGCCGGCCTCCATCTGCAAATGATCGACTCGGTGATCGTGACCGAACCGCATCTCGATTCCTATGCAGACATCCAAAAGATCTATGACCTGAATTACGAGCTCAACAAAGTTGGGACCGACCTGCACATCATTCGCTACTACCTCAACCACAATGCCCATCAGCTTCTCTCGCACACCCTCAAACCGAATTTCAAGCAAGAAAGAAACACCGTGCACAGCCTGGAGCTGTTCCTGGACTCGCCCGACATCGAAAAAGAAACTCTGACTGACGATGTGACGCTCAGTTATTTTTCCACAGGGACCCGCAGTACGCTCTCCGGCAATGAAAAAGCCCACTCCCTGGCGGTCTGGCTGGAGCTGACGAAAGGATCGGAAGTGAAAAGGATCGGCTACGTCTCCGGCGCCGGCTGGTCTCATACTCTTGGCAGCCACTTTGGAAAGATCGATCTGATGATCTCAGGCTTTGGTTCCACAGAGCCCAATGATTACGGCAAACTGAACTACAAAGAAAACGAGCTTGGGTATTTTGGCACCTATTCCTTATTGGAAGAAGTAAAGCCTGCGCTGCATCTTGTCGCCGGCTTTGATGGAAAACAGGGCGACCTCAGACTGGAGCTGATGAAAAAGCTGCGCAAGGAATACCGCAAGAACCACCCCACAGCGCCTCATACGCCTGTCATCCTCCCTGCGGACAAAGGGATGAAGGTGGAACTGAACCAAATGAAGGTCTTCTCATCGATTACAAATGAGATGCTTGACCCGAAACAGGTTCTGATTTGCAAAACCCACGACACATTTGGCGTCCTGAGTTACGCCTCTCAAGATAGTATTTTATGACCAAAGGGATTGAAACCAGGCCCGCAGAGCTCAAATTGAAAAACGGAGAATCTTTCCCAGGTTTCATCCCATCCTGGCAACTGAAGCCCATCATGGGCGAAGTGGTCTTTACAACTGGCATGACCGGCTATCCTGAGTCTCTGACCGACCCCTCCTACACCGGTCAGATCCTCACTTTCACCTATCCCCTGATCGGCAACTATGGAATCCCCCTCTCTGATAAATGGGAATCGAAAAAAATTCACGCCCGTGGAGTTGTCATCTCGCAGACGCCGAACAACTGGAGCCATTACGAAGGGGTCCACTCACTGATCGAATGGCTGCAGACGCAAGGCGTCGGCTGCCTCCTTGGCGCTGATACGCGCGCATTGACCAAGCAGCTGCGTTCCCACGGTTCCATGCCAGGCGTGATCACAACTGAAACGACATGCGACTTCCCTCTGGAAGACCCCAACGGAAAGCATCTCGTCTCTCAAGCAGCCACTCCTGAAGTGAGGGAGTACAATACAGGTGATAAAACGATCATCGCGATCGATTGCGGGATGAAGGAGAACATCTTGCGCGAGCTCGCAAAACTCCCCTATACCATCAAGCGGGTCCCTTTCAACTACGACTTTACAAAAGACTCTTACGATGGGATATTCATTTCGAACGGGCCGGGAGACCCTTCCCAATGCCCTGAAGTGATCCCGCGGATACAAAAGGCGATGGAAAGCAACAAGCCGATCTTTGGCATCTGCCTGGGTGCGCAGTTAATGGCGATCGCCGCCGGAGCATCCACGTATAAACTGCCGTTCGGGCACAGAGGGCACAACCAACCCTGCATGGACCTGAAAAACAGCAAGTGCTACATCACCAGTCAGAACCATGGATATGCCGTCGATGAACGCACCCTCCCCGATGACTGGGAAGTGACCTTTAGAAACCTGAACGACCAATCCGTCGAAGGGATCGCGCACAAGAGCAAGCCGTTCTTCTCCGTTCAATTCCATCCGGAGGCCACTCCGGGCCCGACGGACACTGTTTGGCTCTTCCAATCTTTTCATCAAATGGTCGAAGGAAAACAGCATGCGTAAAGTGATCATTCTCGGCTCTGGAGGTTTACGGATCGGCCAGGCGGGCGAATTCGACTACTCCGGATCTCAGGCCATCAAGGCGCTGAAAGAGGAGGGAATCGAAACGGTCCTTGTCAACCCGAACATCGCGACCGTACAGACCGACAACGGCATGGCTGACAGCGTCTATCTCCAACCGTTGAACGTTTCGACCGTAAAAAAAATTATCGAGAAAGAAAAGCCTGACGGCATCCTGCTAAGCGTTGGCGGCCAAACGGCTCTGAATCTCGGCCTCGCTCTGGAAGATGCCGGAATCCTAAAGCAACACAATGTTCAGGTGATGGGGACGCCGACCGACTCGATCCGTCTGACAGAAGACCGTGAACTTTTCAAGGAAGCGCTCAAAGACATCGATGTCAAAACGGCCAAAAGCCTCTCGGTGACAACCGTGGAAGACGCTTTAAAAGCTGCAGAAGAGATCGGCTATCCCTTGATGATGCGCTCCGCCTATTCGTTGGGCGGACTGGGTTCGGGAGTTGTTGAAACTCCTGCCGCATTGGAAAAAATGGCCAGGGAAGCGCTCAGCCAGGTCCCTCAGATCCTGATTGAAGAGTGCTTGCTCGGCTGGAAAGAGGTCGAATACGAGATCGTCCGCGACTCTTCAGACAACGTGATCACCGTCTGCAACATGGAAAACTTTGACCCGATGGGAATCCATACAGGTGAAAGCATTGTGGTCGCCCCATCACAAACACTGACGAACCGCGAATTCCACATGCTGCGCGAGGTGGCGATCCGTTCCGCCAGGAGGATGGGGATCATTGGGGAATGCAATATCCAATATGCCCTCAACCCGACCAACGGCGACTACCGCGTCATCGAGATGAACGCGCGCCTCTCGCGATCAAGCGCCCTTGCCTCAAAAGCGACCGGCTATCCGCTTGCCTTTGTCTCAACAAAACTGTCCCTGGGAAAACAACTGCACGAAATCCCCAACTCGATCACAAAAAAGACCTCGGCTTTTTTTGAACCCGCGCTCGATTACCTCGTCGTCAAAATTCCAAGATGGGACATACAAAAGCTCAAGGCCGCCGAACGGACGATCGGAACGGAAATGAAAAGCGTGGGAGAGGTGATGGCCATTGGCCGCTCCTTCCCTGAAGCGCTGCAAAAAGCGATCCGCATGCTTAACATCGGCGCTGACGGGCTGTTCGACCACTCCCATGAGATTAAGAATGCCAAAAGAGAGATCTCAAAAGCGACTGACCGCAGGCTGTTTGCGATCATTCACTTTTTGCAGAACGGCGGATCAGTTGAGGAAGTGCGCGACCTGTCCCATATCGATCCCTGGTTCCTCCACCATCTCGCTGAGATGACCGCTATGGAAGCGTGCCTGAAAGAGGAACCTCTGACTCGAGAGACCCTTCTAGCGGCAAAGCAGCTGGGCTTTTCAGACACCTCCATTGCCAAACGGCAAAACTGTTCTTCTGAATCCCTACGACAAAAAAGAATTGAAATGGGGGTCACTCCTGTCATCAAGCAGATCGACACGCTTGCCGGGGAATTCGACGCAGAAACGAACTACCTTTATCTGACCTACCACGGCATGGCGCACGATATAGAGCCTGCCAAGAAGCCTCCCATCATCGTATTGGGCTCAGGCCCCTACTGCATTGGCTCCTCAGTTGAATTTGACTGGTGCGCCGTCAACACCGTGAAAACATTGCGGCAGCATGGTGAAGAATCGATCATCATCAACTCCAATCCTGAAACCGTATCGACCGATTACGATGAATCAGACCGCCTCTATTTTGAAGAGATCACATTGGAGAGGGTGTCAGACATCGCCGACTTTGAGAGAAGCAAAGGGATCATCGTTTCGGTCGGGGGGCAAATTGCGAACAACCTCGCCTTGCCTCTTCATGAGGCCGGCTATCCCCTTCTTGGAACGTCTGCGAACTCTATCGATCAAGCGGAGAACAGGAAGACATTTTCATCCCTCCTCAACCAGCTCGGCATCGACCAGCCCGCCTGGGAAGAGGTCACAACCTTTGAAAAAGCGCGTATATTTGCACGCAACGTCGGCTATCCTGTCCTGGTCCGCCCTTCGTATGTTCTTTCAGGGGCTGCGATGAACACGGTTTTTTCCGACAGCGAGTTGAAGAAATACCTCGATCAGGCGACCGTGATCTCTCCCGACCATCCCGTTGTGATCTCCCAATTTATTACCAATGCTAAAGAGCTGGAGCTCGATGGCGTCGCCGACCGGGGCGAGATCATTATCGAAGCGATTTCCGAACATATCGAGAATGCGGGGATCCACTCCGGCGATGCGACGATCGTCATCCCTCCGCAAAGGCTTTATCTGGAGACGATCCGGCGGGTCAAAAAGATCACAAAAGATATTGTACGTGCGCTAAACATCACAGGCCCCTTCAACATCCAGTTTATTGCGAAGGACAACGCGATCAAAGTGATCGAGTGCAACTTGCGCGCCGCGCGTTCGTTCCCGTTCGTTTCGAAAGTGACCAACAACAACTTCATCGAAAAGGCCACCCAGGCTATTTTAGGCAAGCATACCCCTTCGCACTATGAGACGCTTGAACTGGACTATGTCGGCGTCAAGACACCCCAGTTCTCCTACAACCGACTGAAAGGCGCGAACCCCGTGGCCCATGTGGAGATGGCCTCTACCGGCGAAGTTGCCTGCCTGGCCGAAGATCTGCAGAAAGCGTTCTATCTTTCCTGGCTGGCCACAGAGCAGACGATCAACGGCAAGCGGATCCTGGCCAGTATTGGGGGAGATAAAAAAGGACGGTTGTTCGAAGAACTGAAAAAGCTTGAAGAGATGGGCTGGGAGATCTATTCGACGGAGAACACCCATCACTATCTGACAAGGCACGGGGTCGCTTCCCATTTCCTTTACAAGGGATCTGAGGAGATCGAACCCAATGTCATTACGGCACTTGCCGACAAGCAGGTTGATCTTATTATCAACATCCCCCGTTCGGTCCCCACAGGGGCGCACAATACTGACGGCTTCCTGATCAGACGCCTTGCCATTGACCATAACATCCCTTTAATCACCAATGTGCATATTGCTAAGCTCTTTCTGGAGTGTTTGACACAATTGGACCTGGAGAAGATTCCAGCGCGTTCGTGGCAGGAATTTGTCGAAAATTAACTTCCCTTTTTCACCACCACAAAGATCACGGAGAGCACAGAGTTTGCATGATAACCTCTGTGTCTTTTGTGAGCTCAGTGGTTGATATTTTCCTCATGTCTATCACCAATTTTCATTGATCCATTGCATCAGGATATGGTCCATCCACCGAAAGTTAAACATCCTCCCGGTATACCCCAGAAACCCCAAATGCCCTCCATGTTCGGTCTTATACTTTTCAACCACAGAAGGACATTCCAATACCTCAATATTCTCTCCGCTGACCAGTGGATCATCGAGACTGTAAAGAATGCGACAGGGCAAATCGATATTCGACACATACCTCCCAGAGCTGTTTTTCTCATAATACTCTGCCGCATCCCTGTAACCCCACATCGGCGCCGTATAATGTTCATCAAAATCGAGGATCGTCATATTTTCAGGAAGGTGCACAGGCTCTAATGAAGGATACTCTTGTTCAATCGTTCTAACCAGCTCTTTAAGTTTCTTTGAAAACGATCGCTGGATCAACGCATGGACCGGCCAATTAAAACGAAGAGCGGAATCATACAAGGAAACCGGCGGAGAGACCGCGATCGCTCTTTCCAGATACTGATGGGCCTCATGTCCAAGCTCTCCCAGTAATTTAAGGACCATATTTGCCCCAACTGA
>CAZWOB010000009.1:0-12201 GCA_964635295.1 uncultured bacterium
ACGATCAATTTGCTGGGGAAGCTGATCAAATAGAAGATGTGCACAAAACACCACGCAAGCCAGGCAAAAAAACCGGTAAAGCACCGTTTGCCTATCGCGGCGACAGCTTTCGATGTGCCGATGGTCGCCATGACCCCTTTGTCTACATAATGGAAAGGGGAGCGTTTACCTGATTTGATCACTTTTGCAACATAGCGTCCTTGTTGGATGGCGACAGAAGCAATGCCGGGAAGGGGATTGTCCTCCTCGTCCTTTGCATTGGCAGCGTCACCGATGACGAAAATTTCCGGATGATCGGGAATGGTGAGATCCGGATTGACCATCACACGCCCGGCCCGGTCGGTGGGAACGTCCAGAGTTTTAAGAAGGGGAGACGCCTGGTTTCCGGCAGCCCAGATCACATTGGAAGTGGGGATGAACTCTTCTTTGATATACACCCCTTTTTCCGTGATATTCGTGACGTGGGTATGGAGGCGCACGTTGACGCCCATCTCTTCCAGATCTTCCTGCGCTTTTTTGGAGAGCTCTTCCGGGAACGCGTGGAGAAGACGGTCGGATCCCTCGATCACGAGAATTTCGGAATGTTCGGGAGCAATATGCCTGAAGTTGTGAAATAAGGTTTTATGGGTGATCTCAGCAATGGATCCCGCCATCTCTACGCCGGTCGGCCCACCGCCTACGATCACGAAGCGTAGTTCGCTGGCGATCTCTTCGGGGTCATCGCTTCGTTCAGCACGTTCAAAGGCGAGCAAGACATTTTCGCGGATCGTGATCGCGTCGTCCAAACTTTTCAGGCCGGGAGCAAACGGCTCCCATTGATCGTTTCCAAAATAGGAGTGGCGAGCGCCGGTCGCAACGATGAGGTAATCATAGGGCATCGTCTCTCCATGCCGGAAAGTGACCTCCTTCCGCTCCTTGTCAATGTTGCAGATCTCGCCCATGATAACGGTCGTATTTTCCTGCTTGCGGAGGATCTCCCGGATCGGAAGGGCGATATTGCCGGGAGAGAGGGCGGCAGTGGCGACCTGGTAAAGGAGTGGTTGAAAGAGATGATGGTTTGTGCGGTCGATCACGGTCAGGTCAACGTCCGCATTCGCGAGCTTGCGCGCGGCATTGATGCCGCCGAAGCCGCCTCCGATAATAATCACTTTTGGCTTGCTCATAACAAATGTATATAAATAACATTTGTTTGAAAGTCTAGAGAAATTCAGATTTTGGATTGATCGACAAGTTGGTGGATTTCTGAATAAGAACAGGGGTTTTGAGGGAGCGGCGTGTTCCAATCGGAGACGCCGTCCCGATCAAGATGGGAATACATTTGATATTTCTTTCCCGAGCTTTTTAATGTGATGTCTGCGCGGACAGTTCCCTGGGCCAATTTTAGAGGGTGTTCATCGTCAACAGAGTAGATGAGTGAGTTTGAAGTTTCAAGGGAATTTAGATTGCTGTGGATCACAACGCAGTTTTCTAAAATGAGAGATTCCGCTTTGACACCAATCAGAACGGAATTTTTGATCGATCCTCCATGAACTTCGGAGTCGATCAAACAGGAGTTTCGATCGACGATGACGCGGCTTGCCTGATTGTGGTCGATAGGAGATTTGATCCCGAACAGCTGCTTCATGTGGTGACCCTCTTGCGTTTCCCTTGTCAATTTCAACAGGGTCAGATAGTAAGATTTGACCGACCGGAAATCCCACCAATAGCCGTTCCGGCCGATATCCATGGCCTTGATAAAGGGGCGGGAAGGGTTCTGCTTGACAATTCTCGATTTTAATGCGGCCATTCGATGGTAATGCATCTGGTGCTCTGGATAGGGGTTCATGGACAGATAGGTTTCATAGTCTACTGTCAACGGCATCCAGAAATCGGTATTTGCATTCATTCGTGCGTTTTGATCCTCAAGCTCCCCTTTGAATTCCTCCATCAGGGCCTGCGTCATGTCCCATGAGAGGCTGAATCCGGAGAGGTTGGTCGCAATGGGAAACCGTGTACTCAATTGGACAGGCTCTGAGGTGTCGAATACCTTCGCGCCAGAGGGTTCCATGACGACCAAGCTCTTTCCAGGTCTGTTTTGAGGGAGGGTCTGACAAAAGAGGTCCAAATGACTATCTGGGGAATAGGCGAATGTCCTGTCCGGGTAAAATACCTGATCACAGTGAAAGACTGAGAGGCGTCCTTCCCTGCCCGTTGAAAATTGTTCATTCGTCTGTTTGACGACCAGTTCCAGAAGACTGCCGTGAGTAGAGGGGATTTTCAAGTTGGCGATCGCGTTCTCTTCACTTGCTAGCAGGGGAAAAAGCTCTTTTCCGTACCCAGCCGTGTGGTAGAGGGCGATCGACGCTCCAGTTCTGAGCATGTGGGCAATGTCGCGGTGATACTTGAACTTCCCCTTTTCAACGGCCTTTTGGTAGGCGTACAGAGTCCCAAGGCCTGTGCCCGCACCTCCTGGCCAGTTTTCGGCGACTGTGATGATCAATGCATCGTCCCTGCAAATTTCCCCTTTGGAGGCACGCAGCTTTTTATGCCAGAACTCCTCTTGAGAGGAGTTCCGGGTAGAGATAATCAGAATGTCGAAGCCATGCTGCATCAGCAGGGTTATCCCGTTTTAATGGAAACAAAGTGCATATACTCTCCCTGCTTGACCAGAAGGAGGATAGGCTTTTTGGGGTCTGCTCGGGAAATCTGTTGGTTGAACGCTTCCACGGAATGGATTTTCGCATGGTTGACAGCGACGATCAATGTTCCCTGTTTGATCCCTGCCATGGCAGCGGGGCTGCTCGGATTGACTTTGCTGACGACCACGCCTTCAAGGTCGATGTAACCGAGATTCCGCGCGATGTCTGCCGTCAAGGGCTTCACTTCGATTCCAAGCTTGTTGGTCTTGGACGCAACAGTCTCTTGCTCGTCCGGGTATTCGCCGATCGTCAGTGGAAGTTTTATTTCACGCCCGTCTCTTAAGACTTTGAGAGTGATTCTGGATCCCGGTTTCATGAAAGAGACCGCATTGCGCAGGGCTGTAATCGTTGCTACTTCTTTTCCATCATAATCCAGAATGATATCGCCTTGTTTCAGACCGGCTTTATCTGCTGGAGAATCTTCGGTCACATCAGAGACGAGGGCTCCCTGCACTTTGTTCAGGTTGAAAGATTGCGCCAGATTGTTGTCGACCGGTTGAAGGGTAACTCCGATAAATCCGCGGGTAACGGAGCCGTTGGCGATCAATTGCTCCATGATGTTTTGGATCATATTGCTCGGGATGGCAAAGCCGATTCCCATATAGCCGCCAGAACCCATATTCGTTACGATGGCCGTGTTCATGCCGATAACGTTGCCGTCGAGATCAAGCAGGGGGCCGCCGGAATTTCCTCTATTGATCGCAGCATCTGTCTGAATAAAGTCCTCGATGCGGGCAAGGTCCAGGCCGCTGCGCCCTTTTGCGCTGACAACACCTGCTGTGAGAGAGGCCTGCAGGCCGAGAGGATTGCCGATTGCGATCACCCACTGTCCAACTTCCAGGTCATCGGAGTTTCCCAAGTTGAGGTAGGGGAGGTTGCCGTCGTTGATCTTGATGACAGCGATGTCGGTGTTGGTGTCAATTCCGATCAGTTCCGCGTCGTGTTCTTTGCCGTCATTGAGAAGGACTGTGATCTCTTCCGCGCCATTTACGACGTGGCCGTTGGTGAGGATGTACCCATCTTCACTGACGATAAAGCCCGACCCTTGTCCAGTCTGGTATCTTGGCTGTTGCGGACGTACCTGTCCTCTTGGCTGGCGTCCGAAGAATTGGCTGAAGAAATCATCATGGTTGAAAAAATCAAAAGGATCTTGTGATCCGTCTCCAAATCGGAAGGAATTGCCCTTGGCTTCGGCCTTGGTCTTGACTGAGACGACTGCTGGTGTCGCTTCTTTTGCGACTTCGGTAAAGTTTAAGGCTGCCCGGCCCATGGGCTGGTCTTTGCAAAATCCGTCGATCGGTAGGCAGACAAAAGCCATAAAAGCTGCGACCATCGACCATTTATTTGCGCGGGAAAGTAGATGAGATTGGTGGTTCATGATGTTGACCCTCTTTTTTTATTTATAAATTTACAAAGGTACTTATTTCTTTTAGAAGAAGTCTAAAAAAAAATCAACCTGTGATTGTGTTCTAATCTGCGGTCAAGCGCCACAGATGGAGGTTGGATTTTGAAAATTTCCGATCGGAGGCATGTCGTTGACATGGCGGAGGAGAAATTTATCGAAAGATGACCTTCAGCTGTGGATGATTGGCAGTGGATTAGGATGCAATCACAGGTTAAGTCGCAAGTGTCTGACTTTCCATGATGCTGGCATCTTCTCTTGGATGACTATAATAAGAAGGTGATGTGTCAACCTTGATGAAACCATATTTTTCATAGAGGGCAATGGCTGCGGCATTGCTCGCCCTGATTTGAAGTCGGACTCTCTCTGGTGGATTATGTTGGAGCTGTTCTCTTAATTTCTGGAACAGAGCAGTCCCGACCCCCATCACGGCATCGGGCCTTCGGGCAACAGAGTCGATATGTCCAGGGAGATACAGGAGAACGCCGACGATTTGATCCTCGATTTTTGCCAAGATGACTTTGCTTGATTGATTCCTGACAAATCTACAGATTCTTGATCTGGAATAGGGAGCTGAAAACGATTGCTGTTCAATAGAAACGATCTGTGAAATTTCGGCTTTCGTTAATGTGTCGGAGACGCTGGTGACCACTTGATAATGGTGGTCCGGGTGGTCAAGAGTGAAACGCTCCCTTGCCAGTTTCATTTGATTAACTCTTCCATTCGGAAAACAAAGGCGGACCGTTTCCATCTCTTCTAAAAACTGAAGGAACTGCTGCTTGAGGTCATTTTGATGGGAGCCGATATATTTCGAGAGGCGCGTTAAATGATTGTGGATGGCGTGATAATCATAACATTGCTTGAGTTGGACTTGGCCTGAGCTAACATTAATATAGGCAATTAAATTGGAGATTAATGCAATGGACTGGCTCACTTTTTCATCGATGGATCCTGTATCAATGGAAGCGAGGAAATTGTCAGTGGTGATGGTTGGTTGAGTTTTCGTTTCCGAATCGTCCGTTATTGTTGGGGGGATGGTCGCATCAAATGATGCCATTCCAGGGGTTTTGAATTGGGCGTCAGTTTGTCCGGAGGGGGAGAAAAGAATGACATTGACGAGCTGGGCGATGATGTTGATCAGAGGGCATCCGAAAAGAATTGTCAGGCCGAGATATTTTGCCCCTTTGATGATCCGGTCAGAAGTTTGAATTTCATGGTTGGTGATGACTTTTTGGAATTTGCCGAAATACTTTCCGGCTTTTTGATAAGGAGCAACAGTCACATCTTTCCATGAAAGCGACGAATGGTGAGGGGATATTGTAGCGCTATTGATCATTTCTTTTTTATTTAATTTTAATAAAAATATATTTTAAATTTATTCGTAATAAAAGTAAATATATAACATAACTTTCAAGCGTTTTTAAAGTTTTTATCGAAATGAACGATATTAACCCTGTCTTTATCAAGTCTTAAAGTTAATATGTTAAATTAATTTTTAATTTATACGAATAAACATAAAAAAGGTGAATTATTATGAGTGCAGTTGGTGCAAATGCAGCAGTTCCCGCAGATGTCGTTCAACAATTAAGAAGCATGTCAGGTGATGGCTCATATCTGGCAAGGCAAATTGAGCAGGGGGGGATCAAATCTTATTTTGGTAAAATTATCCATTTCGCTTCATGGGACAGCGATGTTGCAAAACTTAATCGAAAGGTCGAAGCGATTTCTTCTAAAATTGGCGAAATAGAAGGGGAAATCGACACCATTAATGCAAAGAACGCTGAATGGAAGAAAGCCCACCCCGTAAAATCATTCCTTTTGACAGCAGGAAAGGTTGCTGCCTGCGCTTTATACTGGGCTGTGATGTTTACTTGTTTTGCGTCTGTCGTCGGAGCTCCAATTTTCTTACTTTGTGAACATAAGTCTAAAGATGTCACTACATCAAGCAGGATTTGGTATGGAAATAAGCTTGCGAACAAACGCGGAGAGATAAAGAAAAAAACGAGAGAGCGAATCAGGTTAGAGAGTTTTGTGAATTATGCCCCTGTCGATAAAGCTCGTTTAAATGTGATACGTGGAAAGGTTTTAGCGCAACTTGAAGGGAGATTGAGCACTGCCCCAATAGCTAAACAAGCAACTATCCAAGCAACCATCGATTACCTTCGGGATATGAATCTCTAGAGGTCCTGTGCTTTTCAGAAGTTGGGAATAGTAACGTCCGTTCAAAACCGAACGGACGTTATTCTTTCTGAAGATGATCAATTCCTAGCGCCATGATCAACGCGCCTTTTTTCAGTCTGTCGATGCCAAAGTGTTCATTCGGGGCGTGCATGTAATCGTCCGCAAGTCCCAATCCCAGCAAAATCACCTCCGATCCGCTCGCTTCGGCCAGCGCGTTAATGATGGGAATGGATCCTCCTTCATACGTATAGCGCACTTCTTTTCCGAACACCTCTTCATAGGCTTTGGAAAAGGCCTGCACCCCTTTTGAGCTGATGTCGCTGCGGCAGGCGCTTCCAGAACCGGGGTGTACATTGACCACAACCTCGACACCTTCAGGGGCAAGGCTTTTCAGATGATCTGCCACCAGCTTGCCAACCTTCTGAGGGTCTTGACCAGGGACAAGCCTGCAGGAGAGTTTTGCGGAAGCTTGAGCTGGGATCACAGTTTTGAACCCGTCGCCAGTATATCCACCATTGATTCCATTGATCTCAAGGGTTGGACGGGTCCACGCACGTTCCAGAGGAGTTAATCGTCTCTCGCCCCCCGTTGGATTTGCACCGAATGCCTGAAGATACCCTTTCTCGTCAAACTCAAGATAGAGCATTCCTTTCTCATTTTCACCTAAAGGGGAGACGTCGTCGTAAAATCCGGGAACCGTGATATTGCCTTCCAGGTCTCGGCAGCCGGACAGCATTTGAACCAGCGCATGAATAGGGTTGAAGACAATTCCTCCATGTGAGCCGGAATGCAGATCGGTGCTTGACCCACTGACGGTGACGTCCATCGTGATGATCCCACGTGTGCCTAATGTAATGGCAGGGATCTCCGGCCCGGGAATGCCGAGATCGACAATTGCCAGGTGATCGGCCTGGAGTTCCTGTCTTTTTTGAGTAAGGATCGCTTCCAGCGCTTCGCTGCCCGTTTCCTCTTCCCCTTCGATCAACCACTTGATGTTGATGGGAAACTGGCCATGGGTCTTCTTCAATAGCCTGAGCGCCTGCATGACGTAGAAGCATTGCCCTTTATTGTCCTGGGCTCCGCGCGCGTAGATCTGTCCGTTGCGAATCGAGGGCTCAAAAGGAGGCGATTCCCACAGTTCAAGGGGATCGACCGGCTGTACGTCATAGTGGTTGTAGATCAATAAAGTGGGCTTGTCCGGTCCCGCGCTAAGATCTTCACCAAAGAGGATGGGATGCCCGGAGGTTTCCCATATGTGTGTTTTGAACCCAAGGGATTCCATCCGTTCCATTAGCCAGTCCGCGCACTCAAGCAAGTGGGTGGAGTACTCCTTCTCTGAGCTGATGCTGGGAAAAGATAAAAATGTTTGAAACTCATCCAACGCGTTCTCTTCCGATTGTCCATAGAGTTCTTTGAGCTGTTCAAGAAGTGTCGATTGCATGAGCTTCTGCCTTTTTTTCAATAGATATTCCAGGATTATCCAGCGTAAGTAAAGTAAATTCCGATCCCCAGTAAGAGAAAATAGAGGATCAAGCTGCGCCGAACCCGTCGGTGATGTTTGCCGATCAACGACGGATCTTGTTTGGTCGCTTCTAAAAAATCGATCCGTTTTTGGATGCTGTGATGGTGCCAGCAGGGGATCTGGTGGGTACCGCCTGTGACGTGGCCAATTTCATCCAAGGCCAGCTGCATATCGTCCGGTGGAATGTCCATCTCATAGACATGCAGGTCCGCCTGACGCTCGAAAAGACGGGAAAAGTAACCGAACACCACTCGGAGGTAGATGAGAAAAGAGATGGCATAGATCATTAAAAGGGCAACAGGGTAAACCGCCTCCCATATGGGTGAAGGGTAAAGTTGGGCGTTCTTAGCGAACCATGCATCGAATGCAGGGCCGAAAAGCTGTGAGACCAATCCGAACAAGATCAGCATGCCGAAGATGATTGCGGGATATAGAAGCAGGTGTCTGCGAGCGCTGTGCCCGATCTCATGCGATAAAATAGCGATGATCGAACGGGGAGAGAGCTCGTCAAGCAGTCGTCTTGTGAACATCACATAGCGAAAACGGGGCAGGATGCCGACGATGGCCGCTGTATAGGAATGGTTCAGGATCGTCCACGTTTTCATTCCGCCATATTGGAATCCTGCCTTCTTACACAGTTTTTCCAATCGGCCCCTCAGTTCAGAAGCCGGAAGGTCGCGGCATTTCCAAATTCTGATGGTGAGAGGAGGGTAGAACAAGAGGATGAGAATAAGGAACAGAAAAAGGGCAGCGATAAAGAACGCAAATCCCGTGCGGCTTTCCAGTTGCTGAACAAGCCATTGTTGAGCCTCTTCCGAGGGTAAAAAGGTGACCGCGTCGATCAGGCAGGTCAAAAGCAGGAATGGAATACAAAATGGAAGGATAAATCGGATGTGGTTGATTGCGTATGCGTTGGCGGAACCGACCAATCCTCTGCTTCCCGCGGGGATCCGTGGGTAGGCGGTCAGGTAATAGGTATAGAGCCCTCCGAAATAGAGAGAGAGGGAGAGGAGGGTGACGAGTAAAGAGGAGGGGGGAAGGGCGCTTTGGGGAACGAAGACAAAGTGCCAGGCCAGGAGAAAAACGATCAGCAGCAGATTTGTCCCTCCAAGGAGCAGGTTGCGGGAGGTGCGCAGCCACTTGGAGAAAAGGATGTTCTGAACGGCAATAAGAGTCAGCGTGATGATATAAGTGACAGATCCTAAGAGGAGTGCGATCAATGGCGAGGACGTCAAGGAGTGATTGGGATATTGCGGCGCGAAGCTGATGATCAGTAATACGATAATAAGATAAAATAGCTGGGTAAACAATTGCCTGGAATTCCTCGATTAAGTAGGATATTCTCCGATTATGAAGAAAAAAAGAGTTTTGTTAAAAGTTTTTCTAGCCATTGCCTTGGGGGCGATCGCAGGGCTGGTCACGGGCAAGGACGCGGAAATTTTCGGTGTTCCCTGGATCCGTGTTTTCAACCTTTTGGGCCAGCTTTTCCTCAATGCTCTGACCATTGTTGTCGTTCCCTTGGTCTCTTCTTCGATTATTACCGGTACCGCGAGAGTGGGGGCCGATAAGGAATTTTCAAAGCTTGGTCGGCGGACATTCTTCTACTTTATCTTGACCAGCTTGATCGCTGTCTTGACAGGACTGGTGATGACTTTACTCGTTGGCCCTGGAGATTCGATCGATTATAAGTTTGTGCACGAACTGTCTTCAACGACGGAATTCACGGATTTCGGTCAAAACAACGAACTCGGTTTATTTGATAAATTTGAAAACATCCTGTTCCGTCTCGTTCCTTCCAATATCCTTTCTGTCGCAGCAGAGGGACAACTGTTGGGACTGATCCTGTTCAGTCTCCTTTTTGGCTATTTTATCCCGAGAGTGGACTCTCGGCTTTCAGAGACGATGCAGCGCTTTTGGGACGGCGTCTTTCAGATCATGCTCCGGATGACTCATCTCGTGATGGAATTTTTGCCCATCGGAGTATTTGGCCTGATGGCCAAAGTCACTGCCACAACAGGCTTGGGGACGATTAAGCCGGTCTCTATTTTCTTTTTAACTGTGATGGCAGGGCTTGGGATCCACATGTTCGTAACACTTTCTTTTCTATTGAAGTTTGGTGCGGATGTCAGTCCCTGGAAACACTTTCGAGCGGTTTTTCCCGCAGTCGTCACCGCATACAGTACGAGCTCCTCAGCAGCCACGTTGCCGATCACCATTGAGTGTATGGAAGAGCGAGCGGGTCTTCCCAATAGCTTGTGCAGCTTTATTCTCCCATTGGGGAGTACGATCAACTTGGCCGGTACGGCATTATATGTGACGAGCGCGGTGATTTTTATCTCTCAGGCCTACAATCTGGAGATGAGTTTGGTAACTCTTGCTCCGATCATCATTTTAGGTCTTTTTACAAGTCTTGGAATGGTCGCCGGCATCCCGTCCGGTAGTATTGTCAGCATTGTCGTCGTCCTGCAAAGCGTTGGGCTTCCCGCAGACGGCATCGTGTTAATTCTTGCCGTAGAAAGAATTTTAGATATGTTCCGCACATCGGTCAGCGTTTACAACAACACCTGTTGCGCGTCACTCGTTCACCAGTGGTAGGGTTTTTTCGGCAGGCGGATCTTGAACTTGGAAAAGCTGTCGTGGTCGTACCATCTACCAAGGCCAGCGTAGTGAACCACTTTTGCATTGGGGTTACTGCCCCATTCCTTGACAATCCAGTTGTAGGTGTTGGGAAGTGAGGTGACTTTGGTTTTCTGTTCATAGATGAGGGCGTTTAAAATGTCCTGGTCCCCAAAATACCACTTTTCCCTGCAAACAGAGGCGACCGCCCAGTCATGCATCAAGGGTTCGCCCCTCTTGAAACAGATCACGCCGCTATTGTACAGGACTTTATCTGAAGGCATGGCTTCCTGTTGTGTCGGATTTTTCTGTTTATAGGGCGACATGGGGGTCAAAGCGATCTGCCCCTCGCAATAGTCGAAGAGTTGTGAAAGGGGCGCTTGGACCTGGCAGTCGATATCGATCCACACAGTATGTTGATAGGGGGTTTTCAGCATAGCGAAAGGCTTGGAAAAATAGGACAGCCGTTCCAATTTTTGCCGTTTCTCTGCCTTAGGATGGATTTTTTCGGATAGGGGGATACGCCGCTTTAACAGATATTTTGGAATATGCAGTTTGACAACTGTGCCTTTGCTTTCGCAAAAGCGGCGCATAGCATCGGACAGTCCCATATCGATGAAAGTAACGGGTAACGAATTGTAATTGCTGAAGTGCTTCCACCACCAGGGGATCATGGTCTGCATTTTCCAGTCGCAGCCGGTGATAATCCCTTCGGGTTTGACAGTGTCCCAATTCTTCCAGTTGGTGAAATCAAGATAGATCTCTTTTAAATGGGGATAGGGGTAGTCATCGGGTTCCATATGAGCAAAAGTTTGCATGATACGTAAATATTTGGTATAATTTTTTTCAAAATATTCAACATAAAAGAGTTAAATGTCTAAAACTGTCGTCGTAGGTTTATCGGGAGGGGTCGATTCGTCGGTTGCGGCCTTGTTGTTGAAGCAGCAGGGATATTCGGTGATCGGCCTGTTCATGAAAAATTGGGAGGAAAAGGACGCCAACGGTCAATGCGCTTCTGCCGAAGACTATGAGGATGTCTCTCGTGTTTGCGACATTTTGGACATTCCCTATTACGGTGTCAATTTTGCTCAGGAATATTGGGACTCTGTTTTCGCGGACTGTCTGGAAGAGTTTAAAAAAGGATATACGCCAAATCCTGACGTCCTGTGCAACCGCGAGATCAAATTTAAAGTGTTGTTTGAGAAAGCGAAGGAGTTAGGCGGGGATTTTCTGGCGACCGGCCACTATTGCCGCACCCGGATCCATGATGGGGAAGCACAGCTGTTGAAAGGCGTCGATCAAGCGAAAGATCAAAGTTATTTCTTATACACTGTCAAAAGCGATATTCTGCGCAATGTGCTGTTCCCGATCGGAGATATTCCCAAAAAAGAGGTGCGTGAGATCGCCCGCCGGCACAATCTTCCTGTCCATTCAAAAAAAGACAGCACGGGAATCTGTTTTATCGGGGAGCGGAACTTCAAGGATTTTCTCGGGCAGTATATCTCGTTTTCACCTGGCGATTTTCAGACAAAGGATGGCAAGGTTGTCGGCCGGCATGACGGCGTCCCGTTTTATACGATCGGCCAGCGCAGGGGGCTGGGGATTGGCGGGCCAGGGGATGCCTGGTTTGTCGTGGGAAAAGATGTGGAGAATAATATCGTCTTTGTCGAGCAGGGGGCCGAGCATCCCGCTTTGTATGCGAGCGGTTTACAGGCAAACGAACTTTCCTGGGTTTCTTCAAAGGGAGCGCCAGAGAGGCCTTACGCTTGCACCTCAAAAATCCGTTATCGTCAGGAGGACAA